>NZ_JBVJWD010000044.1:0-62561 GCF_055602785.1 Streptomyces sp. NPDC037301
GGACGCCACCGGGGTAGGACTTGGTGGCGTCCCGCAGTTCGATCACCGGGGCCGGCGTCATGACTTCGCCACTCCGACCTTCATGCCCTCGCGCACGTCCGGGCCGCTGACCTCGATCTGTCCGTCGGTGGTCATGCCCGTCTCCACCCGCACCATCTTCGAGGTGGCGCCCTGGACGACTTGGAGGCCGTAGCCGCCGTTCTCGCCGCGCAGGGCGACGACCGCCTCGACGGGGACCGCGAGGACTCCCTTGTGCGCCTCGCTGACGAACTTCACGCTCGCCGACGCCTTGGCGTCCTCGCCGGACGCGGCGCTCGCCCCGCCGTCCAGGACGACCTCGACGGTGATGCCGTCCTGCGCGGCGTCCCCGGAGGCGGTCTCCTCGGGACGCACCGTCCGGGCCACCTTGCCGGTCGCCGTCTTCCCGCTCGGCAGGGTGACCTCGACCTTGGTGCCCCGGGAGGTGAGCGCGCCGTCGCCCTGGTCGAGCTGCGCCCGGACGACCGGCTTGGTGGAGGCGACCGTCAGTACGGGCGTGTCCGGGCCGACCTGGTCGGCGAGCGCCGCGTCAGCGGTGACGACCTTGACCCGGTCGGGCTGGAAGACGACATCGCCCTTGCCGACCCTGCCGGTGGCCTCACGGTTCAGGGACTTCTGCCACCGCTTGACGGCGGCCTCGGTGTCCTTGCCGTACTGCGTGTCGACGTACAGATTCGCCCCGTACCCCAAGTCCCGCAGGTTCCGCTCCAGCTGAAGCACGTCGCTGCCCCGGTCGCCCACCTTCATCTCGCGGAACATCGGGACCGGGCCGTAGAGGAGGGTGACGGGCTTGTCGTTCAGCTCGTACAGTGCCTGCCCCATGGTCAGCGTCTTCCCTTCGGAAGCGGCCACCGTGACGGTGCCCTCGACGGCGGACTTGACGGGGCGGCGCTGGGCGAAGTCGAGCTTTCCGTCGACCGTCTTGGACTGCACGAGGTCGGTGCGTACGACGGTCGCGGTGGCGGGCGGCAGGTCGCCGCCCCTACCGGAGGCACCCCCGTCGCCGCCGTCGCCGAGGAACAGGACTCCCCCGGTGACGGCGCCGGCGACGGTCACCGCGCCGAGCGCGAGGAAGGCGGTGCGGCCCTTCACTGCATGCCGTCCAGACCGTCGAGCAGCTTCGACTTGCACGCCTCGCGGGCCTGCTTGTACGCCGGCGACTCCGGGTCGATGGACGGGGACCCCGGGTTCGGGTCGCCGCCGGGGATCGCGTTGCCGCCGCTCATGGTCGGGTTGGTGAACTTGGAGACGCCGTTGTCCCGCATGCACTTGGCGTGCGCGAGCATCGACTCGTAGTCCTTCTGCTGGTCGCGCTTGGGCTCGGCCGTCATGGCGGCCTGCAACTCGGTGACGCAGGCACCGTCCTTGCCGCCCTTGATGCCCTCGTTGCGGCCGGGCTGGGAGCCGATCTCGTTGACCTTCGTCCAGTCGAGGTGCCCGCTGAGCTTGGGGTCGGGGAAGTCCTTGTAGCCGCCCTTGGTACGCATGCACTGGACGTACTTCATCTGGGCGTCGTAGAAGGCGCTCTTGCCCGCGGGCTGGGTGCTCGCCTTGTTCCCGCCCTTCGCGGCGCCCGCGGTCGGAGCGTCCGGCACGTCGGCGATCGCGTCGTCCTTCTTCGCACCGCCGGCGCTGTCGTCACCGCCCCCGCAGGCGACGGAGAAGGCGAGTACGGGCACGGCCACGAGGGTGGCCATGCGCAGCCGGGCGGGGGTTCGGGGGTTCGTCCTGAGGAAACTCATGCGCTTCACGTTCGCCGCCGCAGATGATGGCCCGTCCATGACCACATGATGGGAACGTAACAATGCCCCCGACCTGCGCGTTCACCCCCAGTACGGAGTAGGCGGAAACGGTCCCGTGTGCCCATAATCGGTCCCATGCCGCATGTACTGCTCATCGAGGACGACGCGTCCGTACGGGACGGAATGGAGCTCGTGCTGCGCCGTCACGGATACGGCGTGGACACCGCCGCCACCGGCGAGCAGGCGCTTGCCCTGCTGGCCGGGGAGCGGGGCGCGCGGGTCGAACTGGCCGTACTGGACCTGATGCTGCCCGGCATGGACGGCTTCGAGGTGTGCCGCCGCATCCGCGCCCGCTCGGCGACCCTGCCGGTGATCATGCTGACCGCGCGCGGCGACGACTCGGACATCGTGACCGGCCTGGAGGCGGGCGCCGACGACTACGTCGTCAAGCCGGTCACCGCGCCCGTCCTGGAGGCCCGCATCCGGGCCGCCCTGCGGCGCGCGGAACCGTCCGCACGACAGCGTTCGGACGCCGATCTCGCCGGGCTGGTGATCGACCGCGCCGGGCTGACCGTCACCAAGAACGGCACACCGGTCGCGCTGCCGCCCACCGAACTGCGGCTGCTGCTGGAACTGTCGGCCTCCCCCGGCCGGGTCTTCAGCCGCGAGCAGCTCCTCGAATCCGTCTGGGACCACACCTACCTGGGCGACTCCCGGCTGGTGGACGCGGCGGTCGGACGGCTGCGGGCCAGGCTCGAGGACGTACCGGCCAAGCCGCGGTACGTACAGACCGTGCGGGGCTTCGGCTACCGCTTCGGGCCGCTGTGAAGCGTACGGACAAGGGCAGGCGCGGGGTCGCCTCGAAGCGGCGCTCTTGGCGGCTCGTCGGCGGGCTGCGCGTCCGGCTCGTCGTCACCTTCGTCGTCGTCGCCCTGATCAGCGCGGTGACCGCGACCGCCCTCGCCTACCGGGACGCCCGTACCGCCGTCCTCCAGCGCACCCAGAACGCGGCCGTGAACGACTTCCGGGAGCGGGCCAGCGCGGTGGCCGCCGACTTCGACGTACCGCCCGACCAGCAGTCGCTGTCCCGGTTCGCGGCGAAGGTGTCGGACGGCATCGGCGGGAAGATCGTGGTCGCCCGCTACCAGGACCTCACCGCGGTCTCCGACTCGTACGCCGAGACGCAGGACCGGATCACCGTCGAGCTGCGCACCGCCGTCATGACCGGCGACAATGCCGCGTTCCAGCGGGTGCAGTGGCGGGGTGAGCCCTACCTGGTCGTCGGCACGCCTGTCACGTTCGCCGACGGGGACCGCCGCACCTCCGGCCTGGAGGTCTTCACGATCACCGATCTGCGGGCCGAGCGCGACGACACCGCCGCCCTGCTGGACTCCGTACGCACGGGCATCGTCCCGGTGGTGCTGCTGGCCGCCGTCCTGGCGCTGCTGGCCGCGGGGACGGTCCTTCGTCCGGTACGGAAGCTGGGCCGGGCCACCCGCGAGCTCGCGGCCGGAGACCTCGGCAGCCGGGTCGCCGTCACCGGGCACGACGAACTCGCCGACCTGGCAACGACGTTCAACGAGACCGCCGACGCGCTCCAGGCTTCCGACACGGAACTGCGCGAGCAGGAGGCGAAGGCACGCCGTTTCGTGGCGGACGTGTCGCACGAACTGCGCACGCCCCTCGCGGCGATGACGATGGTGGCGACCGTTCTGGAGGAGGACGCCGACCAGCTGCCGCCGGACGCGGCGCGGGCGGCCCGTACCGTCGGCGCGGAAACGGCACGGCTGTCCCGGCTGGTCGAGGACCTGATGGAGATCTCCCGTTTCGACGCCAAGGCCGTACGGCTGAACGCGGCCGAGACGGACCTCGCCGACACCGTACGGGCGTCGCTGGCACTGCGCGGCTGGACCGACCGGGTGCAGACGCACCTCCACGAGGGCGTACGGGCGGTGGTCGACCGGCGCCGCATCGACGTGATCGTCGCGAACCTGGTCGGCAACGCGCTGCGGCACGGAGCCCCGCCGGTCACCGTGACCCTCAAGACGGCCCGCGAGGCCGACGGGGAGTGGGTGACGCTGGAGGTCGCCGACCACGGTCCCGGGCTGCCGCCGGAGGCTCGGGAACGGGTCTTCGACCGGTTCTACAAGGCGGACGCGGCCCGCACCCGTGGCACGGCCGACGACAGCGGACAGGGCAGCGGCCTCGGCACGGCGATCGCACTGGAGAACGCACGGCTGCACGGCGGCAAGATCGACGTGGCCGACGCGTCCGATGGACCACAGCGCGGCGCGGTGTTCACGCTGCGGCTGCCCCTGCGACGCACAGGAGAGGGCACGGAATGAACGTCCGACAGGGAGTCGTGATCGCCGCGCTGGCGATCGCTCTCGTGGGCTGCGGCGTCCAGCCGACCGGAGTGATAGGCGCGGGCGAGCCCGCGTCCGGGCTGACGCGCGGCATGCGGCTCTACTACGCGTCCGACAACGGACTGCGCGGAGTACCCCTGCTGGACAAGGAGGTCAAGGACCTCAACGCGGTGGTGAAGCTGCTCGCCGTGGGGCCTTCGCCCGCCGAGCAGCGCGACGGGCTCACCTCTCTCGTCCAGCTCGGCGGCTATTCGGTGACCGGAACGGGCACCCGCGTCACGGTGCGCCTCGACGGCCCCTATGCGGAGTCGGGACGCGACCAGGGCACCGGCCAGCTGGTGTGCACGCTGGCGCGCGCCCAGTCCGTACTCGACCCGAAGGTCAGGACCGACGACGTCGAAGTCACCCTGCGGCCGTCCGAAGGCGCCGCGCTGGGCCCCTACCGGTGTGCGGAGTTCCTCAACGCATGAAACGGGCAGGTGAGTTCGCCTTGCCCACGAAAGCGAGCCGGTCCAGGTCCCTGTTGCTGAAGCGGCGCCGGCCGGCGTGCGACCGCTCCACCTGCGGCATCAGTCCGCGTAGCCGTTGTGCCGCGAGTACTCCTCGATCATATGAGTGAGGATGTATCTCAGCGAGAACACTTCGTCGCCGTAACTCCCGGTGATTTCAAGGGAATCCTAGGTTCTCTTGTCATCCTGCAGCAAGCCGTCATGCCACGCAGGACAGCCGTACGCCCGGGCAATTCCCGGGACCCGACGGCGCCCCCGGCCACGGGTGCGCCCGACGGCTCAGCGGACGTCCGGGCCCTTGAGGATCTCCTCGATCCGGGCCAGCTCCTCGTCGGTGAACTCCAGATCACGGACCGCCTCGACGCTGTTCTCCAGTTGGGCGACGCTGCTCGCCCCGACCACGGCGGACGTGATCCGGCCGCCCCGCAGCACCCATGCGAGCGCCATCTGCGCGAGGGACTGACCGCGCCGGGAAGCCACCTCGTCGAGCGCCCGCAGCCGGTCCACCAGCTCCGGGGTGACCGAATCGGGCGTCAGGAAGGGGCTGCTGCCGGCCGCGCGCGAGCCTTCCGGGATGCCGCGCAGATAGCGGTCGGAGAGGATGCCCTGCTCCAGCGGCGAGTAGGCGATGGAGCCGGTGCCCAGCTCGTCGAGCGCCGTGAGCAGGCCGTCCTCGACCGAGCGGTCCAGCATCGAGTAGCGCGGCTGGTGGATGAGAAGCGGGGTGCCCAGCTCCTTGAGGATCCGGGCGGCCTCCCGGGTCTGCTCCGGCGAGTAGTTGGAGATGCCGACGTAGAGCGCCTTGCCCTGGCGTACCGCCGAGTCGAGCGCGCCCATCGTCTCTTCGAGCGGGGTGTCGGGGTCGGGGCGGTGCGAGTAGAAGATGTCGACGTAGTCGAGGCCGAGCCGGGTGAGGCTCCGGTCGAGCGACGAGAGCAGATTCTTCCTGGACCCCCACTCGCCGTACGGGCCGTCCCACATCAGATAGCCCGCCTTGGTCGAGATGACGAGCTCGTCCCGGAGCCGGGCGAAGTCCGTCCTCAGTGCGCGGCCCATCGCGGTCTCGGCGGCGCCGGGCGGCGGTCCGTAGTTGTTGGCGAGGTCGAAGTGGGTGATGCCGAGATCGAATGCCCGGCGCAGGATCTGCCCCTGGTTCTCCGGCGTCCGGTCACCGCCGAAGTTGTGCCACAGGCCGAGGGAGAGCGCGGGAAGCAGCAGTCCGCTGCGTCCGGTGCGCCGGTAGGGCATGGCTTGGTAGCGGTCGGCGGACGGGAGGTACATGCAGGCTCCACGGAAGAGGGGCGGTTGCGGTGCGCAGGGTCCCAGGTTCGCCGACAACGATCCAGCAGTCCAACAGGAGATTCTGCTTGGATTCAGCGCTTATATTTCTCAATCATGGAGTTGCGTCAGCTGGAACATTTCGTCGCCGTCGCCGAGGAGCAGCACTTCACGCGTGCCGCCGAGCGCCTCGCCGTCTCGCAGTCCGGTCTTTCCGCCTCCGTCCGGGCCCTGGAACAGGAGCTCAGGACACCGCTGTTCAGCCGCACCACGCGCAGCGTGCGGCTGACCGAGGCGGGGCGCGCCCTGCTGGTGGAGGCCAAGCGCACGCTGGCGGGGGCGCGAGCGGCGAGGGACGCCGTCGATGCGGTACGGGGACTGCTGCGCGGCACGCTGTCGGTTGGCGTCGAGCAGTGCGTGCCCGGGGTGCATCTTCCGCGTCTGCTGGCGGCCTTTCACCGTAAGCATCCGCTCATGGAGATCCGGCTCCGCCAGGAGGGCACCACGAGTCTGGTGGACGGGGTGGCCGGCGGGCGGCTCGATGCCGCCTTCGCCGCGACCGTCAGTTCCGTCGAGTGGCGAGGCGAGCTCATCCCGCTGGCGCGTGAGCCCATGGTCGTCCTCTGCGCCCCCGGTCATCGGTTCGCGACGGCGGACCGCGTCGCGTGGGGTGAGCTGCCCGGTGAGTCCTTCATCGACTTCCATCCGGACTGGGGTCCGCGGCGGGCGGCGGACGCGGCGTTCACCGAGGCACGGGTGCGGCGCACGGTGGGGCTGGAGGTGAATGACGTACACAGCCTGCTGGAGCTGGTGCACGAGGGGCTGGGGGTCGCGCTGGTGCCGCACCACTTCTCCCGTAAGCCCGAGGCCCGGGGACTGGTGGCGGTGGAGCTCGAAGGGCCCCGACAGCCTTACTACGAGAGCGTCGTGGTGCTGCCGGCGGCCCGGGCCATGAGCCCGGGCGCGCGGGAACTGATGGCGCTGCTCCAAAGTGACGGCGGGCTGTGAGGGCAGCGGAGCGTGCCGCTGATCGATCTGATGTGGAATGTGCCGACCCTCGAACGGGATCTTCCGCTGGACAGCATGTGGTTCCGGTTCGCCGTCGCCCGGGTGCTGACCGCCGCGGCGGTGGCGCTGTTCGGCTGGGTCGAGGACCTCGCGGCGAAGCGGGGGCCACGGCTGCTGCCTCGACCTCCTCGCCCGCCGCTCCCTGTGCCGTCGGCCGACGATGTCAGCCGACGGCCAGGGACGCGGCCAGCACGAACCAGCGTGCGGGCAGGTCGATACGGGTTCCGTCGGGCAGATACTCGGTCTGGGCCAGGGCGGTGTCACCGCCGGCCAGCGTGGTCAGGCCGGCCGCCCGCAGCAGTTGAGGCACCTCCTCCTCCGTGGCGCCGGCCGGCTTGAGACCATGGTCCAGGACCCGGCGCAGTTTCTCGGGCGGGCCGTCCGGTCCCTGCGTCGCCTGCTGGAGCACCTTCTTGGAGGCCGGGGTCAGCTCGGCGACGAATGCCCGGCCCCGCTCCCCCACCATCGTCGCAACCGCCGCGGCGACGGCTGGCCTGGCCTCGGCCTCGCTCTGGTGGATCACTGCACGCATATAGACATTGGTGTCGCCGATCCGCTCGTGCAGGGCCGCCACGGCCTCCGCGTCGACGAGGTTGAGCTGGGCGAACTCGGCGACGCCGTCGGGGTCCGCGCGGCGTGCGAGCGCGATCGCCGCGTGCGCGAGGTCCACACCGATCGCGCGGGGGAAGCGGGTGGCGAGATAGCGGGTCTGGGTGCCGTTCCCGCAGCCGAGGTCGACGACGGGCAGCGAGGTGTCGGCGTACGGCAGGAGCAGCTCGCTGTGGGGTACGGAGCTGAGGGAGGGGTCGGCGTCCCAGATCGCCTCACCGGGTGCGTCCGAGGTGGCGGACCAGAAGCCCTCCCAAGCCTCGCGGTAACGCTGTGACACGTCCATACGCACTCCCGAGTCCGCTCTTCTGAGGCATTTTGCTCAGGTACGGACTACCGTCCCGGGGCGGCCGCGGCAAGACCGCACGCAGCATCCACCGCCCGTGGCGACGTCCTTCACCAGGTGTGCGACCGGGGGCACGGGATACGGCTGAGCGCCTGTTCGAACCAGACGGTCTTGCCGTGTGCCGTGGCGCTGCTGCCCCATTCGCGGGCGAGGCGCGGCTCCGCGTCCGGCGCCCGCCGGCTATCGGCCCAATCGCCCCCGGGGGTGGTGCGCCCGGCGCACCCGGCCGCGCACGGAACGGCGCCGTTGCGCTGCCGGGCCGGCCGGTGAAGCCATCGGCCGGCCCGTTCCTCGCAACGGTCAGTCCTCGTGGCCCAGTTGGAGGTCGCGTTCGGTCCGTCCGCCACCCGCGACCTGGAGGACGGTGGCCACCGGCGGATACCCGGCCGCGATCACCGTGTACTCACCGGTGGACAGGTCCACGAACCGGAATGCGCCGTCGGGCCCGGTGGTGAGCGTGTCGACCACATTGCCCGCCGCGTCCAGGAGCGTGACCCGGGCGTCCTCGACGGGCCGGCCGCCGCTGGCCCGCACGACGCCGCGCAGCACCGCTCCACCGGCGAGTTCGATGTCCTGCCGGGTCTCCCTGGCCGCCTGCACGCTCACCGGCAGCGCGGCGGGCCGGAAGGCGGGCGCGCTGGCGGCGAGGGTGTACTCGCCGGCCACCAACTCCGTGATCACATAGCCGCCTTCGCGGCCGCTGCGGGTGGACGCGACCACTTCACCGCGTACATCGGTGAGGGTGACGGCGGCGTCGCGCACCGGGATGCCGTCGGCGGTGACGACGGTCCCGGCAAGGCGTCCCGCACCGCCGAGCACCACATCGAGCTCGACGGGCCGTTCGCCCACGGTGACGCTGACGGCCTGCGGCTGGTGGCCGCCGGCCGCGGCGATGAGGACGTACGAGCCGGCGCCGGGCACGCTCAGCGCGTACCGCCCGTCGTCCCCGCTCGCGCCCCGTCCGACCTGCTGTCCCTGGACGTCGATGAGGGTGAGGGCAGCACGCGGGACCTTCGTACCGTCGGGGTGCTGGACGCTGCCGCACACGGGCACACCCGACAGGTACACGGGCGGCGGAGCGGCAGAGGTGGTGCGGGCGGCGGGGATCGGTGCGGACTCGGCGGCGGTTTCGGGGCTGTGATGGGACACCAGCGGTTTCTCCTTGAGGAAGAAGGCGAAGAACAGGCCGAGCGCGAGCACCGGCACGAGGTAGAGGAAGATCCGCGGCATCGCGTCGGCGTACGCCTGGATGTAACTGTCGCGCAGCGCGGGCTCCATGGCATGGACCAGCTGCGGGGTGATCGACCCGGGGTCGGGGAGGTCGGCGCCGGACGGCAGCCGGACGGCGAGCGCGTCCGCGAGGCGGCCCGCGAAGAGCGTCCCGAAGACGGCGGCGCCGACGCTGCCGCCGATCTGCCGGAAGTAGTTGTTGGCACTGGTGGCGGCGCCGAGGTCGGCGGGCTCCACGGAGTTCTGCACGGCGAGCACCAGTACCGGCATGACCAGGCCGATCCCGATGCCGAGCACGGCCTGCGCGATGCTGTATTCGAACCGCGGGGTATCGGTTTCGAGCCGGGAGAGCAGCCACATGCCGGCCACCGAGGCGGCGGCGCCGAGAATCGGATAGACGCGGTAGCGGCCTGTGCGGGAGATCAGCTGACCGGAGACGACGGACGCGCCGACGACGCCGCCCATCATCGGGAGCATCAGCAGCCCGGATTCGGTGGCCGTGGCGCCGTCGACCATCTGCAGGAACGTCGGCAGATAGCTGGCGGCGCCGAACAGTGCGACCCCGACGACCGCGCCGACGAGCGCGGTGACATTGAAGATCGAGTCACGGAACAGCCGCAGCGGAATGATCGGTTCGGCTACCCGGTGCTCGACGACGACGAACAGCAGGGCCGTTCCGGCGGCTCCGGCGGCCAGCCCCAGAATGGTGCGCGATCCCCAGGCGTACTCCGTACCGCCCCAGCTGGTCAGCAGCACCAGGCAGGTGGAGGCGGCCGCGAGCAGCAGCGCGCCGAGGATGTCGAGGCGGGGCCGGACGGTGGGCCTGGGGAGTTTCAGTACGACGGTGATGACGGCGAGGGTGATCAGGCCGAACGGGACGTTGATGTAGAAGCACCAGCGCCAGGAGGCATGGTCGGTGAAGAAGCCGCCGAGCAGCGGGCCCGCGACGGAGGCGAGGCCGAAGGCTGCACCGATGAGCCCCATGAACCGGCCGCGTTCCCGGGGCGGTACGACATCCGCGATGATCGCCTGGACACCGATCATGAGCCCACCACCGCCGATGCCCTGGACGGCACGGAAGGCGATCAGTTCGTCCATGGTGCGGGACCAGCCGGCCAGCGCGGAGCCGATGACGAAGACGACGATGGCGAACTGGAAGACGCCCTTGCGGCCGAAGAGGTCACCGAGCTTTCCGTAGATCGGCAGGCCGATGGTGGAGGCGAGGAGGTACGCGGTGACGGCCCAGGACATCTTCTCCAGGCCGTGCAGCTCGCCGACGATCTTCGGCAGTGCGGTGGCGACGATCATCTGGTCGAGCGCCGCGAGCAGAAGCGTGAGCATCAGCCCGAGGAAGACCAGCCGGATGTGGCGGGGGGTGGCCTCCGGCACGGCGGAAGGCGCGATGACCGCGGCTTCCTCCGCCTCTTCCGTCCTTTTCACGTCAGGGGGCGGTGAGGGCGGCGTGGTCGCCGCCCCGGCGGCCCCCGCACCGCTCGGCTCGTCCTCCAACAGAGTGATCCCACCCACCACGTGCCGCTCCCCTCGTCGCATCTGCGCCGCCCATTTCTCGCATTGCGCGACAAGCGAGGGCAAACGCGGCGGGGGGGCGCTGACGGCGCACTCGGGGGGCTTAGCCGCCGGTGGGAGCCACTACGGCGCACAACCGACGGGCCGAGAAAACCACCCGAACCGGTGAGGCCGGTCAAGAGAGGTTGGAGCTACTTCTCGACCTCGGTGGCAAGGTTCTGCAGCAGCTCGTCATAGATCCGCCCAAGTCCCTTGGGCGCAAAGGTCTTCTCGAAGAATCCACCGATGCCGCCGGCGCCGTTCCAGACGGTCGACACGACCGCCTTCGACTTGCCCTCACCGGCCGGAGTGACGGTCCAGGTGGTGACCATCGAGGAGTTGCGGTCCTTCTCCACGAGCCGGCCATCGGTGGGCTCGGTGACCTCCAGCAGACAGTCGCGCACCCGCTTGCTGGTGGCCTGGAGCTTCCAGTGGACGAGGGTGCCCTCGCCGTCACCGCCCTCACGCACCTCGTACTCGCTGAAGTGTCCGGGCAGCACCTTGCCCCGGACCTCCTTGTAGTCGGCCAGCGCGTCGAACACCGTCTCCGCGTCCGCCGCGATGACTCGCTCCGTCGTTGCCTCGACCTGCGCCATGGCTGTTCCTCCAGCACTCGGTTGTTCGGGGGTGTGCTGAGCCAACCACCTCCGGGACGCCGCTCAAAATCCGGGCCGGGACGAAGGGGAGAAAACGATCAAGGGAACAAGTGTTCTATTCTCTGCCCAGTGCTACCGAGGAGGCGTCCATGCGCTGGGACAATCTGGTCGACAACCCCACCAATACCGGAGCCAGCGCGCTCTTCACCGCTGACGCGGTGACCACGCGCACCTTTGACACGTCGAAAGTGCCAACAGACGCACATCACAGCCGATAGTCTGCCCGGCATGACCAAACGACGCCCCCGCGCGAGCCTGTATGCCCGCCTGTCCGTTGCGGCTGACGCAGAGAACGTGTCCCTAGATGGCATGGTCAACGACATGCGAGCGCTGGCCGAACGTGAGGGGCTGGCCGTCCTCGAACCCGCGCACGTCGACGATGGACGCTCCGGCGGGTTCCGTGACCGTGATGAGTTCACCGCCTGGCTCGATGATGCCCGATCCGGCCGCGCTGATGTCCTGATGGCATACCACACCGACCGGCTGACCCGTGAGGGGCTGAACGTCGCCGCATCGATCCTGGACGTAGTAGAGGGGAAGAACCCGGAGACTGGCCGGCCCGCACACCGTCCCGTCCGCCTGCTCGATTGCTTCGGTATCGACTCGGCACAGGGTGATGCGTTCCGGTTCCGGTTCGTCATTCAGGCGGAGGTAGGACGCAGCGAGCGGGAGCGGATCCGTCAGCGGGCAAAGGACCGGGCGCGCCGGCTGAACCGAGCAGGCCGCTGGGGAGGTGGCGCTACGCCGTTCGGATATCGCGCTGTCGCCAACCCTGATGGTCCCGGATGGGTGCTGGACATAGAGCCGAGCGAAGCGCAGGCAATCCGTGAGGCTGTCGATGCGCTGCTGGGCCCAACTCCCGATCCGCTGAACCGAGTTGCCCGCCGGATGAATCACGCTGGGGTCGCTCCGCGGAGAGCTGCACAGTGGACCAGGCAGACGCTCGGAAAGCTGCTGACCAGTGAGCACCTGCTCGGCAGGGTCAGCGAGAAGGGGCGCCCGCTCCGGGATGCCGACGGTGAGTACGTGGCGCCGTGGCCTGCGATCCTCACTGCCGCTGAGCTGTCGGCCCTGCGTGCCCATCTGACGCCGTCCGGTGATGCTCCGTACTCCGGCGGCCGTCGACCCGCCCGGCTGCTGTCTGGACTGCTGTCCTGCGCTTCCTGCGGGGCAACGTTGCAGGTGTTCCGCCGGGCAAGCCGCACTGCGAACCCTGATCCCGTTGTGGGCTATCGCTGCGTCAGCCGTAGCCACGGTGGGAACTGTCCGGCCCCCGTCAGCGTGAACGCCCCGCACGTCGAGGAACACGTAACCGGCCGCTACCTGACCACCGCTGGCCCGATGCCTATGTATGTGGAGCGGGTGATCGTCGCTGGCGTTGATGAGCTGTCCAGTGTGGAGGCGGATATCAGGGACGTCCTAGCGGACATGGCCACAGCCGCTGATGCCGCCACGTTCGAACGTCTGCAACGCCTCCAGGAGCGCCGGGCAGAACTCGCCGAGCAGGAACCCGAACAGCGCGTCGAAATGGTCCCCACGGGGCGCACGATGGCGCAGCACTGGGCTGAGGCGATGACCGATGACCGGCGCGACCTGCTCGCTGCTGCGTTCGCCGAAATGGTTGTGAAGCCAGGCAAGCCGGGACCGAAGACGTTCGACGTATCGCGGGTGGTGCTGCGCTGGGTTAGCTGACGCAGCAGCGAGACAAGCCCCGGTGGTGCAGAGTGTGCCCCGGGGTTTCCTGTAGGGGGTGGGGGAAGTGCTCGAAACGGACTACTGCATCAGCCGGGCCACTGATGAAGACAGGGCGTTTCCCCTTGATCGTGGACACCCTGTCCTACGGATCTTCACGATCCAATGATCAGGGTGTCCACGATCAAGGGGAAACGCCCCAACGCCCCGGAGCTGCTGCGCGGCCAGCTGGCGTCCAGCCGCTGGCACGGCGCACACATCGCGATGGGGACCAATGTCGACTGTTATCAGCGCGCCGAGGGCCGCTACCGGTTGATGCCCGGCATCATCTCGGCCCTGCGCGATCACGCGAACCCGTTCTCGATCCTGACCAAGGGGACTCTGATCCTGCGCGATCTGGAGCTGCTGAGGCAGGCGGCCGAGGTCACCGATGTCGGCATCTCCGTCTCGGTGGGTTTCGTCGACGACGGGCTGTGGCGCACCGTGGAGCCCGGCACGCCCTCCCCCGAGCGCCGCCTCGACGCCGTCCGCACGCTGAGCGAGCACGGCATCGACTGCGGCGTGCTGATGGCGCCCGTCATCCCGTTCCTCGGCGACCACCCGGACCAGTTGCGCGCCACGGTCCGGGCGATCGCCGCCGCCGGGGCGACCTCGGTGACCCCGCTCGTCCTCCATCTGCGGCCCGGCGCCCGGGAGTGGTACATGCGGTGGCTCGGGCAGCACCACCCCCATCTGGTACGGCGCTACGAGCGGCTGTACGCCGAGGGGGCCTATGCGCCCAAGTGGTACCAGCGGCGCATCACGCGGTACGTCCACGAACTGGCGGCCGAGTTCGGCATCGGCCCCTCGTGCCGCGGCTCGGCCCGCCGGCTCCCCGTGCGTCAGGAGCGGCGGTCACCGCTCGACGGCCCCGAGCCCAGCCGGCTGGCCCTGCTCCGACCCGGCGGATCCGACAGGGGCAGGCCTGGCGCATCCGACTCGGGCAAACGGGTCAACTCTCAATAGAACATGTCCTTCCGGGCGCGAATGTGGGGAGCATGCGGCGGGGGCTGCGCCAGGCGCAGCCGTCTTTCCCCCACCACGGGAGGCCATATGACGAAACGTCCAGGAATTCTGTTCGCCGTCGGTGCGACGGTCGCCGGTCTGGTGACCGCCGCACCGTCCCCGGCGACCGCCGACAACGGTGCGCGGCACACCGCAGCCGAGCTCAGCTGGACCGACTGCGGCACCAAGTCGTACCCGAGTCTGCAGTGCTCATCGGTCAGTACGCCGCTCGACCATGACGATCCGTCGGGTCGGCAGATCACCCTCGCCCTGTCCCGGATCCCGCACACCGCGGAGACCTTCCAGGGTCCCCTGCTCGTCAACCCGGGCGGCCCCGGGGGCAGCGGCCTCTCGATGGCCGGCTTCGTTGCGTCCTCGCTGCCGAAGTCGGTTGCCGCTCAGTACGACGTGATCGGGTTCGACCCGCGCGGCGTCGGTGAGAGCGAGCCCGCGCTGGACTGCGTACCGAAGTACTTCGATCCGCTGCGCCCCGACTCGGTGCCGGACTCGCTCGCGGTCGAGGAGGCCAACCGCAACCGGGCCCGCTCGTTCGCGCAGGCATGTGGCGAGAAGTACCCGGATCTGCTGCCCTACATGGACACCGTCAGCGCCGCCAAGGACCTCGACGTGATCCGGCAGGCAACCGGTTCCCAGCAGCTCAACTACTTCGGGTACTCGTACGGGACCTACCTCGGCGCGGTGTACGCCAAGCTGTTCCCGGAGCGGGTGCGGCGTCTGGTCCTCGACTCGAACGTCGACCCGGAGGGCGTCTGGTACGACGACAACATCGGCCAGAACTACGCTTTCGACGCCCGCCACAAGGCGTTCGCCGCGTGGGTCGCGAAGCACGACACCACGTACCGGCTCGGCAGCGACCCGGCGAAGGTCGAGGATGCCTGGTACGCGATGCGTGCCGCCGTCAAGGCGCACCCGGCGGGCGGGAAGGTCGGGGCGAGCGAGCTGGAGGACACCTTCCTGCCCGGCGGCTACTACAACGGCTACTGGCCGTATCTGGCCGATGCGTTCGCGGCGTATGTGAACGACCAGGACCAGGACGCGCTCGTGAAGGCGTACACGAAGTTCGGCGCGGTCGACGCGAAGGCCGACAACGGGTACTCGGTCTACTCGGCCGTACAGTGCCGCGACACCCAGTGGCCCCGTCAGTGGAACACCTGGCGCAACGACAGCTGGAAGGTGCACGACAAAGCACGCTTCTTCACCTGGAACAACACCTGGTACAACGCCCCGTGCGTCGACTGGCCGGTGGAGCCGCTGAACCCGGTGCGGGTCTCCAACGACAGCCTGCCGCCGGCGCTGCTCTTCCAGGCCACCGAGGACGCTGCCACGCCGTACGAGGGCGGAGTCACCCTGCACCGCAAGCTGCGCGACTCCAGCCTGGTGGTCGAGCAGGGCGGCGGCAATCACGGCATCACACTGAGCGGCAACGACTGCCTGGACACCTATCTGGCGGACTATCTCGACAAGGGCACCGTCCCGCGCGGCGAAGGCAGCGGGGCCGACGCGGACGCGGTCTGCGCCAAGTCCCCCGACCCGAAGCCGCTGACCGGCAGGGCGGCGGTGGAGTCGGCCCGGGGAACGGGTTCCGGCAGCAGGGGCAGCATCCTGCACAGCCTGCTCGGCTTCCGCGGCTGACGCCCTGCGAACCCGGGCCGGATTCCTGTATGGGCCATCCTGACGCATGCATCAGGATGGCCCATATGACGATACGGACCACGCCCGATGTGCTCGTAAGGGACATGACTGTCGACGACTGCGAGGCGGTCGCGAGAGTCCGGGTGCGCGGCTGGCAGGCCGCGTACGCCGGACTGATGCCGCAGTCGCATCTGGACGCCATGGACATCGCCGAGGTCGCGGAACGGAGCCGTGGATTCTTCGCCGAGGGCAACCCGGTCGTGAATGTGGTGGCCGAACGGGCGGGCCTCGGTGTGATCGGCTGGGCCTGCTACGGCCCGTACCGCGAGAACGGCAGACGGCCGGCGCGGGGCGAGCTGTACGCGATCTATGTGCTGCCCGAGCAGATCGGGACCGGGGCCGGCCGTGCCCTGATGGCTCAGATGCTCACCCGCGCCACCGCGGACGGCTTCCCGGACCTGGCGCTCTGGGTGCTGAAGGAGAATGCCCCGGCCCGCCGCTTCTACGAGCGCTCGGGTTTCCGCCCCGACGGCGCCGAGGAGCCCTTCGAGGTGGACGGCGTACTCGTACCCGAGGTGCGGTACGTGCGTGCCCTCGGCACCCCTTGAACGCGTCGGCGCCGGACCGGTCGGCAGAGGTCCGCACCCTCAGGCCCTCCGCAGGCGGCTGAGCGCGTCCCGTGCCGCGCCGCCCAGTCTCGGGTGCGGCAGCGCCGCCTCCAGGAGCGGGCGGGCCTGTTCGTCCCCGAGCTGCCCGAGCCCTTCCACGCAGGCGAGCGCCACCCGCCAGTGCGGATCGTCCGGGGCCAGGAGCCGCTCCAGGGTGCTCATCAGCGCCGGTACGGACTCCGGGGCCCGAAGCGCGGTGAGCAGCCGCACCGGGTGCAGGGCGTACGCGGTGCGCAGGTTGTTCGTGGCCAGGGCCGCGGCGGCCCGGGGCGTGCGGGGGTCGCCGAGGCGCACCAGGGCGTGGGCGGCGGAGACGCAGCGCTCCGGGTCTCGGTGGTTGAGCAGCAGGACCAGCGCCTCGAAGGCCCGTCGGTCACCGCCGCAGCCGAGCCTGAACGCGGCGATCTCCCGTGCCCAGAGCGGGCGTTCGCGTTCCACGAGGACCCGGGCCAGTTCCTCGTCGTCATCGGTGGCGAGCAGTCTGCGGTACGCCGCCGACTCCCCCGCCTCGTCCGCCAGCCGGTCCGTCAACGACCGGAACTCCTCGTCCATGACCCTCAGCGTATCGGCGATGACAGTGAGTGTGAGCCGGACCACAGCAACTCGGGGCTGGCGTGCTCGTTACTCACCGGTTAAGCTCATGTGAGCGGGACACAATCCCGCCGGCTCCGGTGGCCTGGTGACGCAGCCACCCGGAGTGCTTGTCGGTTCGGCAGCTTTGCGAGACGTGACTCCGGGACAGAGTCCGTCGCCCCTTCCCGGTCCGGGCGCGCCCATCGCGCCTCGGCCTTGAGCACCACGACACGCAATTCCCGCACGCCCTGCGCCAGTTCGCCTTTTATGCGCGCGCCGTGCTCCTCACAGTCGTCACTCATTCT
The DNA here is from genome assembly GCF_055602785.1 of Streptomyces sp. NPDC037301. Lineage (NCBI taxonomy): Bacteria > Bacillati > Actinomycetota > Actinomycetes > Kitasatosporales > Streptomycetaceae > Streptomyces > Streptomyces sp. NPDC037301. The sequence continues at coordinate 17,345 of NZ_JBVJWD010000044.1, forward strand.
CTGGAGTCCCGTGATGGACACCCCGCTCAGCACCATTGCCGTCGTCGGTCTCGGCACCATGGGCACCGGCATCGCCGAAGTCCTGGCCCGCGCCGGCCACGAGGTCATCGGTATCGATATCAGCGACGCGGCCGCCCGTCAGGCCGTCGCCGCCCTGGAAGCCGCGACTGCCCGCGCCGTGCGGCGCGAGCGGATCACGGAGGAGGAGCGCAGCGACGTCCTCGCCCGGTTCCGTACCTTCGGTGACCTCCAGGCCGCCGCGGAGGCGGAGCTGGTCATCGAGGTCGTGCCCGAGTCGTACGAGATCAAGCAGCAGCTCTTCCGGGAGCTCGACGCGATCGTCTCCCCGACCGCGATCCTGGCGACCGGCACCAACGCCCTGTCGGTCACCCGGCTCGCCGCCGAATCGCTGCACCCCGAGCGCGTGCTCGGTCTGCACTTCTTCAACCCGGCGCCCGCGATGAAGCTGGTCGAGGTGGTCTCCTCGGTGCTGACCGCGCCGCCGGCCGTCGAGGCGGTCACCGCGCTCGCCCGCAGCCTGGGCAAGGAGCCGGTCGCGGTCGGCGACCGGCCGGGCTTCGTCGCCGACGGGCTGCTGTTCGGGTACCTCAACCAGGCCGCCGCGATGTACGAGGCGAACTACGCCTCCCGTGAGGACATCGACGCGGCGATGAAGCTGGGCTGCGGCCTGCCGATGGGACCACTCGCCCTCCTCGACCTGATCGGGATCGACACCGCCCGTACCGTCCTGGAGGCGATGTACTCCGCGTCGCACGACCGGCTGCACGCCCCGGCCCCCGTCCTCAGGCAGCTCAGCGAGGCGGGGCTGACCGGCCGCAAGTCGGGCCGCGGCTTCTACACGTACACGGAATCCGGTAGCCAGACCGTGGTGCCGGACGCGCTGACCCCGCAGGAGAGCGCGTCGCCGGCCGGCGGACGCACGGTGCGGTCGGTGGGCGTCGCGGGCTCCGGGACGATGGCCTCGGGGATCGCCGAGGTCTTCGCGAAGGCCGGCTACGACGTGGTGCTCGCCGCCCGCAGCCAGGAGAAGGCGGACACGGCGAAGGGCCGGATCGCCAAGTCCCTGGAGCGTTCCGTCGCCAAGGGGCGGCTGACCGCCGAGGCGCGGGACGAGACCCTGGCCCGGATCACCGCAGCCGGTTCGCTGGACGCCTTCGCCGATGTCGATCTCGCGGTCGAGGCGGTCGCCGAGGACCTGTCGGTCAAGCAGCAGCTGTTCGGGACGATGGACAAGGTCTGCAAGCCGGGTGCGGTGCTCGCCACCACCACCTCGTCACTGCCGGTCGTGGCGATCGCGCGGGCCACCTCGCGCCCGCAGGACGTCATCGGGATGCACTTCTTCAACCCGGCGCCCGCGATGAAGCTGGTCGAGGTCGTCCGTACGGTGCTCACCGCGGACGATGTCCACGCCACCGTCCGCGAGGTGTGCGTCAAGGTCCGCAAGCACCCGGTGGACTGCGGGGACCGGGCCGGCTTCATCGTGAACGCGCTGCTGTTCCCGTACCTCAACAACGCGATCAAGATGGTCGAGGAGCACTACGCGAGCCTCGACGACATCGACGCCGCGATGAAGCTGGGCGGCGGCTACCCGATGGGCCCGTTCGAGCTCCTCGACGTCGTCGGACTCGATGTCTCGCTCGCCATCGAGAAGGTGCTGCACGGCGAGTTCCGCGACCCGGGCCTGGCCCCGGCTCCGCTGCTGGAGCATCTGGTGGCCGCCGGCTGCCTCGGCCGCAAGACGGGGCGCGGCTTCCGCGAATATGCCCGGCGCTGAGCCGGGAGCCGGGTGGGGCGGGCTGCTCGATCCTTCGGGCGGCCCGCCCCCACGGGCGCATTCCCCTGCACCGATGCAGTACGTTCACACCATGTCCCAGCCCGCCAGGTCCCCCCGTGTCTCCGCCGCGTCCGACACCCAGGAAAGTGCCGCAGGCACCCGCGCCGCCGCCCAACGGCTCAAAATGCGCCGCGAACTGGCCGCCGCGGCAATGGAACTCTTCGCCTCGAAGGGGTACGAGGCGACGACGGTCGACGAGATCGCGGGCGCCGCGGGAGTCGCCCGGCGGACCTTCTTCCGGCACTTCCGCTCCAAGGAAGAGGCGATCTTCCCGGACCACGACGACACCCTCGTCAGGGCCGAGGCCGTCCTCAATGCCGCCCCCGCGCACGAGCACCCGCTCGACACCGTCTGCCGCGGCATCAAGGAAGTCATGAAGATGTACGCGGCAAAGCCCGCGGTCTCCGTGGCCCGCTACAAACTGACCCGTGAGGTCCCCACACTGCGCGAGGCCGAAATCGCCTCGGTGGCCCGCTACGAGCGACTGTTCACGCGCTATCTGCTGGGCCACTTCGACGAGCACGACCACCATGTCGGCAATGACGACCCACTGCTCGCGGAGGTCGCGGCATCCGCCGTCGTCACCGCGCACAACCATGTGCTGCGCCGCTGGCTGCGGGCGGGCGGCGAGGGCGATGTGGAGGCCCAGCTCGACCACGCCTTCTCGATCGTCCGCGACACGTTCGGGACCGGCATCGGCGCGGGCCGGATCGCCGGCACCGAACCGGCGAAGCAGCCGGCCGCTTCGGTGACGTCCCAGGGCGAGGTACTCGTCACGGTGGCGCGGACGGACGCGCCCCTCGAAGAAGTGATGCGCACGATCCAGCAGGCGCTCAAGAACCGCTGAGCAGGGACGGGGCCGGCCGGCCCCGTCCCCGTACCGGAAACCCGGTTGCCGTGCCCGCGCCCCGGTGCTGTGGTGTGCGGATGAATCATGATCGCGACACACTTCTGACCCTATTCGACCGCGAAATGCGCGAGCACGCCCGCCCCGACGGCCCCGGTGTCCGGGTCGAGCGCACCGGTGATGTCGTACGACAGGTCGGCGCGGCCGACGACTGGAACGGTGTCGTGTGGTCGGCCCCGGACCTGGATGCCGTACGGGCGGACGCGGCGATCGCGGCACAGGTGGCGCACTACACGGCGCTGGGACACGACGAGTTCGAGTGGAAGCTGTACGCGCACGACCGGCCGGCGGATCTGGCGGAGCGGCTGCTGGCTGCCGGTTTCGAGGCGGAGGAGCCGGAGACCCTGCTGGTCGCCCCGGTGGCGGACCTCTCGACGGCGGTGGAACTGCCCGAGGGCGTCCGGCTGCGCACCGTGAGTGACGCGGACGATGTGGAGCTGATGGCCCGCGCCCATGGGCAGGCATTCGGCTCGGACTGGTCGCGACTGCGGCGTCAGGTGCTGGCCAGGCTGACCGAGGACCCGGACAGCTTCGTCGGCGTCCTCGCCATGGTGGGCGACGAGCCGGTGAGCTCGGCCAGGATGGAGCTGTACCCGGGCACGGGCTTCGCGGGGCTCTGGGGCGGCGGAACGGTCGAGGCGTGGCGCGGGAGGGGCATCTACCGGTCCCTGGTCGCCTTCCGCGCCCGGATCGCGGCGGAGCGCGGCTACGGCTACCTTCAGGTCGACGCCTCCGATCAGAGCAGCCCGATCCTCCAGCGACTCGGATTCCTGGCCCTGAGCACCACGATTCCTTACGTGTACCGGCCCTCGCGCTGACCGCTTCCGGCGGGACAGAACCTCCCGGAACACCTCTTGCGTTGCTCATGCGTGCCCGGCGGGTGACAAGTGAGAGAAATTGTTGGCACCGAGTGCCTTGCCAGGTGTCACGGAGTGCCATACGTTGAAGTTGTCCGGGCGGCCGGCGTGCTGAGATCTCACGTACGCCGGCTGTCCCCGCAAGCAATATGCCTGCGCGCCCGGACGCCTGCGTCACAGGCAAACCCTTCTGCTCCACAGAGCAAGCCGAAGCCTTACCAGCCGAACCGACGGCAGCACCTCCACACCACACCGCTCCCCTCAGCTTGCAGGGATCCTCAAGCGTTCCCTCAGCGCCCCCACCCGCCGGAGGCACACCGTGAAGGAAATCCTGGACGCGATCCAATCGCAGGACAGCACCGCCGCGGACTTCGCGGCCCTGTCCATCCCTGAGTCGTACCGCGCGGTGACCGTGCACAAGGACGAGACGGAGATGTTCGCCGGGCTCACCACCCGCGACAAGGACCCCCGCAAGTCACTGCATCTCGACGAGGTTCCGGTGCCCGAGCTCGGGCCCGGCGAGGCGCTGGTCGCCGTCATGGCCAGCTCGGTGAACTACAACTCCGTGTGGACCTCGATCTTCGAGCCGATGGCCACCTTCGGCTTCCTGGAGCGCTACGGCAAGCTCAGCGAGCTCACCAAGCGCCACGACCTGCCGTACCACATCATCGGCTCCGACCTGGCGGGCGTCGTCCTGCGCACCGGCCCCGGCGTCAACGCCTGGCACCCGGGCGACGAGGTCGTCGCGCACTGCCTCTCGGTCGAACTGGAGTCCTCGGACGGCCACAACGACACGATGCTCGACCCCGAGCAGCGCATCTGGGGCTTCGAGACCAACTTCGGCGGCCTCGCCGAGATCGCGCTCGTCAAGTCCAACCAGCTGATGCCGAAGCCGCAGCACCTCAGCTGGGAGGAGGCCGCGGCTCCCGGCCTCGTCAACTCCACCGCGTACCGTCAGCTCGTCTCGCGCAACGGCGCGGGCATGAAGCAGGGCGACAACGTGCTGATCTGGGGCGCCAGCGGCGGACTCGGTTCATACGCCACACAGTTCGCGCTGGCCGGTGGTGCCAACCCGATCTGTGTCGTCTCCAGCGACCAGAAGGCGGACATCTGCCGGAAGATGGGCGCCGAGGCGATCATCGACCGCAACGCCGAGGGCTACAAGTTCTGGAAGGACGAGCACAACCAGGATCCGCGCGAGTGGAAGCGGTTCGGCAAGCGCATCCGTGAGCTGACCGGCGGCGAGGACGTGGACATCGTCTTCGAACACCCGGGCCGCGAGACGTTCGGTGCCTCGGTGTACGTGACCCGCAAGGGCGGCACGATCGTCACCTGCGCGTCCACGTCGGGCTACAACCACGAGTACGACAACCGCTACCTGTGGATGTCGCTGAAGAAGATCGTGGGCTCGCACTTCGCCAACTACCGCGAGGCGTGGGAGGCCAACCGGCTGGTCGCCAAGGGCAAGATCCACCCGACGCTGTCGAAGGTCTACTCGCTGGAGGAGACCGGTCAGGCCGCGTACGACGTCCACCGCAACCTCCACCATGGCAAGGTCGGCGTGCTCGCGCTGGCCCCCCGCGAGGGTCTGGGTGTACGCAACGAGGAGCTGCGCGAGCAGCACATCGACGCCATCAACCTGTTCCGTGACGCGCCGGCGGAGCGGACCGACGAGCACAGCAGGAATGTCTGACATGACGGGCCGCCAGAAGGACCGCCCGTGGCTCATGCGGACGTACGCCGGCCACTCGACCGCCGAGGCGTCCAACGAGCTCTACCGGCGCAACCTCGCCAAGGGCCAGACGGGCCTGTCGGTCGCCTTCGACCTGCCGACGCAGACCGGGTACGACCCCGACCACATCCTCGCCCGCGGCGAGGTCGGCCGGGTCGGCGTGCCCGTGTCGCACCTCGGTGACATGCGCCGGCTGTTCCAGGACATCCCCCTGGAGCAGATGAACACCTCGATGACGATCAACGCCACCGCGATGTGGCTGCTGGCGCTCTACCAGGTGGTCGCGGAGGAACAGGGCGCCGACGCCACCAGGCTCCAGGGCACCACGCAGAACGACATCGTCAAGGAGTACCTCTCGCGCGGGACGCATGTCTTCCCGCCCGGTCCTTCGCTGCGGCTGACCACCGACATGATCACGTACACGGTCAACCACATCCCGAAGTGGAACCCGATCAACATCTGCAGTTACCACCTGCAGGAGGCGGGAGCCACTCCGGTCCAGGAGATCGCATACGCCATGTCGACGGCCATCGCGGTCCTGGACGCCGTACGCGATTCCGGTCAGGTGCCCGAGGAGAAGTTCGGCGATGTGGTCGCGCGGATCTCCTTCTTCGTGAACGCGGGCGTCCGCTTCATCGAGGAGATGTGCAAGATGCGCGCCTTCGGCCGCATCTGGGACCAGGTCACCCGCGAGCGGTACGGCATCACCGACGCCAAGCAGCGCCGCTTCCGTTACGGCGTCCAGGTCAACTCGCTCGGCCTGACCGAGGCACAGCCGGAGAACAACGTCCAGCGCATCGTCCTGGAGATGCTGGCCGTCACCCTCTCCAAGGACGCCCGCGCCCGGGCCGTCCAGTTGCCGGCCTGGAACGAGGCACTGGGGCTCCCCCGGCCCTGGGACCAGCAGTGGTCGCTCCGTATCCAGCAGGTGCTCGCGCACGAGAGCGATCTGCTGGAGTACGAGGACATCTTCGCCGGATCGCATGTCATCGAGGCCAAGGTGGACGAGCTGGTCGCCGAGTCGCTCGCCGAGATCGACCGGATCCAGCAGATGGGCGGCGCCATGGCGGCCGTCGAGTCCGGCTATCTGAAGTCCGAGCTGGTCTCCTCGCACGCCGCCCGCCGGGCCCGGATCGAGGGCGGCGAGGAGAAGATCGTCGGTGTCAACATCTACGAGACGACCGAACCGAACCCGCTCACCGCGGACCTCGACGGGGCAATCATGACGGTCGACCCCGCCAATGAGGCCAGGGTCGTCACAGCCCTCCACGAGTGGCGCGACAACCGCGACGAGGCCCGTGCCTCCGAGGCGCTGGCGGCCCTGAAGAAGGCCGCGGCCGGCACCGAGAACATGATGGAAGCGACCGTGGAGTGCGCCCGCGCGGGTGTCACCACCGGCGAGTGGTCCTGGGCGCTGCGCGATGTCTTCGGCGAGTTCCGGGCTCCTACGGGCGTCTCGTCCGCTCCGGTCGCGGTCACCGCGGAGGCCGGCACACCGCTCGCCCTCGTCCGCGAGAAGGTCGCCCGCACCGCCGCCGACCTGGGCGCCGGGCGGCTGCGGCTGCTGGTCGGCAAGCCGGGCCTGGACGGGCACTCCAACGGCGCCGAGCAGATCGCCGTACGGGCCCGTGACGCCGGTTTCGAGGTCGTCTACCAGGGGATCAGGCTGACCCCCGAGCAGATCGTCTCGGCCGCCCTCGCCGAGGACGTGCACTGCGTCGGCCTGTCGATCCTGTCGGGTTCGCACGCCGAACTCGTACCGGACGTACTCACCCGGCTGCGCGGGGCGGGCGCCGCCGACATCCCGGTGATCGTGGGCGGGATCATTCCGCCCGCCGACGCCACCGCGCTGATCGAGGCGGGCGTCGCCGCCGTATTCACCCCGAAGGATTTCGGTATCACGGAGATCATCGGCCGTATCGTCGACGAGATCCGGAAAGCGAACAAGCTCGACCCTCTGGAGGTCCCCGCATGACCCAGCCCGCCCACCCGTCTCCCGCCACCACCCTTCCGGGGAGCGGCTCCGCCGCGCACCTCCCGAACCGTCTGCGTCCACGCCGCTCGTGTCTGGCAGTGCCCGGCTCGAACCCGCGGTTCCTGGAGAAGGCCCAGGGCCTCCCTGCCGACCAGGTCTTCCTCGACCTGGAGGATGCCTGCGCGCCGCTCGCCAAGGAGGGCGCCCGGCACCACATCGTCGACGCGCTGAACAACGGCGACTGGACGGGCAAGACCCGGGTCGTGCGCGTCAACGACTGGACGACGCACTGGACGTACCGCGATGTGATCACGGTGGTCGAGGGCGCCGGCCAGAACCTCGACTGCATCATGCTGCCGAAGGTCCAGGACGCCCAGCAGGTGGTCGCCCTCGATCTGCTGCTCACCCAGATCGAGAAGACGATGGGCTTCGAGGTCGGGAGGATCGGCATCGAGGCACAGATCGAGAACGCCAAGGGCCTGGTGAACATCGACGACATCGCCGCCGCCTCGCCCCGCCTGGAGACGCTGATCTTCGGCCCGGCAGACTTCATGGCGTCGATCAACATGAAGACCCTGGTCGTCGGTCAGCAGCCGCCCGGATACGGCGCGGACGCGTACCACTACATCCTGATGCGCATCCTGATGGCGGCCCGTACGCACGACCTCCAGGCGATCGACGGCCCCTTCCTGCAGATCCGCGACGTGGACGCGTACCGCGAGGTCGCGGGCCGTGCGGCGGCGCTGGGCTTCGACGGCAAGTGGGTGCTGCACCCCGGTCAGGTCGACGCGGCCAACGAGGTGTTCTCGCCGTCGCAGGAGGACTACGACCACGCCGAGCTGATCCTCGACGCGTACGAGTGGTGCACCTCGGAGGAGGGCGGCAAGAAGGGCTCGGCGATGCTCGGCGACGAGATGATCGACGAGGCGAGCCGCAAGATGGCGCTCGTCATCGCGGGCAAGGGCCGCGCGGCCGGTATGCAGCGCACCTCCAAGTTCGAAGCGCCGGAGGCCTGATCATGCAGTTCGGACGCACATTTGAGGAATTCGAGGTCGGTGCGATCTACAAGCACTGGCCCGGAAAGACGGTCACCGAGTACGACGACCACCTTTTCTGCCTGCTGACCATGAATCATCACCCGCTCCACATGGACAGCAACTACGCGGAGAGGACGACCGACTTCGGGAAGAACGTTGTCGTCGGCAACTACATTTACTCGCTGCTGCTCGGAATGTCCGTTCCGGATGTCTCCGGAAAGGCGATCGCCAACCTCGAAGTCGAGTCGCTGAAGCATGTCGCGCCGACCTTCCACGGCGACACGGTCTACGGCGAGACGACCGTTCTGGACAAGACTCCGTCAAAATCCAAGAACGACCGCGGAATCGTCTACGTGGAGACCAAGGGGTACAAGCAGGACGGGACCCTCGTCTGCGTGTTCCGTCGCAAGGTGATGGTCCCCACCGAGACGTACATCAAGGAGCGCGGCGGGGAGCAGCCCGGCCGCCCCGAGCTGAACCAGCCTTCGCAGAAGAACGTGGAGAAGTAGCCATGACGCGACTTGCCCAGACTGCCGGTCTCAACGATGTCCAGCAGGAAATTCTCTCCACGGTCCGGGACTTCGTCGACAAGGAGATCATTCCGGTCGCGACCCAGCTGGAGCACCGTGACGAGTACCCGGCCGAGATCGTCGAGGGGCTCAAGGAGCTCGGCCTGTTCGGACTGATGATTCCCGAGGAGTACGGGGGTCTGGGTGAGTCGCTTCTCACATACGCGCTGTGCGTGGAGGAAATTGCCCGCGGCTGGATGAGCGTGTCAGGAATCATCAATACGCACTTCATCGTGGCGTACATGCTCAAGCAGCACGGCACGCAGGAGCAGAAGGACACATTCCTGCCGCGGATGGCGCTGGGCGAGGTCCGCGGCGCGTTCTCGATGTCCGAGCCGGCGCTGGGCTCCGATGTCGCGGCGATCACCTCCAAAGGCGTCAAGGACGGCGATGAGTACGTCCTGAACGGCCAGAAGATGTGGCTCACGAACGGTGGCACGTCCTCGCTCGTCGCCGTGCTGTGCCGGAGTGACGAAGGCCACCCCGAGGGGACCGCCCCGCACAAGTCGATGACGACGTTCCTGGTGGAGAAGGAGCCCGGTTTCGGCGAGGTCCGGCCCGGTCTCACCATCCCCGGCAAAATCGACAAAATGGGCTACAAGGGCGTCGATACGACCGAACTCATCATGGACGGGCTACGCATTCCGGCCAATCGGGTACTGGGTGGCACTACCGGTCGAGGGTTTTACCAAATGATGGATGGCGTCGAGGTCGGCCGGGTGAATGTGGCTGCGCGTGGCTGCGGCGTCGCACAGCGTGCATTCGAGCTGGGCGTTTCTTATGCCCAGCAGCGTCACACCTTCGGAAAGCCGATCGCCCAGCACCAAGCGATCCAGTTCAAGTTGGCCGAAATGGCCACCAAGGTCGAGGCCGCCCATGCGATGATGGTAAATGCAGCGCGCAAAAAGGACTCCGGAGAACGAAACGATCTGGAGGCAGGGATGGCGAAGTACCTCGCCTCCGAGTACTGCAAGGAAGTCGTCGAGGACGCCTTCCGGATCCATGGCGGTTACGGCTTCTCCAAGGAGTACGAGATCGAGCGCCTCTACCGGGAGGCCCCGATGCTGCTGATCGGTGAAGGTACCGCCGAGATCCAGAAAATGATCATTGGGCGCCGACTCCTCGAGGAGTACCGGTTCCAGGGGTGATTGTCCCTTTCGAGGCGATTTGGCCGCGAAGAAGATCACACCCTGTCACCCTCAGGCGGTGCCTTCAAGCCGTCCGACTCGGCTGCTGGCTTGCCCAGTTGCGGCTCGCAACCGATAACATCGCCGGAAAAGCCGCCGTCCCCCGTTGCCAGCGCGGCATCATCCGCTACGAAGGTCATCCATGCCCGACAGCCAAACCTCTGCACCACGCGGCGGAGTCCGCCTTGCGCGCGGAGCTTCGCCGTGGCTCCTCCCGACCGTCGCCACCGCGGCGCTCAGCCTCACCCGGGCCCGCAAGTCCGGACGCTGGGCCGCGGTGGCCGTGCCCACCACCGCCCTCGCGGCGGGCATGCTGTGGTTCTTCCGCGACCCCGAGCGTGAGATCACCCAGGGCCGGGTCATTTCGCCGGCCGACGGCGTGGTGCAGAGCATCATGCCGTGGAAGGACGGGCGCACCCGCGTCGCGATCTTCATGAGCCCGCTGAATGTCCATGTCAACCGCGCACCCCTGGCCGGCACGGTGACCTCGGTCGAGCACATCCCCGGTGGGTTCGTTCCGGCGTTCAACAAGGAGAGCGAGAACAACGAGCGCGTTGTCTGGCACTTCGACACCGAGCTCGGTGACATCGAGATGGTGCAGATCGCGGGTGCGGTCGCCCGCCGCATCGTCCCTTATGTCCCGCAGGGCACGAAGGTGGAGCAGGGCGAGCGCATCGGTCTGATCCGTTTCGGCTCCCGGGTCGACATCTACCTTCCGGAAGGTATCGATGTCGCGGTCGAGGTCGGCCAGGCCACCACCGCGGGGGTGACTCGAATTGACCGTGATTGATCCTGACACACAGGCCGGCTGGGTGCCGGAGGCGGAGTCCGAGGAGGATGGCGGCGAGGACATGCCGCTCTCTCTGCGGCTGTCGATAGCGGACACCCTCACTCTCGGCAACGCGACGTGCGGTTTCATGGCGGTGTACTTCACCACCACCGGAATCCTCATCCCGCATCTCACGGGCAGCGACGAGAGCGGTATGGCCCGGCACTCCGCGGCCACCGCCGTGATCCTCATGCTCATGGCCGCGGTGTTCGACCTCTTCGACGGGCTCGTGGCACGCAAGCTGCGCTCCTCGCCGATGGGTGCCGAGCTGGACAACCTCTCGGACCTGATCAGCTTCGGGCTCGCCCCGGCGTACTTCGTCCTCGTGTACGGCATGGTCGCGGACGACGCACACCAGCGGGTTTCGGCGCTGGCGGCGATCGTGGTGTTGCTGGCTGTGGTGCTCAGACTTGCCAGATTCTCCTGCGTGACCATGAAGGACGGCATGTTCCAGGGCATGCCGAGCCCCTTCGGAGCGCTCACGGTCGTCTCGATCGTGCTCCTGGAGCTGCCCTTCCCACTCACGCTGCTCGCGATCGTCGGAGTGGCGTGGCTGATGGTCAGCCGGGTCGAGTACCCGAAACCGCGGGGCGTCCTCGCGGTGGCGATGCTCAGCTGGATCGTGGCCGCGATGGGACTCCTCGCCGCGTGGGCGTTCGACGCCCCCGGCGGTAAGCTGCTCCTCCAGACCGGCTGTGCGCTGCAGGTGGTCCTGGGAGCGGTCATCCCGCTCTTCGCGACGGCACGGCGGGTGAACACCTTCCGCGACAACCGGCGTGAGGCGCGGGCGGCGCAGCTGCCGTAGCGGTACAGCAGATACGTAAGTGGGCCCCGGGTGCTCCCCAGCACCCGGGGCCCTCTGCGTGTGCCGGTATCCGACGACCGGCTGACGGACGTGTCCCGGTACTCCCGCCCGCTGTACAGCGCCCGGCCCTCAGCCGGGCACGAGCACGGCGGCCCCGTTCACCCTGTCGGCCGCCAGATCGGTCAGTGCCTGGTCGGCCCTGCTGAGCGGGTAGGTGCTCACCGTGACCCGGATGCCCACGCGCCCGGCCAGAGCAAGAAAATCGCGGCCGTCCTCGCGAGTGTTGGAGGTGACGCTGCGCAGATTGCGCTCCTGGAACAGGTGGCGCTGGTAGTTCAGCACGGGTATGTCCGACAGATGGATTCCGGCGATGGCGAGCGTGCCGGACCTGTCCAGTGCCTCCATCGCCACCGGCACCAGGTCGCCGACGGGTGCGAACAGGATCGCCGAGTCCAGAGGCTCCGGCGGGCGGTCATAGGCACCGCCCGCCGACGCGGCGCCGAGGTCCAGAGCGAGCGCGCGTGCCTGTGCCGAGCGGGTCAGCACATGAACAGTGGCGCCCTCGGCCACGGCCACCTGGGCAGCCAGATGGGCCGACGCGCCGAAGCCGTAGATTCCCAGCCGCCCACCCTCCGGCAGCGCGCTGCGCCTCAGCGACCGGTATCCGATGATTCCCGCGCAGAGGAGTGGTGCGAGCCGGACGGCGTCCTGATCTTCCGGGAGCCGGTAGGCGAACGCCTCCGGAACCAGCGCCGTGTCGGCGAAACCGCCGTCCGCGTCCCACCCGGTATAGGTGGACCGCGGGCAGAGGTTCTCCCGGCCGCCCAGGCAGTACCGGCAACTCCCGCACGTTCCGCGCAGCCACGCTCCACCCGCCCGGTCACCGATACGGAAGAGGCCGGCCCCCTCGCCGACGGCCGCCACCCGGCCGACGATCTCATGACCGGGGACCGTGGAGGGACGGCGCGGCAGGAGATCGCCCTCGGCCAGATGGAGATCCGTGCGGCAGACGCCGCACGCTTCCACGTTCAGCAGAAGCTCCCCGGGACCGGGAGCAGGCATCGTGCGGTGCACGCGCGCCAAGGGCCCGGTGCCGATCGGACCGGGTGTCCGGACGGCCCAGCCGCTCTGCTCAGCCGGGACGGACACGGAGACATCCACACATCCAGCGTGCGGCGGTGGAGCCGGCCAGGCAACCGGCCCGTTGTCCGTATGCGAGAAACGGGCCACAGCACCGAGCCTGGACCGCCGTGGTGCTTCGACCGTGTTCACCCGTGCCCTCCTGCATGTGTCGGCAGGAGGGCTAAGGTTTCAACAGGGGCGCACCGACAACGCCCAGGGACGCCATGCACCGACACCGCAGCTCACCGGACAGCACCCAGGAGCTCCTGGTCACACTTGGGCGTCTGGTCGATCAGGCGTTGGAGAACATCAGGCTGCAGCGAGCCCGGGCGGAGCTGGGCATGGCGCTGCAGCGGCACATGCTCCCGGCCGAACTTCCGGAATTTCCGGGCATCCGGATCGCGGCCCGGTACTCGCCGTCGCAGAACGGTCTGGCTGTCGGCGGCGACTTCTACGACGCGTTCTCCATGAGGGACGGGGTGGCGGAGATCGCCATCGGTGATGTGCAGGGTCACGGGGTGGAGGCCGCCGCCTTCATGGGTGAGGCCCGTGCCAGTCTCAGGGCCCTCGCCAGCGTCACGGTCGACCCGGGGAAGGTGCTGGCCTGCGCCAACGATCTGCTGATCTCACTGGGCGGTGACCTGTTCACGACCTGTTGCCTGCTGAGCATTGTCCCGGAGAGCGGTGAGTTCTGCGTCGCCCGGGCCGGGCATGTCCCGATCGTCTGGGGCAGCGACGGCGGCGACTCGGGCATCTCCCTGGACGCCGGCGGGGTGCCCCTGGGGATATTCCCCGGCCAGCACTACCCCGTGACCCGTCGGCGGCTGAAGCAGCCCGGGTATCTGGTCATGGTGACCGACGGGGTCGTGGAAGGACCGGCCTACCCGATGGACGAGGGACTGGCTGCGGTGTCCGCACTGGTCGGTACGGCGGACGGGTCCGATCCCGGCGAGCTGGCCTCGCGAGTGATCAAGGTGGCGGACCTGACCGGTCATGAGGACGACGCCGCCGTCCTCGTCGTCCGCTACGACGGTGTGCCGGGCGGCGGCTAGCGGGAAGTCCTCGTTCGTCGGCCAAGGCGGCAGCCCGGGCTGCCCAGCAGGGACGCACCTCATTCGTCCGCTTCATCGGTGTGGCGTCGGCGTGCCTGACCGGCCGGGCCGCCTCGACGTGGTGTCTGATGCTGTGGTGGTGGACAGCGCACAGCTCCGGCAGCACACGGTCACGGTCCTGACGTTCCTGGCGGTGGCCGTCTGCTACTTCGCGACGGCCCGTCTGGGGCTGCTCCAGCAGGTGGTGCGCGGCCAGGTCACGCCGCTGTGGCCCCCGACCGGGATCGCGGTCGCGGCGCTGCTCGTGTTCGGTATGCGGATCTGGCCGGGAATCGCGCTCGGTGCCCTCGTCGTCAACATTTTCATCGGGCCTTCCCTTGTGCCCGTCCTGTTCATCGCGGCCGGAAACACCCTCGCCCCGATCTGCTCCTACCTGGTGCTGCGCCGTGCCGGCTTCCACAACGCCCTCGACCGCTTGCGGGACGCGCTGGCGCTGGTCTTCCTCGGTGCACTGGGCGGCATGCTGATCAGCGCGACCGTGGGCACCGGCATCCTGGTCCTGTCGGGGGCGATCCCGGCCGGTGGCTTCCGGCCGACCTGGTCGGTCTGGTGGACGGGCGACGCCATGGGCGTCATGGTCGTCACGCCGTTCCTTCTCGTCGTCCGAAGGGTCCGATGGCCGCACGGCGTCGGCCTGCCCAGGTGGGTGGAGGCCGCCGCGCTGGTGGCGTGCACGGCGACCGTCACCGTCCTGGCGACCGACACCCCCAACGCTTCCCTGCTCTTCCTCGTGTTCCCGTTCCTGATCTGGGCCGCTTTCCGCTTCGAGCGGGCCGGCGCCGCGTGCTGCGCACTGGGCGTGTCCGTCTTCGCGATCCTCGCCGCCGGACGGATGACAGGCCCCTTCGCCCACCACCGTCTCCTCACCAACATGATCACGCTCCAGGCATTCAACGGAGCCACCTCACTCACGGCTCTGCTCCTCGCGGCGGTCATCGCCGAACGGAACCGCACATACCAGGAGATCAAGCGACTCTGTGAGCAACTCTCCGAGAAGGTGTCGCAGCAGGACACCTGAATCACTCCATCGGCCGTGCGAAGAGTGCGCGGACCTGCGATCCGAAGCAAGCTGATGGGCGAACGGCACCGCAACGAGGGCAACCGGACGCCGAGACTCGGCGGACGGGCGCCATAAGAGGTGGAGCCATGCCCCATGTGTCTGCGAACGTCCATGTGCCCCGCCCCGCCGACGAGATCTTCTCGTTTCTACGGGATCCGCGGAATCTGGCCGTGTGGTCGTCGAGCATAGATCAGGTGATCGAGGGCCCGATCAGCACGGAACGCGGCGACGAGTACACCTGCAAGTTCCCGGGCAGGCGGCGGATGCACCGCCTCACGTGCACCGCGAGTGCACCCGTCGAGTACCTGGCGTTCCGCGGTGCGCGGATGTGGACCCCGCTGGGCCGCCACTCCCCGGAACTCGAGTTCCGGCTGAGTCCGAGCCGGCAGGGAACGATGGTCACCGTTTCGGTCAAGCCCCATCTGGACGGCGGCATGATCATCCTTGCCCCGTTCGTGACGATGGCGTGGCGCCGTGATCTGCCGGCGGAGCTGCGGTGTCTGGCGGAGCTGCTCGCCGACGGGGACCGTCCCGACGCGGACACGACCGACGGTCAGGGGGCGGCGCCCTCTGTGGGGTGACGCGGAATGTGAGGTGCAGTGCGGTTTCGGGAAGGGGCTGCCCCCTACCCGCCCTTCCCGAAACCGGGGCGGACTACAGCAGGAAGTCGCGCGCGATCGCCTCGGACGCCCGTTCCAGTAGTGGTCCCGCCTGGGCCATGGAGACCGCGGGGTCCGGTTCCAGGTCCGTGAGGGCGTACGCGCGGCCGATGCCCGCGCCGGCCAGAGCTTCCGGCCGCAGGGCGAGACGGCCGCAGACCGCCACGACCTCGACGCCCGCGGCACGGGCTGCCGCGGCCACACCTGCCGGGGCCTTGCCGTGGAGGGTCTGCTCGTCGAGCGAACCTTCCCCGGTGATCACCAGCGTGGCGCGTGCCAGCGCGGGGGCGAAGCCGAGGACGTCGAGCATGACCTCGATGCCCGGGCGGAACCGGGCGCCGAGAGCGACCAGTGCCCCGTAGCCGATGCCGCCCGCGGCGCCTGCTCCGGGCAGCCGGGCGTGGTCCGGGCCCAGAACGGACGCGTAGTGGGCGAGCGCGGCATCGAGCGTCGCGATGTCGTCGTCGGTCGCGCCTTTCTGCCGGCCGTAGATCTCCGGGGCTCCTTTCGGGCCCGTCAGTGGGTTGTCCACGTCGCTGGCGAGGATCAGGTCCACATCGGCCATTCGCGCGTCGAGGCCGGACAGGTCCGCCTCGGCCAGGTCGGCGAGGCCGCCGCCACCGGGGCCGACGGGCTTGCCGTCCGTGTCCAGGAAGCGGGCTCCGAGCGCGGCCAGCATGCCCGCGCCGCCGTCCGTGGTCGCACTGCCGCCGACGCCGAACACGATCGTCCGGGCACCCGCGTCGAGCGCCGCGGCCAGCAACTCGCCGGAGCCGTACGTCGTGGCCATGAGCGGGGCGAACACCCCTGCGGGGAGGTGCTGGAGGCCCGAGGCCTCGGCCATCTCCACCACCGCCGTGGTGTCGCGCAGCGCGTACGCCGCGGTCACCGGATAGCCGAGCGGCCCCGTCACCCGCACCTCGCGGCGCTCGAACCCGGCGGCCACCGCCGCCGCCACCGTGCCGTCGCCGCCGTCCGCCACGGGCAGGGTCTCGACCTGCACCCCGGGGACGACGCGCCGCAGCCCGGCCGTCACCCGCTCCGCGACCTGTACGGCCGTGAGCGAGCCCTTGAACTTGTCCGCCGCGACGAGCACGCGTGCGGTCTCCATCACTGCTCCGTCCGCCACCTTGAATCCCTTGCTTTCGAACAGGCAGTCGCGCCGCCCCTGACCCTATCCGCAGCGGATACCTGCTGCCCAGAGTCGTCCTCGCACCGGCTCCGCCCCCACTACGCTGCCCGCGTGACCACCACTGATTACGCCACCTACATCGCGGGACTCCCCCGGGTTCTCGCTGCTGCGGCCACCGTGTTCCGGGACGTCCGCGGGCGAGTGCTGCTCGTCGAGCCGAACTACCGGGACGGCTGGGCGCTGCCTGGCGGAACGGTCGAGTCGGACGAGGGCGAGAGCCCTCGGCAGGCCGCGCGACGCGAGACGGCCGAGGAGATCGGTCTCGATCTGGAGCCGGGACGGCTGCTCGCGATCGACTGGGCACGTGGCCCGAAGCGGCCACCGATCGCCGCGTATCTGTACGACGGCGGAGTGCTGGACGAGGCGGAGTTGAAGGCGATCCGGCTGCAGGAGGAGGAACTCCTGTCCTGGGAACTGGTCGAGCGCGACGAACTCGACCGCTATCTGCACGGTGGCCTCGCGCTGCGCCTGAGGGCGGCACTGGATGTGCTCGATTCCAGCAGCGGTGCAGTGGAGCTGGAGGACGGCCGCCCGGTGACCGGCTGACGTACGCGCCCGCTCGCGCCCCGGCACCCATCACCCGTCACGTACAGCCCGTATTTCCGTTGTGTCCCGTTGTCTTGACAGGACGTCAGCTGATAGTCCGGTCAACAGCTGCCGGACACCCGAGTTCATGTGTCAGTTGTCCGCAGTGCACCCTCGACCGGCATCATCCGAACTCCACGACAGCGGAGGGATCATGCGTACGCACACGGGACACCTCGGCGGGCTGCTCGCCACGATCGTCGCAGCGTTCGCCTGTACGGCAGTTGTCGCCACGGCGTCGACCGCGACCGCGGAGCCGGCGTCGGCCCCGGCCGCACACCGCAAGGTGCCGCTGTCGGTCGACGGCGGCGCGTGGCAGTCGGGGCATGTCCAGGGCATGGCCATCGACCGCCGCAAGGGCTTCATGTACTTCTCGATGACCAACCTGCTGGTCAAGACCGACCTCAAGGGCAACCCGGTCGGCTCGGTCACCGGATTCACCGGCCATCTCGGCGATCTGGACTTCAACGAGAAGGACGGCAGGGTCTACGGCTCGCTGGAGTACAAGGAGGCGAAGTCCTTCTACATCGCGATCCTCGATGTCGACCGCATCACCCGGATGGACATGGACGCCCAGTCCACGGGTGTCGTCTCGACCGTCTATCTCAGGGAGGTGGTGAAGGACTTCACCGCCGATATGAACGGCGACGGCGTCTTCGACGGCGACACGGCCAATACGCCCGATCACCGCTACGGCTGCAGCGGCATCGACGGCGTCGCGTTCGGCCCGGAGTTCGGCGACCGGCGCGGCAAGCGCGGTGAGCAGAAACTGACGGTCGCGTACGGCGTGTACGCCAACACGGGCCGCACGGACAACGACCACCAGGTGCTGCTCCAGTACGACGTCACCCGGTGGAAGAAGTACGAGCGCCCGCTGACCGAGTCCGCCCCGCACACCAGCGGCCCCGCACACGTCGGCGGAAAGTTCTTCGCGTACACCGGGAACACCACGTACGGCGTGCAGAACCTGGAGTACGACGGCTACAGCGGCAACTGGCTGATGGCCGTCTACAAGGGCGCCAAGCCGGGCTTCCCCAACTACTCGGTCTTCGCGCTGGACGGTGCGAGGAAGCCGGTACGCGGCCCCGTCCTCGGTCAGCAGAGGCCGGAGCGCGGTCTGCTGCTCCCTCTGCTGCGCGATGGGGCACACGATGCGGCGACCGGCACGTACGGGTGGCCGGTGCCGGGGCAGTACGGACAGTACGGGCTGGTCTCGCTCGACGACGGGCGGTTCTATGTCGCTCGGAGCGGCACGGTCCAGGACGGCGGCGTCACCAAGCAGACAGCCCGCGCCGTGCTGAACACCTGGACGGGCCGGACCCCGTCACCGTTCAGCCCTGTCGGTCCTGCGGCTTGACGTCCACCTCGGGCAGCGGCTCCTCGCGCGCGGCAGTTCGCGCTTCGGTGCGGTGGCCGCGCGCGATGCAGTCGCGTACGACGGGTTCGACGGCGTCCTGCGGGCTGCCGGCGCCCGCGAGCACCATCACTTCCACCACGAGTTCCGCATCGAGACCTACGGTGACCTCGGCCATGGAACGGGACCACGGCGCCGGGTGAAATGACCTCGCGGGAGACGGCCGGCGCTGCGTACGCTCGTGCCATGACTCTCGTCGCGATCCTCAGCGGCGCCGGTATCTCCACGGACTCCGGCATCCCCGACTACCGCGGGCCCAATGGGCTTTGGCGCAAGGATCCGGAGGCCGAGAAGCTTGTCACGTACGACTTCTACATGGCCGATCCGGAGATCCGCCGCCGCTCCTGGCAGATGCGCCGCACCAGCGCGACCTGGGGCGCGGAGCCGAACGCGGCCCACCGGGCGGTGGCGGAGCTGGAGCGGTCCGGCGCCGCGGTGCGGGTGATCACTCAGAACGTCGACGGTCTGCATCAGCTCGCCGGTCTGACCGCCCGCAAGGTACTCGAACTGCACGGGAGCGCGCACGAGACGGTCTGCACCCGTTGCCATGCCCGCTCCCCGATGGCCGAGGCGCTGGCCCGCGTGGAGGCCGGCGAGGCCGACCCGCCGTGCACCGTCTGCGGCGGCATCCTGAAATCGGCGACGATCATGTTCGGCGAGCGGCTCGATCCGGTGGTGCTGGGCGAGGCGATGTCGATCGCCAAGGCCTGCGAGGTCTTCATCGCAGTCGGTACGACGCTGCAGGTGCAGCCCGCCGCCTCGCTGGCCGGGATCGCGGTGGACAACGGGGCGCGGCTGATCGTGGTGAACGCGGAGCCCACACCGTACGACGAACTGGCCGACGAGACCATCCGCGAGCCCATCGGCACGGCGCTTCCCGCACTGCTGAAACGACTGGCCGCGGGCCCGGAAACGGGTACGGGCTCCAGGGGCTGAGTGGTAGCTACGGCCGAAGAACGCTCGCCCCTGCCGCACCGGCGCCGATCACACCGGGCAGTGTCGGAGGTGGGCTGTACGGTCCCCCGCATGACCGAACCTTGAGACCCTAGTGATCGAGTTCCTGTTGTATGCGGCGCGAGGGGCGGAACGTGTACAGGTCGAGGATCTCGGGTGGGTCCGCCAGCCCCGGGCCGCCCGCCTCGACCCAGGCGGCGATGTCCGTCACGGCGTCCGGGTCGTTGACCAGCCCGAGCCAGACCGGGCGGCCGCCCGCCCTGCGTCCCTGCGCGGAAGGCTGTACGACGATGACGTTGGCCTGCTCGCAGGCGTCCAGGCACTCGACGGCACGGACCGTGGCGGCCTCGCCGAGCGAACGGCGCAGCTCGGCGAGCTGACCGGCGTGGTCGACGTCGGGGATCTTCGGCGTCCCGCAGCAGCAGCCGCGGCAGACGCTGACGGTGGGGCGGGGCGTGCCCGGGGCGGGGTCGGCCCTGCGGGTGCGGCGGCTCATACGGGGACGCCTCCGGTGCCGGCGCGGATGATCACTGTGGGACTCTACCGATCCCTCCGCCGGATCGAACACCTGCACTCCCCCACCGGCCGGTGAGGTAAAGTGGATGGCTGCGAAGGGGAGTAGCCCCGCAAACCGGTCGTCGACACACTGGAGCCTCCGGGTTCCCGGTGGCCGGGCCCGTAGATCCTTACGGGCGGGCGAGACCTTCGGTCAGGTATGACGCGCCCGCGCCCCGTGGGCGCTGACGTCATGCCGGGCCGAGTGGTCCTCCGAAAAGCCCGAGTGGCGCTTCGCGAAGGCCCGGGCCCGGCTCTTACAGAAAGCCACCCGGAATGCACCTCGACCCCCTGGCGATCCTCACCGCCTTCGGGCTGATCTTCCTAGCGGAACTCCCCGACAAGACGATGTTCGCGTCGCTTGCCATGGGCACCCGTATGCGACCCCTGTATGTCTGGTTCGGTACGTCGTCCGCGTTCATCGTGCACGTGGCCATCGCCGTCGGGGCGGGCAGCCTGATCGGGCTGCTGCCCGACTGGATCGTCAAGCTCGTCTCGGCGTCCCTCTTCGCGTTCGGGGCGTTCATGCTGCTGCGCAACGGCGGCGGCGATGACGAGGAGGAGGGCGGCACCAAGACGGTGACCGGCTTCTGGCCGGTCTACTCGACCGCGTTCATGGCGGTATTCATCAGCGAGTGGGGCGACCTCACCCAGATCACCACGGCCAATCTGGCCGCGAGCAACGGCACCTGGTCCACGGCGATCGGGTCCGCGGCCGCCCTGATGTCCGTCTCGGCACTGGCGCTGCTCGCGGGGCGGTTCATCGCGAAGCGGGTGCCCCTCAAGACGGTTCAGCGGATCGGCGGGCTCTGCATGCTGGGGCTGGCGGTCTGGACCCTCGTGGAGATCTTCACCGGCTGACGCCTCCGCCGGCTCGGCTTCTTCATGCGTGGCTCGCGGACGGGCTTGGAATTCCAAGCCCGTCTTCGCGTTTCTTCGCGCGGGCGGCGTCAGAAGAGCGCCAGGGCGTCGTCCTGCGTGCCGTTCTCGAAGGCCAGCAACCGCTGCTTGCGGTCGAGCCCGCCGCCGTATCCGGTGAGGCTGCCGGAGGCGCCGATGACACGGTGGCAGGGGACGATGATGCCCACCGGATTCTTGCCGTTGGCGAGGCCCACCGCGCGTGAGGCGCCCGGTTTGCCGAGGAACTCGGCCAGTTCGCCGTAGGAGCGGGTCTCGCCGTACGGAATCAGCTGGAGCTGCGCCCAGACGCTGCGCTGGAACGGGGTGCCGTCCAGATGCAGCGGCAGGTCGAACTCGCGCAGTTCACCGGCGAAGTAGGCGTCGAGCTGGCGGATCGTCTCCGCGAAGGGGTGTGGGTCCAGGTCGCCGAAGGTCTCCTCGGGCGGGCGGTGCCGCTGGTCGGTCATGTAAAGGCCCGCGAGGACACCGTCGGTGGCGACGAGGGTGAGCGGACCGTACGGGCTGTCGACGACCGTGTGCTGCCGGGTCACGTCGCGCATATGCGTCGCGGTCATGAGCGAACTTCCCAACTTGCTTATGCGGGCAGGTGGTTGATCGGGTGATCGTCCACGGTCCAAAGATACTGGACCGCGTACGCCCGCCAGGGCCGCCAGGCCGCCGCGCGGGCGGTGAGCGCTGCGGGTGTCGACGGGAGGCCCAGATGCTCGGCCGCGCGCCGGATGCCGAGGTCGGTGGGGAGGAACGCGTCCGGGTCCCCGAGCGCCCGCATCGTGATCACCTCGACGGTCCAGGGGCCGAAGCCGGGCAGGGCGGTCAGCTCGGCCCGCGCCTTCTCCCAGTCGGTATCGGTGCCGAGTTGCAGTGTGCCGTCGGCGAGTGCGCCGACGAGTGTGGTGAGGGTGGTGCGTCGACTGCGCGGCAGGGCGAGCTGTTCGGGGTCGAGCGCGGCGAGGGCACCGGAGGTCGGGAAGAGATGGGTGAGGCCGCCCTCCGGGTCGTTGACGGGAAGGCCGTGGGCGGTGACCAGGCGGGCCGCGTGGGTGCGGGCGGCCGCGGTCGAGACCTGCTGGCCGAGCACCGCTCGTACGGCGAATTCCGCACCGTCGACGGTACGCGGCACCCGTCGGCCCGGCGCCTTGTCGACCAGGGGGGCGAGCAGCGGATCGGCGCGCAACTGGTCGTCGACGGCCACGGGGTCGGCGTCCAGGTCGAGCAGCCAGCGGCAGCGGCTGATCGCGAGGGTGAGATCGCGCGGATCGGTGAGGGAGAGCCGGCAGGCGATGTGGTCGGGGTGCGGGGTGAGGGCGACGATGCCGTGTCCGTACCGGAGGGTGAGCGTGCGGCGGTAGGAGCCGTCGCGCCACTCCTCGACGCCCGGGACCGCGGTCGCGGCCAGGTGGCCGAAGAGGTTGGTGGGGTTGAGCGGGGCCCGGTACGGCAGCCGCAGCGCTATCACGCCCGGAGTGGGCGACGGTGTCGCGGACCGCGCCGCACGGCTGCGCAGCTCGCCCGGGGCCAGTGCGAAGACCTCACGGACGGTGTCGTTGAAGGTACGGATCGAGGAGAACCCGGCTGCGAACGCGACCTCGGCCATGGGGAGTCCGGTCGTCTCGATGAGCAGCCGCGCCGTCTGGGCGCGCTGCGCACGGGCCAGGGCCAGCGGGCCGGCGCCCAGCTCGGCGAGCAGCTGGCGCTCGATCTGCCGGGCGGAGTAGCCCAGCCGGACCGCAAGACCGGGGACGCCTTCGCGGTCGACGACACCGTCCCGGATGAGTCGCATCGCACGGGCGACGGAGTCGGCACGGGCGTTCCACTCCGGGGAACCGGGGCTGGTGTCGGGGCGGCACCGCTTGCAGGCCCGGAATCCGGCCTGCTGGCAGGCGGCGGCGCTGGGGTAGAAGGTCATGTTCTCGACCTTGGGGGGCACGGCGGGGCAGCTGGGGCGGCAGTAGATCCGGGTGGTCAGGACCGCCGTGAAGAACCAGCCGTCGAAGCGGGAGTCCTTGGACTGGACGGCCCGCACGCAGCGCTCGGTGTCGGTGTGCATGACTCAAGCATCGGTCACGGGGCACTTGGGGGCTGGCGAGAATCCGACATCAGCCTTGTACTGCCAGGGCCTCTTCGAATTCCTAGCCTCGCGAACAACACGGACGGGGTGGTGATCGATCTTGAGCAGAATGATCTGAGACCGACCGGCAAATGGGGGCGGCGCCGAGGACGACGGCCGTAGGACGGCCCCCTCCGGGCCGGGTGGGCGGCCGGCCGCACCCCTCCTGCCGGGGATCACGGACGACCGCCACACATCACGAATGACCAGGTCACCAGGAGGACTTGGTGACTCCGGGGAGGAACCCGGCATGGGCCAGCTCGCGCATACGGACGCGAGAAAGCCCGAACTTCCGCAGATGCCCGCGCGGCCGCCCGTCCACGCCGTCCCGGTTTCGCACCCGGGTCGGGCCGGCGTCGCGCGGCTGGCGCCGGAACTCGTCCATGGCGGCGCGGCGTTCGGCAACCGTCGAGGACGGCCGACGGATGGTCTCCTTCAACTCGGCGCGGCGGGCGGCATATCGCTCGACGATCGCCTTGCGCTTCTCGTTCTGCACGATCTTGCTCTTCTTGGCCATCAGACCTTCACTCCCCTGGCGCGGATACGGGCGACGGCCGCCTCGATCCCGATGCTGTCGATCGTCTTGATCGCCTTGGCGCTGAGCGTCAGCCGGATGTTCCGGCCTTCGCTCGGCAGCCAGTACCTCTTGCGCTGAATGTTGGGATCGAAGCGGCGCAAGGTGCGCCGGTGCGAGTGGGAGATGTTGTTGCCGAAGCCCGGCTGGGCGCCGGTCAGTTGGCAGTGGGCGGACATGGCGCTACCTGCCTTCCACGGTGGACCATTTGATGGAAATGGAAATCATTGCCATATAGTAGCGCCATGGCTCGCACCGAACTACGCCCGGTCGTCAAGCTCCGCTCCACTGCGGGGACCGGCTACACGTACGTCACCCGCAAGAACCGCCGGAACGACCCAGAGCGCATGGTCCTGCGCAAGTACGACCCGGTCGCCCGCGAGCACGTCGACTTCCGCGAAGAGCGCTGACCGCTCTCCCACGCCACCCAGAAGGACACCGTCATGAAGCCCGGAATCCATCCCGCCTACGGTCCCGTCGTCTTCCGCGACAAGGCCGCCGGCTCCGCCTTCCTCACTCGTTCCACCGCTACCAGCGACAGGACGGTCGAGTGGGCGGACGGCAACACCTACCCCGTCGTCGATGTCGAGATCTCCTCCGTGAGCCATCCCTTCTACACGGGCACCGCCCGCGTTCTGGACACCGCCGGCCGGGTTGAGCGGTTCGAGCGCCGCTACGGCCGACGCGGGGCGAACTGATGCGGATCCAGGCCCGGTTGCCCGTCGTGATCGTCGGCGGGCTGCACTCCGTCGCCCGCAAGGAGGTCGTGGACCGACTGCTGCGCATCGTCCCCGGCAGCGTCGCCCTCCACCACGATCTGGCCACCGGCGCCGAGGGCACCGTGCGGCGCCTCGTACGGGACGCGTCGGGTGAGCTGTCCCACGGCGACGCCCCGCTCGTCAACGACTGCGCCTGCTGCGCGCTGCGCGAGGACCTGGTCCCCGAGCTGGAGCGACTGGCCGGCAGCGGTCTGACCCGGCTGGCGATCGTCGAGCTGTGGGACTCGGTCGAGCCCGGAGCGATGGCCGAGGTCATCGTCGCGCACGGCGGTCACGTACTTGAACTCACCAATGTGATGACGGCCGTCGACCCCGCACTCGTGCTGCCGTACCTCGGCAACGGCGACGACCTGGCCGAGGCGGGTCTCGCGGCGGCCACCACCGACCGGCGAACCGTGGGAGACACCTGGGCACGACAGTTGGAGTACGCGCCCGTGCTCGCCCTCGTCGACAGCGAAGCGGCCGACGACAAGGACCGCGTCCTGCTCATCCAGCTCCACCCGACCGCACGTCAGGTGCCCGCAGGTTCTGGCGAACTCGGCCGACTGGCCTTCGCGGGCTTCGACGTGGAGACGGCGGCTGCGGCCCAGCACCCCGCCTGCGCCCTGCTCCCGCAGGAAGCGGACGAGGCCGGGGTCGCCACGCTCGTCTGGCACCGCCGCCGCCCCTTCCATCCCGAGCGGCTGTACGAGGCGCTGGAAGACCTGTGCTGCGCGGCCGCGCGCAGTCGTGGCCGGTTCTGGCTCGCCGACCGCCCCGACACCCTGCTGGCCTGGGACGCCGCCGGTGGCGCGCTCTGCGTGGAGAGCGCAGGGCCGTGGCTGGCGTCCTTGCCGGACGCGGCCTGGGACATGGTGCCTCCCATGCGCAGGGCGGCGGCCTCGCTCGACTGGCACCCCGAGCACGGCGACTGCTGCCAGCACCTCGTCTTCACCTCCCCCGGCCTCGACCGCGACGGGCTGGCCGAACTCCTCGAAACCTGTCTGCTCACAGACACCGAATACGCGGCGGGACCCGAGGCGTGGAAACAGCTCCCGGCCCCCTTCGACTCGCTCCTCGACCCGGTTTCCTGACCCCGCACCGAACGCGGCGGCGCCCTCACCTCCAAGGAATGTCACATGGCACGATGCAACGATCCCCACAAGCCGCTGAAGTCCCGCCCCAATCCGCTGGACACGGCCGGGATCACCTACATCGACTACAAGGACACCGATCTGCTGCGGAAGTTCATCTCCGACCGCGGCAAGATCCGCAGCCGTCGCGTGACCCGGGTCACCGCACAGCAGCAGCGGCAGCTCGCCCGGGCGATCAGGAGTGCCCGCGAGATGGCCCTGCTGCCCTACGCGCACAGGTAACAGCGCAGGGTGCGTGCGTTCGCCGGCCCCTCCCCGGCCCGTCGGACGCACGCAGCCCCCTTGCGTCAGGGCCCTGCGTACCCGCCGCGCCCATCAGCCCCGCGCGGCCAGGACCTCTTCGAACTCCGCATACGCATGCGCGTCGAACAGCACGAATCGCACCTCCTCGACGGGCGGCGCGGCCTCCTCCAGAACTGTGCGGACGGCGATACGCGCTCCGTCGTCCATGGGCCAGCCATAGATCCCGGTCGAGATGGCGGGGAAAGCGACGGTACGAGCCCCCAGCTCCGCAGCCACACGCAGCGATTCGCGGTAGCAGGAGGCGAGGAGCGCGGAACGGTCCTCGGCGCCGCTCCAGACCGGCCCCACGGTGTGAACCACCCATCGGGCATCGAGCTTTCCGGCGGTCGTGGCAACGGCCTGGCCGGTGCGCAGACCCTTCCCGTACTGCGAGGCACGCAACTCGCGGCACGCGGCGAGGATCTCCGGACCGCCGCGCCGGTGGATCGCCCCGTCGACTCCGCCGCCGCCGAGCAGGGAGGAGTTTGCGGCGTTGACGATGACATCGGCGGACTGCTGGGTGATGTCACCGCGTACCAGGGTGACGGTGACGGCCTCGGGTGTGCGCATGCGGCCATGATGCCGTGTCCTCGTCGGCCGCACGGCCCTTGGTGCTGCTGTTCGGCGGACCCGTGGTCCACCTGGCCGCGCAGGCCCGGCAATTCCGCGCCACCACCCGCCGGTCCCGGACCGAACGGCTCATCGCGTGCGCCGCCTGTGCCGCCTGCGTCGTCGCGGGTGTCGCCGCGGTTTGGATGCCTCCGCTCGCCTCCCTCGTCGTGCTCGACATGATCCTGGTCGTGGTCGCCGTCGTCCTGTCGCGCGTCCACGGCCGGTCCGCGAAGGCGCTGAAGGTCACGGCCGGGGGTGCGCGGCCGTGACCGGCCGGAGGCGACCGGTGCCCCCCTGCCCGGTGGGGCAGCGGGCACATGGGCCCGGGGCCGGACGGTCCCGGCGCTCCGGACGGCCTTGAGGCGCTCAGGCCGCCCGAAGCCGCCGCCAGACGGCCTTCGCCGCATGGTGACCGGACATGCCGTGCACGCCCGGGCCGGGCGGAGTGGCCGAGGAGCACATGAACACCGCCGGATGCGCCGTCGCGTACGGAACCCGTGCGAGCTTGGGCCGTATCACCGTCTGGAGGCCGGAGAACGCGCCGCACGCGATGTCGCCGCCGACGTAATTGGCGTTGCGCGCCGCGAGTTGGGGCGGCCCCGCGACCGCTCGGGCGAGCACCAGGTCGCGGAAACCCGGGGCGAAGCGCTCCAGCTGCCGCTCGATGACATCGGTGGCGTCGCCCTCCCAGCCCGCCGGGACATGGCCGTACGCCCAGAAGACGTGCCGGCCCTCGGGAGCGCGGGACGGATCGACCAGGCTGGGCTGTGCGGTGATCAGGAACGGCACACTCGGGTCGCGGCCCGTCACCGCGGCGCTCAGCGCGGAGTTGATTTCACCTGCCGTGGGGCCGATGTGGACCGTTCCGGCGCGGCGGGCCTCCTTCGCGGTCCAGGGGACGGGGCCCGACAGCGCGTAATCGATCTTGAAGCAGGATGCCCCGTACCGATAGCCGCTGTAGGCGTGTCCCAGCCCCGCGATGCGGGCGAGGGCGGTCGGCGAGGTGTCGAAGATGTAGGCGCGGGCGGGCGGGAGCTCGTCCAGGCGCTTGACCTCCGTGCCGGTACGGATCGTGCCGCCCTGTTCGCGTATGTACGAGGCAAGGGCGTCGGAGATGGCCTGCGATCCGCCGCGCGGCACCGGCCAGCCCTTCTCGTGCGCGGCGAGGGCGAAGAGCAGGGCGACCCCGCCGGTGGCCAGGCCGCTGACGGGCGCTATGGCATGGGCGCCGAGCCCGGCGAACAGACCGCGCGCCTTCGCACCGCGGAAGCGGCGGGAGAGCAGCGTCGCGGGCTGGATCGCGTCGAGACCGAATCGCACCCAACGGTACGGGTCACGGGGCAGCCCGTCCCACGGGGTGCGCAGAAAGTCCTCGGCGAGGGTGTCCCAGTGGCCCAGGTACGGGGCGACGAGCCTGCGGTACGCCCCGGCGTCCTCGGCACCGAGCGACATGGCGCTCTCCCCCACCGAACCGGTGAGCACGGCGGCCGACCCGTCCGGGAACGGGTGGGCGAGCGCCAGCTCGGGCTGGAGCCACTCCAGGCCGTGCCGGGACAGCGGCATCGCGTTGAACGCGGGCGAGCCGATGCCCAGCGGATGAACGGCGGAGCAGGGGTCGTGGCGGAAGCCGGGGAGGGTGAGCTCCTCGGTACGGGCACCGCCTCCGACGGTCTCGGCCGCCTCGAAGACCTCCACGGCGAAGCCACGGCGGGCCAGTTCGGCCGCGGCGGTCAGTCCGTTGGGCCCCGCCCCCACGACGACAGCATCAAGCATCGACGGCACCTTCGGACTCCTTCGTCAGCCGACGGCCAGGACACCCAGGATATTCCGAGGCGCCGACAGCCCGGTCGCGGGTAGGGTCGCCGCTCGATGAACACGCCGAACTCTCACACCCCGCCCGTGGCACATCCCGGCTCTGTCATGCCCGCCCGTATCGCGGACATGGCCTCCCGGCTCGCCGCGCTGCCCGGCATCCGGGCCGTCGCCCTGGGCGGCAGCCGGGCCCGCGGCACGCACCGCCCGGACTCCGACTGGGATCTGGGCGTGTACTACCGCGGCACTCCCGACCTGGCCGCACTGACCGCGTTGGCGTCCGAGGTACAGGGCTCCCCGGCAGAGGTCGCGGGTCCCGGCGGCTGGGGGCCCTGGGTCGACGGCGGGGCCTGGCTGCGGGTGGACGGCGCCCCGGTGGACTGGATCCTGCGCGATCTGGACCGGGTGGAGGCGGTCTGGTCCGACTGCCTCGAAGGCCGCTTCGAAGTGGGCGTGCAGCCGGGGCATCCGCTCGGTTTCTGGTCCCCCGCCTATCCCGGGGAGGTCGCGCTCGGGCGGGTACTCGCCGATCCCCGAAACGAATTGACAGTGCTTCAGCAGGAGACCCGGACCTATCCGGAGCCACTGCGCACCGCGCTCGTCGAAGCCGCGTGGGAGGCGGAATTCTCGGTTGCGGCCGCCCGTAAGTCGGCCCCTGCCGGGGACCCGCTCCATGTCGCCCTGTGCCTGTCGCGGGCGTTCGGCATCCTCACCCAGTCGCTCCACGCCCACCACCGCACCTGGTGTCTGAACGAGAAGGGTGCGCTGGCCGCTGCGGCCGCGCTGCCGGACACCCCCGCGGACTTCGCCGAACGGGTGGGCGAGGCGCTGCGGGGGCTGGACGCGGCGGCGGTGCAGAGGGCTGCGGAGTTGGTGCGGGACGTCCGATCGGTGCTGGCGACGGGCGCCAAAGAGCCCGGGAGCCGCTCATGATCGCCGAACTCCAGTGCGTGGTACTCGACTGCGCCGATCCCGCACGCCTCGCCGGGTTCTACCACTGTCTGCTCGGCGGGGAGGTCGACCGGCCGGACCGGCGATGGGCGCTCGGCGACGGCTGGGCGACGCTCCACACGGCGGCCGGGCCGGTCCTCGCCTTCCAGCGGGTGGCGGACCACCGGCCGCCGCTGTGGGGGGACCCGGCGCACCCGCAGCAGTTCCATCTGGACTTCGGCGTCCCGGATCTGGACGCGGCGCAGACACAGGCAGTGGCGGCCGGTGCGGTGGTCCTCGACGACGGAGCCGGGACGGGGCGCCCGTGGCGGATCTACGCAGACCCGGCCGGGCATCCGTTCTGCCTGATCCAGCACGGCAACGGCGAGGCGGCGGTCGGTCAGGCTTCGCCGCGCAGCGCCTGAAGGACGCGCTCGACGGTCGCCTCGTCACGGGCCGCCGTGAACGGCAGGGCGTTCCCGCCGGTGATACGGAACGGGGCGCCGGAGAGCGTGGCCTGGGCGCCGCCCGCCTCGGTGACCAGGAGCAGGCCTGCCGCGTGGTCCCAGGCGTACTCCCAGTTGAAGGCGACCGCGTCCTGGTCGCCGCGGGCGACGGCTAGGTATTCGAGGCCCGCGGAACCACAGGGGCGGGCATCGATGCCCTCGGTGCGCAGGCCCAGGAGGGCGCGCTTCTGGGCCTCGGTGGTGTAGTCGGGGTGCGACATCGCCACCCGCAGAACAGCCCCGGGCGCGGGCGAGCCGGAGTGTATCGGCTTGCCGTCGAGTGTGGCACCGCGGCCGCGGACGGCGATCGCCATCTCGTCCAGGGCCGCGGCATACGTCCAGGAGGCCAGAAGTTCGCCGCGGTGGGCGAGGGCAACCAGGGTGCAGAAGCCCGGTTCACCGCGGACGAACTGGCGGGTGCCGTCGACCGGGTCGACGACCCATACCGGTGCGTCGCCGCCCAGCGCGTCGTACACCTTCGGATCGGCGTGGACCGCCTCCTCGCCGACGACGACCGAGCCCGGCAGGAGCCTGGTCAGGGATGTGGTGAGGTGTTCCTCGGCGAGGCGGTCGGCGGTGGTGACCAGGTCGTGCGGGCCGCTCTTCTCGACGATCTCGTGCGCGGCGAGCTGCCGGTAGCGCGGCATGATCTCGGCGGCGGCCGCTGCGCGGACCGCCGCCTCGACCTCGGTCAGGTCTCCGGCAAGGAATTCATCGATCATGACCCCAGCTAAGCACGGTCCACCGCGGAGCCGACGACCTGGTCATGGCGGGGAGGTGGCCGGTCAGCGTCCGACGGCGTACCCCTGCATGCCGCGCGGGTTCGCGGCCGCGGACAGCACTCCGGTCTCCGGGTCGCGGGCCACGGCGCACATCCGGCCCTCGGACCACGGGTCGCCGACGGTGACGTCATGGCCGCGGCGGCGCAGCTCCTCGACGACCTCCGGGTCCATGCCCTCCTCGACGGTGACGCTGCCGGGGCGCATCCCGCGCGGGAAGAAGGAGCCGGGGAAGCTGTCGTTGTGCCAGTTCGGGGCGTCGATGGCGCCCTGGAGGTCGAGGCCGCCGCGGACTTCGGCGCGCAGGGCGACCGCCAGGAAGAAGTGGACCTGCCACTGGTCCTGCTGGTCGCCGCCGGGCGTGCCGAACGCCATGACCGGGACGCCGTCGCGCAGGGCGAGGGACGGGGTGAGGGTGGTGCGGGGGCGGCGGCCGGGGGTGAGGGAGTTCGGCAGGCCCTCGTCGAGCCAGGCCATCTGGAGCCGGGTACCGAGCGGGAAGCCGAGCTCCGGCACGACCGGGTTGGACTGGAGCCAGCCGCCGCTGGGCGTGGCGGAGACCATGTTGCCCCAGCGGTCGACCACGTCGACATGGCAGGTGTCGCCGCGCGTCGCGCCGTCCTTGCCGACGGCCGGCTCGCCGGCACCGGCGCGGTTCTTGGCCACGGTCGGCTCGCCGACGCCCGCCGCCGGGATGCCCATGGCGTCGAAGCCGGCCTCGCCGGAGGCGACGGCGTGGGCGTGCCGGCTGAGGACGGGGGTGCGGCCGTCCGGGCTGCCGGGGCGCAGTTCGCGCGAGGCCTCGTCGGTGATGAGGGCGCGGCGCCCGGCGTTGTACGGCTCCGAGAGCAGCGTGTCGAGGGGTATGTCGGCGGCGTCGCCGTACCAGGCCTCGCGGTCGGCCATGGCGAGCTTGCAACCCTCGATGAGCAGGTGGACGTAGTCGGCGGAGCCGTACTGCGGAAGCTCGGCGGGGAGCAGGGCGAGCTGCTGGAGGAAGGCGGGGCCCTGGCTCCAGCCACCGGCCTTGGCGAGCGTCCAGCCGTTCCAGTCGTACGTGGCGGGCGCCTCGTACGACGCGGACCAGCCGGCCAGGTCGGCGGCGGTGAGGGTGCCGGTGTGGCGGCTACCGCTGGTGTCCATGGTGGGGCGGGCGGCCTGGCGGACCAGGGCTTCGGCGATGAACCCCTCGCTCCAGATCTTCCGTGCGGCGTCGATCTGGGCGATGCGGTCCTCGCCGCCGGTCTCCTGCGCCTCGGCGGTCAGCCGGCGCCAGGTGGCGGCGAGTGCGGGGTTGCGGAACAGCTCGCCCGGCTTCGGCGACTTGCCGCCGGGCAGGTAGACGTCGGCGGAGGACTGCCACTCGGTCTCGAAGAGTTCGCGGACGGTCTCGACGGTCTGGCCGATCCGCTCGACGGGCGCGTGGCCGTCCTCCGCGTACCCGATGGCGTACCGCAGCACCTCGGCGACGGTCTTGGTGCCGTGGTCGCGCAGCAGCAGCATCCAGGCGCCGAACGCGCCCGGCACGGCTGCGGCGAGCGGACCGGTGCCGGGGACGAGGTCGAGGCCGAGGGAGCGGTAGTGGGCGACGGTGGCACCGGCGGGGGCGGGGCCCTGGCCGCACAGCACCTGCACCTCGCCGTCCTTCGGCGCCAGGATCATCGGCACTTCACCGGCCGGGCCGTTGAGGTGCGGTTCGACGACATGCAGGACGAATCCGGCCGCGACGGCGGCGTCGTAGGCGTTGCCGCCGTCCTCCAGGACGGCCATCGCGGACTGCGAGGCGAGCCAGTGGGTGGAGGACACCATGCCGAAGGTGCCCTGGAGGGTGGGCCGGGTCGTGAACATGCGCGTCACCTTGCTGCTTGTACGTATCAAGCGAACCAATCAAAGCTCACAATCGGGCCCTTGGGAGAATCTGGGGAGTTCGACCCTGCCGACTCGTTCACCTGATCGTCGAGCAGGCTATCGATCGCCCCTCGCGACCCGCCTCACGGAATATCGCAGACCGTATTTCGCATACAGTCCGCAAGGTAAGAGGGGTTCCCACATAGCGGACGATTTTTGCTGACGATCGATAACGCAAAGGCGTCGAGCGCGGACGGGCGGACGGCACCGAATGCCCTGCTACTGATCGGAGTTGGCCCGCCCCCCTGCCGAGGGGCGGGCCCGGCTCCGCTCAGCCGCGCGTCAGACGCACCGTGACCAGCTCGAACGGGCGCAGCGACAGCTGTACGCCGCCGTCCACCCGCACCGGCACGTTCCCCACGGCGAGCGGCCGCTCCAGCAGGTCGGTCACTGTCATGCCGACGAGTTCGAACCCGGTACCGAGCCGGACCCTGGCACGGCCACCCGTCGACTCGTAGAGCCGTACGACGACATCGCCGCTCGCGTCGTCCGCCAGCTTGACGGCGCTGACGACGACCGCGTCGTTGTCGACGGTCACCAGCGGAGCCACCGCGCGTTCGCCGACGACCCGGCGCTCCGGCAGGTTGATCCGGAAGCCCTCGCGGACCGCGTCGCCGATCGCCGCGCCCGGCGCGAGCGCGTGCCGGAAGCGGTGCACGCCCTGGTCCGTTTCCGGGTCGGGGAAGCGCGGGGCGCGCAGCAGCGACACCCGGACGGTGGTGGTCGTCCCGGCATCGCAGTCGCGGACGGACCGGGTTACGTCATGGCCGTACGTCGAATCGTTGACGAGCGCAACGCCCCAGCCCGGCTCCTCCAGGTGGACGAAGCGGTGGTTGCAGGCCTCGAACTTGGCGGCCTCCCAACTGGTGTTGGTGTGGGTGGCCCGGTAGAAGTGCCCGAACTGCGTCTCGGAGGCATACCTCTCGGCGTGGATGTCCAGCGGGAACGCCGCCTTGAGGAACTTCTCCGTCTCGTGCCACTCGACCTCGGTGTCGATGTCGAGCCGCTTGGCACCCGGGGAGAGCGTCAGCTGCTGGGTGACCTTCGAGTCGCCGAAGCTGCGAACGATGCGTACGCCGACCACTCCCCCCTCCTCGACGGGGGTGAGCTCGTCGAGGTCCGTCAGGTCGGTGACGGTGTTGCGGTAGAACGCGTCGACGTCCCACGCGTCCCACATGTTCGGGAAGTCGGGGTGGATCTGCAGCAGGTTCGCGGCCTGGCCGGGCGCCACGGCCTCGCGCTCGGCACCGATGTCGTACGCGGACACCACCAGGCCACGGCTGTCGATCTCCACCTGGAGCAGATCGTTGTCGAGTACGTATCCGCCGTCCTCGCGCGGTGCGAGCCGCCCGCCGCTGCCGACGGTGACGGCCGCGGCGCCACCGGCCGGAACCCCTCCGCGGGTGTGCGGCGCAGAGTTGAAGACAAGCGTCTCCCCCGACGGGGTGTCTTTGGCCAGGGCGCGCATCGCAGCGTCGACGATGCCGTTCAGCTCCTCTGCGACGGCCGCGTACGTCTTCTCGGCCTCGCGGTGCACCCAGGCGATCGACGAACCGGGCAGGATGTCGTGGAATTGGTGCAGCAGGACCGTCTTCCAGATCCGGTCCAACTGCTCGTACGGGTAGGGGAAACCGGTCCGTACGGCGGCGGTGGCGGCCCACAGCTCGGCCTCGCGCAGCAGATGTTCGCTGCGGCGGTTGCCCTGCTTGGTCTTCGCCTGGCTGGTCAGAGTGGCGCGGTGCAGCTCCAGGTAGAGCTCGCCGACCCACACCGGCGCGTTCGGGTACTCCGCCTCCGCCTTGGTGAAGAAGTCGGTGGGCGTCTCCCAGGTCACGGTCGCCGAGCCTTCGAGGCTGCGCATCCTGGCGGCCTTCGCGATCATCTCGCGAGTGGTGCCACCCCCGCCGTCCCCCCAGCCTGTCGGCGCAAGGGAGTGCCGGGCGACGCCCTTGTCCTTGAAGTTCTTCGCCGCGTGGGCGATCTCACTGCCCTTCATCGAGCAGTTGTAGGTGTCGACAGGCGGGAAGTGGGTGAAGATCCGTGTGCCGTCGATGCCCTCCCACTGGAATGTGTGGTGCGGGAACTTGTTGGTCTGGCTCCACGAAATCTTCTGTGTGAGCAGCCACTTGGAGCCTGCGGCCTTGATGATCTGCGGCAGCCCGGCGGCGAAGCCGAACGTGTCGGGCAGCCACGCCTCGTCGTTCTCGACGCCGAACTCGTCGAGGAAAAACCGCTTGCCGTGCACGAACTGACGGGCCATCGCCTCGGATCCGGGCATGTTCGTGTCGGACTCGACCCACATGCCGCCGGACGGCACGAACCGCCCATCCGCCACGGCCTTCTTGACCTTGGCGTAGACCTCGGGACGGTGCTCCTTGATCCAGGCGAACTGCTGGGCCTGCGACATCGCGAAGACGAAGTCGGGCTCGTCCTCCAGGAGCGCGGTCATGTTGGACGTCGTACGGGCGACCTTGCGGACCGTCTCACGCAGCGGCCACAGCCAGGCGGAGTCGATGTGCGCGTGGCCGACGGCGCTGATGCGGTGGGCGGTCGGCTCCGCGGGCGTGGTGAGGACGGCGGCGAGTTCGGCGCGGGCGGCGGCCGCGGTGCCGTTCACATCCTGCAGGTCGACCGCGTCGAGGGCGCGGCCGATCGCACGCAGGACGTCCCAGCGGCGGGCCCCCTCGACGGGCAGCTCCTGCATCAGTTCGCCCAGCACTTCCAGGTCCTGGACGAGGTTCCACACGTTCTCGTCGAAGACCGCCAGGTCCATCCGGGCGAGGGTGTACTGCGGTTCGCTCCCGGCGGTCTCCTTGTCGCCGAGCTGCGTCGGCAGGAAGGGGTGGTAGTCGAGGATGACCGGGTTGGACGCCGCCTCGATGTGCAGCAGCACATCCTCGCCACCCGCGACCGGGGCGCCGATGCGCACCCACTGGTTGCGCGGGTTGAGGCCCTTCACCGGGGTACCGTCGGGCCGGTAGACCAGGCCCTCGCACTGGAAGCCGGGCATGTTCTCGTCGAAGCCGAGGTCGAGGATCGCCTCGACGGTGCGGCCCGCCCACGCCTCGGGGACGGTCCCGGAGATCCGGAACCAGCAGGTGCCCCAGGGCGCGCCCCACCGGTCACCGACCGCGATCGGTTCGGTCGGGGCGGCGAGGCCCTCGGTGACCGGAACGGGCTCACCGGGCGCGTTCCAGACGGCGACGTCCAACGGTATGGACTCCGGGTGGACGGCCGGCCGGATGCGCTCGTCGAGGACGCGCTTGAGACGAGCTTCGACCAGGTTGCGGTCGTCATGCATGAGGGTGGCTCCGAGCTGGATGAGGGTGCGGGGGCGGATACAGGTGCGGGTGCGCGGTCATCGGACCTCGTCGGGCTTGAGGACGTCGGTGATCCCGCGGGCGTCCAGGTGTTCCTTGTTCCCGGCCTGGCTCGCGAGGACAGCCGTGGGCCGGACCCCGTCAGCGGTGAGCCGGGCGAACGCTTCGAAGAACGTGCCGCCGGGGGCGCAGGTCGAACGGCGGGGCGCGGTCTCGTCGTCACCGGTGTCGACCACCAGGGCCGTGGTGCGGGGAGCTGGCCGGTCGGCCCTCGCCCGCTGCTCCTCAACGATCCGGGCGATGGCCCGGCCGGCCGGTTTGACCTGCCGGTCGTTGGTCAACAGGCCCAGGCTGTATTCGAGTTCGGGGAAGTCGGCCAGAGAGCGGGACACATCGTGGGAGCACCACCAAGTGACGCCCCACACGTCCTCGCAGTCCAGGGCGTTCGCGACGGTCGCCTCGGTGAACGCGGCGGCATGCTCGGCGGGAATGAGCGGGGACGGGGCGCCGACCTCCTGCAGCCAGACCGGTCGGTGCGGGTCCGTGGCCCATGCCTTGGACAGTTCGATCAAGTACGCGGCGTGGTGCTCGGTGGCAGTTCCGGTACGGCCGTGCCGTTGGGCAGTGCCGTTGAAGACCCAGGAGTGCACGGCGGTGAGGGCGCCGATCCGGGCCGCGTGGGCGGGGGTGAACGCGTGGTCGTCCTGGTACCAGGCGGCGTCGTATTCGGCGTGCAGATGGAGCTTCCCCGGTGCTCCCCCCTCACAGGCGTCGAGCAGGGTACGCAGCCAACTGCCCGCCTGTTCGGGGGTGATGGCGTCCGGGTCGGGGTGCGGGGGGCCGGAGAACTGGTTGATCTCGTTGCCCAGCGTCATGCCGATGAAGTGGGGGCGGTCGGCGAGAGCGGCCGCGAGCGTACGCAGGTACTCGGCCTGGCCGGCCACGACATCGGGGTCGGTGAAGATGTTCCGCCGGTGCCAGGTCTGCGTCCAGGCCGGCAGGAAGTCGAAGCTCGACAGATGGCCCTGCAGTCCGTCCACGTTGACGTCGAGGCCGCATTCCGCCGCGGCGTCGGCGAGCTGGACGAGCTGTTCGACGGCGCGCGGCCGGATCAGGGTGCGGTTGGGCTGGAAGAGCGGCCAGAGCGGGAAGACCCGGATGTGGTCGAGCCCGAGTGCGGCGATCGAGTCCAGGTCGGCGCGCACGGCGTCGAGGTCGAAGTCCAGCCAGTGGTGGAACCAGCCCTGGCTGGGCGTGTAGTTGACGCCGAAGCGCGGCGTGGAGTTGCTCATACGGTACGGGTGTCCTGGTTCTGTGGTGCGGGTGGCGGCGAATCGGTCAGCCCTTGACGGCGCCTTCGCCGACCCCCCGGAAGAAGAAGCGCTGCAGACAGGCGAAGAGCAAAATGAGCGGGAGCACGGCAATGATCGTGCCAGCGGCGACGAGCCGTTCGTCGTTCGCGAACGTGCCGTGCAGATAGTTCAACCCGATCGTCAGGGTGAAGTTCGCCGGGTCGCTCAGCACGATCAGCGGCCACAGGAAGTCGTCCCAGGCCCCCATGAAGGCGAAGATCGCGACGACGGCGAGGGTCCCTCTGACCGAGGGCAGAGCTATCCAGAAGAAGCGCTGCCAGACGTTCGCGCCGTCGATGAAGGCAGCTTCCTCCACCTCGTGCGGAAGGTTGAGGAAGGCGTTGCGCATCAGCAGCACGTTCATCGCCGCGACGGATCCCGGCAGCAGCACACCGATCAGGGTGTTGTTCAGACCGAGCTCACGCATGGTGGTGAACTGGGCGATGATGATGCCCTCGACGGGTACGAGCATGGCGAGGATGAACGCCAGCGTGGCAGCCCTGCGCCCGCGGTAGCGCAACCGGGCCAGCGCGTAGCCGGCCAGGGCGGAGCCGACGCAGTTGGTGACCACATTGGCGGTGGCCACCTTGAGGGAGTTCAGCGCGTAGTCCCAGACCGGGATGGTGTCCGCGACCCGTGTGTAGTTGTCCAG
Organism: Streptomyces sp. NPDC037301; assembly: GCF_055602785.1. Lineage (NCBI taxonomy): Bacteria > Bacillati > Actinomycetota > Actinomycetes > Kitasatosporales > Streptomycetaceae > Streptomyces > Streptomyces sp. NPDC037301. Next base: position 55,418 of record NZ_JBVJWD010000044.1, read on the forward strand.
GGTCGGATGGCTGGGCAAGAACTTCGGCGGCGAGCTGAAGATGTCCTCACCGGGCCCCTTGAGCGACGTCGAGAGCTGCCACAGGAACGGTCCGACGGTCAGCACGAGTACGGCGAGCAGCAGGACGTAGCGCAGCAGGAGCTGCCAGACCGGGATGCGGCGGCCTTCGGCATCGGTGATACTCAGGAAGCTCATGCGTCCTCCTTGCGGTCGGCGCGGAGCACCAGGAGCATCAGGGCGACCGTCACGACGAAGATGACGACCGAGATGGCGGAGGCGTAGCCGACCCGCCCGGTCAGTCCGGTACCGACGCGCTGGACGAGCATCACCAGCGTGGTGTCCTCGCCTGCCGGGCCGCCGGAGGGGCCGGCCATCAGGTAGACCTCGGAGAAGGCCTTGAAGGCGGCGACCGACGCCAGCGCTCCGACCAGAACCATGGTGGAGCGGACAGCGGGGACGGTCACGGTGAAGAAGCGGCGCACGGCTCCGGCGCCGTCCACGGAGGCGGCTTCGTGGAGCTCCCGGGGGACGCTGGCCAGCGCGGCCAGATAAATGATCATGTAGTAGCCGAGCCCCTTCCAGACCGTCACCGTCATCGCACTGAACAGCAGCAGCCACTGGTCGCTGAGAAAGCCGACCTTGCCGATCCCCACGGCCTCCAGCAGCGCGTTGATCAGCCCCCGGTCGTCGAGCATCCACACCCAGATCAGACCGACGACGACAATGGAAGCGACGACGGGGGTGTAGAAGGCGGAGCGGAAGAAGGTGATGCCGGGGATGTGGCGCTGGACGAGCATCGCCAGCAGCAGCGGCAGGATGACGAGCGCGGGGACGACGCCGACGACGTACAGCGCGCTGTTGCGCAGTCCGATCCAGAACATCTCGTCGTGGATCAGCTCCTGAAAGTTCGCCAGGCCGACGAACTTCCCTGGTACCAGGGTCCGACGGTCCGTGAAGGCGTTGACCAGGGTGCTGAAGAACGGGAACAGGCTGAAGGCGCCGACGACGAGCAGGCCGGGTGCCGCGAACAGCCAGGGGCTGAAGGGAAGATGACGGCTGATCCGGTGGGCGGGTCGGCGGCTGCCGGAGCGCGCACTCCGGGCCGCCGGTCCCGCCTCGCCGGCATCCGGCCCTGTCGCCGTCGCTGCGGTGCGCGTGTTGACGCCGCGGGTCTTCACAGTGAGGGTCTTCACGAGGGGCTCAGCTCTGCTGCAGTAGCCGGTCACAGGTCTTGACAGCGTTGTCAAGAGCTTCCTTGGGGCTCTGCTTGCCCTGCAGCGCCTTGGCGATCTGGTTGCGCAACTCGGTCTTCATCTGTTCGCTGAAGAGAACCGGTGTGTAATTGACGGCCGTCTTCAGGGACTTGGCGGCGGCCACCCGGACGCGCGTCTCGTCAGTGCCGTCCTCCTTGGAGAAGTACGGATCGTCGAGGGACCCGGCGGTGCTCGGGAAGATGGCGACCTGCTTCGCGAACTCCACCTGCCGGGTCGCGTCGGTCACGTAGTGGGCGAAGGCCACGGCCGCCGGCTTCTGCTTCGTCTGCGCATTCACCATGACGCCCATGACGTACATGTTGGCCTTGCCGGTGCTGCTGATCTGGTCGGTGATCCCGATGTTCTTGTAGAGACTCGGGGCCTGCTTCTTGAAGCGGTCCAGATCCAGCGCGCTGCCGGGGTTCATCGCCACGGACCCGGTGAGGAACTTGTGGCCCGACGACTCGGGGGTCGCGGTCAGCGCCTGCGGGTCGAGCGCCTTGGCGTCGTACAACTCCTTGTAGTGCGTGAGGAGTTCAACACCCTTGGCGTCATTGAAGGCGAAGCCCGTACCTTCCTTGTTCATCAGCTGCCCGCCATAGCGGCCGAAGTCCTCGATGGCGGGCACGTTCGCCAGTGTGGCGATCTTGCCCTTGCTCTTCTCGGCCAGCTTCAGACCGGAGTCGAAGAGCTCGTCGTAGGTGGCCGGCGGCTTCTCGGGGTCGAGTCCGGCATCCTTGAAGAGGCTCTTGTTGTAGAACAGCGGTCCGGTGTTGAGGTACCAGGGGAAGGCGTACGTCCCTTCCGTGCCCGGTATCTGATGGCTCCGCCAGGCGCCCGGCAGGTACTCCTTGCGGTACTTCGATGCCGCCTTGTCGAGGTCGAGTGCGATCCCGGCCTTGGCCAGCGGTGCGACCAGGTCGGGCGAGACGTTCACGACGTCCGGCAGGGTGCCTCCGGCCGCGTCGGCACTGATCTTGTCCGCGTAGCCCTCGCCAGGCCGGTCGACCCACTTGACCTCGGTCCCCGGGTACTTCTTCTCGAAGTCCGCGATCACCCCGTTGAAGTAGTCCTTGAAGTTCGCCTGCAGGTTCCAGGTCTGGAAGGTGATCTTGCCTTCGACCTTGCCGGAGGCATCTGACGAGCCTCCATCGGATCCACCGCCGCAGGCACTCAGCGGCAGGACGGTGGCGAGAACGGCGGCAGCGGCGACTGCCCTGCGGGAGATGCGCACGGTGAACGGCTCCTTTGCTCGGACCAGGCGTGCGGACAGCGAGCCGGGACGTGGGCCCACCGGCTGCGTATGCCCAGCAGACTTTCCAATGCACACGGCGCAAAGTCAATACATTTGCTCAAAATTAACTTCACCATTCACCATCCTTGCAGGTCAGATGGGTGTGAGCAGGCTGCGGCGATGCATGACTAATGCGCTTTAGGCCACCTTCACTCAAGCGCTTTAGTCGCCGGTGAACTTCGGTCGACCAATACGCTCGGAAGGCTTACGATGCCCGCGGGGGCGAGGGAACACCGCACCTCCCAGGGACCACGGGCAACGCAGGAAGAGGAGCACCGGGTGACACCGAAGCGGCCGCCGGCCGGAGAGACTCCGCCTACCAGGCGCACACCTGCGCGACGGCCGACCATGAAGGACATCGCCCAGCGTGCCGGAGTGTCGGAGAGCGCCGTGTCCTTCGCCCTCAACGACCGCCCCGGCGTCTCGGAGATCACCCGGGACCGCGTTCGGCGGGTCGCCGAGCAGCTGGGCTGGCGGCCGAGCACCGCCGCCCGCGCACTGTCGGGCGAGGGGTCGGCGACCGTGGGGCTTGTCGTGGCACGCCCGGCGGCGAGCCTGGGCGTGGACTCGTTCTTCCTCCAGTTGATCTCCGGGATCCAGGAGGTGCTGGCCGAGCGCCAACTCGGCCTGCTCTTCCAGGTGGTGGAGGATGTGGAGGCCGAGTGCGCCGTCTACCGGCGCTGGTGGGCGGAGCACCGGGTCGACGGGGTGCTGGTCGTCGATCCGCGGACCGACGACCCCCGGACCGACCTGCTGGACGAACTCGGGCTGCCGGGGGTCGTGATCGGCGCACTGCCCGGCAGCGACACCGGTCCGCATCCCGGCCTCTCGCAGGTACGCGCGGACGATGCGGGCGCGATGGCGGCGATCGTCGGCCGGCTCCACGAGCTGGGCCATCGGCGCATCGTGCACATCGCCGGTCTGCCCTCGCTCGCCCACACCGACCGGCGCATCCGCTCCCTGCGGATCGAGGCCGACCGGCGCGGGCTGGCCGAGGCCCACTCGGTGACCACGGACTACTCCGACACGGAGGGAGCGGCCGTCACCCGCCGGGTGCTGGAACAGTCCGCCCCGCCGACCGCGATCATCTACGACAACGATGTGATGGCCGCGGCCGGAGCCGCGGTCATCGCGGGCCTCGGCCACTGCGTCCCCGCCGATGTCTCGATCGTGTCGTGGGAGGACTCCGCGCTGTGCCGGCTGACGGCCCCCTGGCTGACCGCGCTGTCCCGGGACACGATCGCGTTCGGGCGGATCGCCGCGCGGGAGCTGACCTCGCTGCTCGACGGCGGCGCCGCTCGCACCGTACAGGTACCTCTGCCCGGGCTGATCGAACGCGGAAGCACGGCCGCGGCGCACGGCGGTTCATGAGGCGAGCCCGTCGCGTCGGCCGAGCCGAGTGCGGCTACCGGCTGCCGGGCCGTGGCAGCGTAGGGATACCGGATTCCGACGATCACGCCCCGGGGCTCCCCCGCGACGCGCTCGGTGCCCGGACCGGACCGGGTCGCGCTTCTCCGTGAACGCCCTGCCGGGCTGCGGCTGCGCGACCGGCGGGAGGCGTGGAAACGGGTGCTGTTCACCAGCGAAAGCCGCCGGCACGTCTCGGTCCGGGAGGAGGCCCGCCGACTGACCGCGGCCGAGCGGGCGGGAAGGGCTGCCAGCCGGCTCGGCTCACCCGAAGGGCCGCGGGCCCAGGTGGGGGCACGGGCTTCTTCGTCCCGCCGGTGCCGGGGCCGTTGCGGGCCCTCCCGTCCTGCCTCGGTCAGTCGCAAACGTTCTGTACGGCGCTGCTGCGCATCAAGACAGGAATCAGTGACACGCGGTGGGCCGTCATCGTCCAGTAACGGACTTCCGGTGAGTGCGGCGCCCAGCGCGCACCGCGGCCAGGGTGCCGCACACAGGCTTGGTCACCGAGACTTTGAATCAGCCCTGGCGCGGCCCCTGGCCGGAATGACCCGCCAGGAGGTATCGCTCGCTTCTTCCATGACGAGTTCGCTCCGTCGTGCTGGGTCGGACTCAACAGAACGAAGAGAACTCACGCCCTGCACTGCGCAGGGACCAGCAGGTCCTGCGCGCCGTACTACGTCGCGCAGGATCCGGCTTCGGAGCAAGGATTTCAGGACCAGGCCGAAGGTGCCCCGGAGGGTCGACCGGGTGGTGAACACGACTTGCTGCGACGTGCGAGGTTCTGGAGTTCGGTGCGGATCGTATGTACGGGGAGTCAGGCGGCCGCGTACGGGGCGGTGCCGTCGTCCTTGACGAGGTGGCAGGAGACCTGCCGGCCGCCGGGCAGTTCGCGCGGGCCGGGACCTCGGTGCGGCACCGGTCGGTGGCGAGCGGGCAGCGGGTGTGGAAGCGGCAGCCGGGCGGGGGATCCAGCGGGCTGGGGAGCTCGCCGTGCAGCACGATGCGTTCGCGGGAGCGCTGCTCGACCGGGTCGGGGACCGGCGCGGCGGAGAGCAGCGCCTGGGTGTACGGGTGCTTCGGGGAGGCGAACAGTTCGACGGTCGGGGCCTGTTCGACGATCTGCCCGAGGTACATCACGGCGATCCGGTCGGCGAGGAACTCGACGGCGGCCAGGTCGTGGGTGATGAACAGACTGCCGAAGCCGCGGTCGCGCTGGAGGTCGGCGAGCAGATTGAGTACGGATGCCTGGACGGAGACGTCGAGCGCCGATGTCGGTTCGTCGGCGACGACGAGGTCGGGGTCGCAGGAGAGCGCGCGGGCGATGGAGATGCGCTGGCGTTGTCCGCCGGAGAGTTCGTGCGGGTGCCGGTCGGCGTGCTCGGGGGCGCAGTCCGACCTGGGCGAGGAGCTGCTCGACCCGTGCCCGTACGGCTTCGCCGCGGGCCTGACGGTGCAGCTTGATCGGTTCGGCGATGATCTGCCCGATGGTCATGCGGGGGTCGAGCGAGGACGACGGGTCCTGGAAGACCAGGTGGAAGTCCTTGCGCAGGGGGCGCAGGGGGCGCAGGGGGCGCAGGGCGCGGAGGGCGCGGAGGGAGAGGTGGGTGACGTCGGTGCCGTTGATGTGGACGGTGCCGCCGGTGGGTTCGTCGAGGCGTACGACACAGCGGCCGACGGTCGACTTGCCACTGCCGGACTCGCCGACGAGGCCGAATATTCAGCAGATAGAGGGAGGGCGTCGCCGCCGCGGACCACGGCGGCGACGCGCAGGCCGGTCTCGCGCAGGCTCAGAACCAGTCGTCACTCCTGGGCGGGTCGCAGAGTTCGAAGACCACCTCGCCCGCATCCCGATCAGCGCCGGCAACCGGGCGCACCCGCGCGCCGACCGACACCTGGTGCGGTGCGGCGCCCACGACACGGCAACGGAACACGAAGCCCTCGGGAAGCCTGACGAGGGACTCGTTGCGTGCCGCGTCCGTGTAGCGATGCACGACGCCGGACCTCACCACGACACCCAGACCGGCGCTGTGTTCGGGCTTCAGATCACTTGATGCGCACACCGGACACAGCAGCCTTCGGAAGGAGGCCGTGCCGCACCAGCGGCACCGGTGGTAGCACAGGCCGGCTTCCTCATGCACCGTCTGCACGGTGCCACTTGATGACTGGGACACGTTTCGACCCCCTGCGCTCGGCTCGGATACGCCGCACCTGCACGTCGGCGCGTCCGCACCATAGGGCACTGAGTGCCGAAACGTAAAGGCACTCAGTGCCATACCGAGGTCGGCCCCGGTGTCAGCCCTGGCCGATGACCGACTCGATCTGCTGCACGACGCGCCACATCGGGGCCCCCTTGGCGGCAACCATGACAACCACGTCACCGTCGGTGGCGGCCGGGGACGCACCCCCGGCCGGCGTACTCCCCCACACCTGGCGCACCAGCCCGAGTGCCTGATCCACCGCGGCCTCCGCGTCCCCCTCGCCGCCCGAACGCAGCCAGGTCCGCAGCCCGTTGTTGTGCGCGGCGACCACGGAAGCGGCGATCACCTCGGCCCGCAGCGCGCCGTCCCCCGACTCGCCGTACCGGTCACGGAGATAGCCGGCCAACGTCTGTTCGTAACGGCGCACCACGGACAGTTCGTAGGTACGCAGCCCGGGCACCTCCCGGGTGAGCCGGTAACGCTGGACGGAGAATTCGGGGTTTGCGGAGTACATGCGCAGCACGAGCCGGGCCGCGTCGCACACCGCGTCGACCGGCTCCGCGTCACCGGCCTCCGCAAGAAACGCCGTCATGTCGGCAAGGCAGCGCTCGTGATCCGGGAAGACCGCGTCCTCCTTGGAGGGGAAGTACCGGAAGAACGACCGGCGCCCGACCCCGGCCCGCGCCACGATGTCGTCCACCGTGGTCTGCTCGAAGCCCCGCTCCAGGAAGAGCTGGAAGGCCGCCTGGGCGAGCACCTCCCGCATGGGGGGCTTCTTCGCTGGTCTGCGTGCGTCAGTCATGCGGGGAACGTAGCACCGGAATGCCCCTTCTGGCACCGGGTTCCTTTACAGAGGGTACTGAGTGCCATATTGTCGTCGATACGAACCACACCCAGGTAGGAGAGCCGGCGTGAGCTTGAGGATCGTTGTCTGTGTGAAGTACGTGCCCGACGCCACCGGCGACCGGCACTTCGCCGATGACCTGACGCTG
>NZ_JBVJWD010000045.1:0-61432 GCF_055602785.1 Streptomyces sp. NPDC037301
CTGGACGGCCCGGTGGAGTGCAGGCGTCACAACCCGTTCGAACCACCTCACCGACCGGCGAGGGCCGGTGAGCTCCTTACAGGGGAATTAGGTGGAGTGGCTCCTGCCCACCCCGAAGGCGTCGGACGGAACCAAGGGCTCGCCCAACCAGCGGTACGGCAACGGCGACATGACCCTGCCGAGCGCGGCAGCGTCCCTGCTGCCCACACCGCCGGCCCGCGACACGGGCACCCCGGAACGCCGACCGGGCAAGGGCCGGCCGACTCCCTCGCCAACGGTGGCTCTGCCGCTCTGGAAGCAATCGGAGCAGACCGGCGATGGGGTGCGTACGCAGCCGCCATCACCCGATGGGAGACGCTCACCCGCCCTGCCCCGGCGCCCACCGACGCGGCCGGACGGCTGCGTGCCGACTTCGTGGAGTGGATGCAGGGCCTCGATGCCGGCTGGGTCACCGCCACCCCGGGGCTCGGCCGCCCCGCTCAGCTCACCGCGCTCGGCAACGGTGTCGTACCCCAACAGGCCGCTCGGGCTGTGCGGTTGCTGGCCCCTCCCTTCCCTCGCTGCCCTCGCTGCATGGCGGCGTAGCGCCCGGCTACCGGGTTTTCCCGGCCGGGCCAAATCGCGGCTTCTCCGGATCCTCTTCCCCATGTCGCCGTCCCACAGATGGAGCACGCCCCGATGTCCGACACCAGCACGACCGCCCCCGGCCCCGAGCCGTTCCGCGTCCCCGACGAGAACCTCGACGACTTGGCCAGCAGCCTCGCCAAGACCATGGCCGAGGTCAGGCAGCACAGCGTCCTCCTCGATCGCCTCGGCTCCGAGCCCACACCCGCCCCCCAACCGACCGACGGCGCTCCGGCAACAGCAGCGGGCTCCGAGCCGGCGGCCGGCCCCACCTCGGTGTTCATCATCGCCCTGGGCGGTGAGGCGTACGCCGTCGAACTCGCCGCCCTCAGTGCCTGGGTGAACCATCTCTTCCTCCCGATCTACGGGCGAGAGATCAGCACGACCCGCCCGTGGTGCGGGCTGTGGCAAGAACACCCCGAAGCCGTGGCCCGGCTGCATGCCCTCTGGCTCGCATGGCAGCAGCTCACCGACGCCGAGGCCGGCCTGTCCGGTCCTTCGACGTGGCACCGCGACCACCTCGACCAGACGCTGGTCCACCTCCGTGCTCCCGACGGTCCGTTCGCCGCGTGCACGACGAGCCCGACCCGGCCCAACCACCGCGTGCTGGCCACCCCCGCGCCCGAGCCGTTGGGGCTGGCGGCATGAGTGACGTACTCAGCCCGGGAAGGTCGATGTGAGCCGCGCCCGCTTCGCCTTCGCCGCGCACCCAGATGCCATCGCTGACCTGCGCGAACTCCCCGACGAGATACGTGATCTGGCGCTGCTGGAGCTGCAGAACCTGGTTCACGGAAGTGACGACTGCCTGCCGTTGAAGGGCCGTCTCGCGGGTTTTCACAAGGTGTACGTCGACCCGTCCGTCTCCTATCGGATGGTCATCCAGTTCCGCCCGGCCCCGCCCACCTCGCACCACAAGCGCGAGGTCTATCTCGTCGCCGCGGGCAGCCGGAAGGAGTACGCGGTCTACCGCACGGCCCACCTGCGCACCGGCTCCCACCAGGACGTCGAGACAGCCTCCGCCGCCGAAGCACGCGTGCAGGCCGCACGCTCCCGCTCTCCCCACGCGGCAAACCAGCCGACGCCCCTCCCAGTGGCGGCGGCCCAGCCCACTGCCACCGCTTCCCGAAAGGCTCCCCACCGATGATCGTCGACCGCGCCCCGCTGACTCGTGCCGAACTGGCGGGCCTGTTCACAGACGCCGCGCAGAGTGTCTCCGGGATCCTCACCGCCGAGTACCCGACGGCTGCCAGCCGCTCCTATCTGCACCCCGTACTGGGTGCGCTGTCGGCCGGACCCAGGGTGATCTGCGAGCTGAACGACCGGCTCGAAGAATTCTTGGCCGCCGAGCCGCGCCCCGCGACGCCGGCGGGTCTGTTCACCCTGGCCTCCTACGCCTCCGCGCTGGGATGGCTCACCGAGTCCCTCGCCGAGCTCACCACCTCGGTCGACCAGATCTGCACCCGCGTCGGCATCCCCACACAGCCACCGGACCCGACCTTCACCACGCTCGACGGCGACGAGCAGGACAGCGAGCTCGACTTCGCCTTCAGCGACCTGGAGTTGACGGAAATCCGTACCGCCGCCAAGGCCGCCCACCTCCCGCCGGGCGACTACGTCGCCGTGCTCTCCGAGTCCCTGCTCGCCATCACCCGGATTACCGACGCCTGCATGGAGATCTCCAGCGGCCTCCTCGACGACGCCACGCACGTCCTCGGCGAAGCGACCGACCACGTCTGGATCAGCGACGGCCCAGGCCACCTGCCCACCCTGGTCCGTTCACTGCTCGCCCGGATGGAAACCGCCGAGTGAGCCCCCACAACCCGTTCCAGAGCCGGTGATTCGGCTCATTTCCACGGCGCCCGTGTGCGGCCGAACGGCCCGTTCCACGGCGTACGCAGGCGCGTAGCCCGTTCCACGGCGTACGCAGGCGCGTCCCCCTCCCCCTTTTCTTCTTCAGGAACTTTCCATGACCTTCAGCTCGGATGATGAGCAGTGGCGCGAGTACCACGTCAGCCCCCGCTACCTCGCCGGATCAACGTTCACCGGTGACCCCGCTCTCCGTCCGCTCCTCGACAGCGGCTGGTTGCTGAACGGCGACGACGTGGGCAACGTGTACGTCAACACCCCTGACCAGCGGGTCCGCCTGGCCTACCTGCCCGAGGGCGACGACGACGCCCTGTGGAAGATCACCGCGTACAGCTCGGACTACGCGACGCCACGCTGGCTGGTCACCTTCCAGAGCGGCACCCCCACCGAGATCGTCGCCGGCTTCACCACGGCGCTCGCCGCCGCCTACGCCGAGGGCCCCGATTCCTACCTCCACCACGGCGACAGCGCCCTGACCGCACTGGATGCCGGCACACCGCTGGCAGCGGCGGGCTGGAGCCACAGCTACAGCCCCGCGAACGTCTACTTCCAGTCGCCCGACCACCTGGCCGAGGTCTACCTGCGCCACAACCACCGTGACCACACCGCCGAGATGCGGGGCCATCAAGAACGCTGGCTCACCCTTGCCGGGCCGCCAGGAAACCAGTGGTACGCCACCGCTTCCTCCTTCACCCCGCAGAGGCTGGTGACCGCGATGAACACCGCCCTCACCGACCCGTCGCCAGTCATCCGTTACGGCTATGACCTGCAACGCCTCTCCCCACAGGCCACCGTGACACCGGTCAAACCGCGTATGCCCACACCCCTGGACATCCGCCGCATCCAGGCAGCCAACTCCCGCTCCACGGTACTGCCGACGACTACCGCAGCTCGTCCCGTAACCCCGTCGCCGCGTTCGCTGCCGGCTCCGCAGGCCGCGCGCTCCGGGTACGCCCGCTGACGAACACGCCCTCTACCCAAACCATTTGGAGCCGCTCATGTCCAACACCACCGCACTCGACCAGGCCACAGCCATGATCGAGAAAGCCTGGAACCGCCCCATCGACGCTCTGGAATCCCTCGCAGTCCGCCGTCCCAGCGACGACCCGCTCCTGCGCTCGGCCATGCGCATCCGCTCGGCCATGGTCATCACCGACAGCGCCGCGACCGTGCACCAGGACCGTCTGCACGCCCTGACCCGCCCCGGCCACGTGCCGGCCTTCTACGACCTGGAACGGATCACCAGCTCAGCGGCAGACCTTCGCGTCGCCAAGGCAGAGAGCAGTACATCCCTGCAGGCCATCAGCCACGTGATCGAAGCCCGCGAAGCCGCCGCGACCACGGCCTCGGCCCCGGCAGTCCGGCTGGCCCAGGCCGCCGTCGCCCGCTCCGGGCACACGCCACGCCCCCTGGGCCAGGTACCCGATCAGCCCGCCCCTTCGGCAGCTGTCGGCCCGCCGGTGGCTGGCACGGGGCAGCGCCGCTGACCGGTCAGGCGAGGTCCTCGTCGCGGTGGGCATCCCCGATGCGGGAGCCCACCGCGCGGGCCAACTCCTCCACCGTCAACTCGACACGGCACCCCTCCGCGATCTGCTCCTCCACCACCGCGCCCTCATCCCAGCGCCCGCACCGCGCACCGACGGCCCACTGGCCGTCGGCGACCATCGCGATGTCGCCGACCGTCCACGGCCGCCCGGCCGCCCGGATCTTGCGCTCCAGCCCGGTTCCGTCCCGGTGCCTGCCCGGCTCCGCCATCCCTGCTCCCCTTCGGTTCCGTGTGACCCGTTGCCGCAACCCAGATACGACAACCGGGTCCGCCGGACCATTCCCGGGACGCTGGCCATCTGCTGCCGGCGGCCAGTTCGCCCACGGCAGACGCCACTTCCCCGGAAAGGACTACGGACTTCGGCTCACCGCATGCCAACGTAGCGGTGTCGGGAAAAACCGCAGGTCAACGAAGGGATCGTCCAACCGTGAACGCCTCCGCCACCCTCCTGCCAGCCGTCATCCACCCCGCCCCGGACGACCGCTGCCGGCTCTCCTCCGACCACTGCGCGGCCCCGGTCCTCGACCTCCTCAACGCCCTCGGCTGGACGGTCGTCGAGACCCCGGAGGCCAACGTCCACGCTACGAGCCCAGTATCTACGTCGGCTGGCTCCCCGAAGATCCCGCCGCCTGGCAACGCGACATCGTCTGGCAGATCCGGGTCCAGCCCGCCGAAGACGCCCCATGGGTTCAGGACTTCGACATCCACGCCCCTTCCGAGGCCGTCGCCGGATTCATCGCCGCCCTCGTCGCCCACCGCTGACCACGTCACCACACCGCACGCTCCGGACAGCACCGCCCAGACAGGAGGTTCCGGCCATGCGCATGCTCCTGGCTACCCGCCCCGGCTACCGCCGCACGTGCGCCTACGCCCGACGAGGCTGCACCTGCTACTACCTACCCGGCGAGTACGGTCGCTGTTCCAAAACCGTCCGCCGCCGTGCCGCCCGGTACGCCGAACGACGCCAGTGGCAGCGCGACTTCGCGGACACCGCATCCGCATGAAGCTTTCACGTCGCTGAACAACCACGGCTCTCCACCACCGCACCCGTGCGATCCGGCATCAAGAAGGGACCGCACGACATGACGCGCGACAAGATGATGACCCGACGCGGGATGCGGCGCTACAACTGCTGCCCGGGCCACAACCCCCCGCTCCTACCACCACGGACGTGAGCGCGCCCGCGAGGACCGCGAATGGCGGCAGGACACCAGACTTGATCTCCCGCACAACGCACGTGGCCCTGTCCGGCTGCCCTGACGCGCAGACGAACCAGCCCTCCCCGCACCCGCCCTTCCCTACCGATCTTGGAGGCCTTCCGTGCCCCGCCACCTGACCGTCGGCCATGTGCTCCGTCAGCTCCAGGAGCTCGACCCCAACCTGCCGATCCGCCTCGCCGTCAACCCCGACTTCCCCTTCGCCCACCACGTGGGAGCCGAGGTCATCGTCCGGGACGGCAAAGCATTCATCGCCGACGACGGCCAGGAGGGCTACCTCCCGGCGGCGGTGGGCGAGGCCCTCAACTGGACATGACCAACCCCATCAACGCCCTGGAGGTCCCTATCTCGTCGCACGTCCTTCCGCTCCACAGCATCGCCGCGCACCCCATGCCGAGCGGTGTACGCGGCGCACTGGTCCAGCGCGTCTCCGTCCCGCCCGACGGGCCGCTCCACGTCACCTGGCTCGCCGCCGAATCCCCGAGGCTCCTTCTCGGGCGCATTCGCCTCCGCTGGGAGCCGGCTTCCCCCACCGGCTGGAACGTCACCGCCCACCTGGGCCTGGCCACCGCCGAGGTACATCTCGCCTCCTGGCCTGCCTCGCCGGACAACTGGCCGCTCCTGGTCCGCCCGACCATCCACGAGGTACTCGGCCTGTGCGCCGCCCTCACGGTGGCGACCGCCGCCCTCGACCTCTCGAACCGCCTCGCCCGGGTCTGACCGGGTCTGACCGGGACCGCAGCGCCTTCCTCCAACTCCGCAGCCAACTCGTCGAGGGGCCGGGCCTCGAAGACCTGACCGGTGCGCTCTCCCTCCAGCGTGCCCCATCGACTGCTACAAGACTCGCAGGGACAGACGGGGCGGCAGTGCATATGCGTGAAGCGCTGTCACGGTCGGCCGGGCGTAAGTCCGGTCGTTCCTTCCGGTCCGCCCCGGGCGACTTCGCCGTGACCCGCCCGACTGTCCGGTCGATGCAGGGGACAAGCCGTTGGCTGGAAGTCTCTGCCCGACATTGCGTCAGATGTGATCTAGGTTACCTTCGGGGGGACTGAATGGAGAACCGTGATGATTCGGGGCTGGGAAGCCGATCCCTCTTCGCCGCTGGTGCGCCGCCTGGGTAAATCCCCCACCGAGCTCGGGACCACGGGCGGCGAGCAGGGATGCCCGGATATCTGGGAACTGGAGAACGGGGACATCGCCGTCGTTGGCCGCGACCTCACCGATTCCTACCTGCCCAACCTTCCTCCGGGGCTCGTCGTCGCCCCGGACGAACGGATCGTCGTAATCCCCCGCAGGACAGCCGCTGCGGCGAAGGTGGACCTTCCCGATGCTTAGCCCACAGGCCGACGGACCAGGTCAGCGCCTCGGACTTGACGACTACACCGAGGACTTCGGTCGCCATTTCTGGCGTTCCGGCCCCGAGGGGTTCTGGAAGCTCGAACGTCAGCAGAGCTTCCGGGAGCCCGGGGTGGAGAGCTGGGAGGCTTTCCACAAGGGGCACTGGGACGAGTCCCTGGCACTGATCGAGGGGCAGCGGGGTCACTACGAGGAGTACCTCCGGCGAATCGCCGGAAGCGGATTCGCCCTCCACCGTGTCCGCTGTGTGGAGGAGCCCATCTCTCCGTACCTCCAGTGGGAACTCCACCTGCTGAACCTGAAGGCCCAGTGCGGGGAGGATACGAGAGTCCTCAGCGGGGACGGCATCCTCCGGTACGAAGCGCAGCACCCGCTTTCGGAGATCGTGGTCCTCGGCTCCTCGGTGATGTACGAGGTGCTTTATGACGACGACGGGAAACTCGCCGGCGGTATCCGCTTCGACGATCCGCACGTCATCTCCCGATGCCGGAAGGCGATCCAGGAGATGCACCAGGCTGGTGAGCCGTTGGACGACTTCTTCAGCCGCCAGGTCGCCCGGCTGCCTCCGCCGACCGTGACCGAGGAGTAGGGCGGAGTAATCCCGCCCGGCACTCGGTGGAGAGTCCGGGATGGGCATGAGAGTTTCGACCGGATGCCGGTTGCACCATAAGGGTTACATATGCGCATTATCCTGATTTCATACTCCGCACAAGGCTTCGCCCTCCTGCACAGCGTGTGCGAGCGGGCCGGACACACTCCCGTCGCTTACCTGCACGCTCGATCGCTGCGGCCGGGCGAGCCGACGCGAAGCGGTGCGGGCGATGCCGTGGGCGAGATCGTCGACGCACTGCCGAACGGGATGGATCTGCTGATTCCGGGCCGGAAGAGTATGTTGCCGCACATCGTCGCGGGATACCAGGCCGATCTCATCGTCTGCTACGGCTTCCCCTGGAAGCTGCCACCGGCGGTACTCCGGTCGACGAACTCGGGTGCCATCAACGTGCATACGTCGATGCTGCCGAAATACCGAGGCCCCATTCCGGTCAACTGGGCGATCAGGAACGGCGACAAGGAAATCGGCGTCAGCATCCACTGGATGGAGAGCGAATTCGACTCCGGCGGGATCCTGGCGCAGGAGGCGGGGATCGCGTTGGGCGACGATGTCGCCCCCCGGTTGTTGTGGGAAGAGGTCGACCGATACATCGAGCGGCTTCTGCCCCGCGCGCTCTCGCTGGCCGTGGCCGGTTCGCCTGGTACACCGCAGGAGGAGAGGTCGGCCACCTACGCAGGGTGGATGGAACCCGAGTTCTCTCAGATCGACTGGAACACCGCCAGGGAAGAGATCCACAACCAGGTGCGCGCCATCAGGTTCGGCAGCTCGGGAAGATCCGGCCCAGTTGCCATGGTGGCTGACCGTCGTCTGCGAGTTCTGCGCACATCGTTGCAGCCGACGGACGGAATCAAGGTGATGTGTGGAGATGGACCCGTGTGGATCACGGAGTCCGTACCGGTGGCGGACTCCGAATCCTGAACGGACACCGAACCACCGCGAGTCAGTTCGGGTCCGGTGACGTTGCCTCCGCCAGGGAACGCCGGTACCGCCCGAGCTTGTCCCGGATCACCATCGTCCACGGGTGCTCCGGACCGAGTACCCGCTCGCGCCATTCCCTGACGACTTCCGCCTGTTCGATGGCTTCCCGGTCCTCGCCGACCGCGTGCAGGACGTTGCTGAGCAGGCTTCGTGCCGCCAGCGTGATGGGGTAGCCGGCTCCGAACCGGCGTTCGTGCGCCGTCAGCGCACGGCGGGCCGACAGCAGTGCTTCGGAGTGCTTTCCGGTGTTGAGCAGCGCTCCCGCGCAGTTGAGGTCGGCCGACAGTGAGATCGGGTGGTCTGGGCCCAGCTCACGGCGACAGTCGGCGACCAAATCCGTTCCTGCCAGTGCCTCACGGTCCAGGTCCGGACCGGGAGGCAGCTCGAGCAGACATGCCCTCGCCTCCAGCGTCAGCGGGTGCCACGGGCCCAACAGCGCGGCCCGGCCGGCAACCGCCCGGTGCATCAACTGCACGGCTTCCGTCACTCGATCGAGCCAGACCAACGGGCGGGACAGATGGAGGCAGGTGGTCAGGGTGTCCAGCGCCTCGGGACCGCAGACTCGTTCGAAGTCGTCGAGCAGCCCGCGGTGGAGATCCGCTGCCTCCTCGAGGCGCCCCAGACGATCGGTCGCCTTCCCGATCCGCTGCCGCAGGCGCAGCACCAGGACGTGATCGTTTCCCAGTCGTCGTCGCACGAGAAGCGTCGCCTGTTCGGCCATGGCCAGCGCAGATGCGTAATCGCCGGAACGATGCTGGGCCGTCACCAGACGCAGGGCGCACGTGGCAGCGGACTCAACGGTGCCAATCGTGGTCTCGGGCCAGGTGATGACGCGGCGAAGCAGCGCCAGGACATGTGGGGCAAGGGGGGTGAGCAGGCTGTCACGCAAGCCGCGTTCCGGGGACGCGGGTAGGGAGTGCAGAAGAAGTCCGGCCGCCGCGGCAGCGAGTTGGTCGCGTTCACCGGCCGGGGTGACGCGCGCGACGCTGTCGAGCAGCACTCCGTGCGTACGCAGGCAGCGGATGTCGCCGGGAACGAGTTCGGTGAGCGAGTGGTCAAGCAGCCCCCGAAGTGCCATTTCCACCCGGTCTGCGGGCAGGGGCAGGTCGAGCCGGACGTTGGCCAGCAGCGACAGAGGCAGCGGGTCGTTCGACCAGCAGGCCAGAAGGCGCAACAGGGTGACAGCCTCGGGCAGGTTCTGCCCGGCCAGGGAGTTCAGCGAAAGCTGCCACGTTCCGCTGACCAGGTGACGCGAGTCGTTGCCCGCGTCGATGGCTCCCTGGTCGATCAGTTCGATGGGATCCGGACGCTCCTGCAGACGACGCCCGTACTCCTCCATCGTCCAGGGGGCGATCACCTGGTGGGCCAGAAACCCGCCGGCCAGAGTCAGGGCGAGCGGCAGGCGGCCGAGGCTGTCAGCAATGGCGGCCGCGTCCTCGGCGGAACCCGTTCCCGGGGCGAGATCACGCAGGACCTGAGCCGCCTCCTCACGCGGCAGGACATCCACGTACAGCAGCTCGGCAGCGGGCCACCAGTGGCCGGCGGCCTGCCGTGTGGTCACGAGGACGGTTCCGCGCGGGCTGGTGCGCAGCCATCCGCCGTCCCGCAGCACCGCTGGGTCATCGGCGTTGTCCAGCACCAACAGCCATGGTGCATCGGACCGGTCGAGATGGTCCCAGACCAAGTCTGCGGCCGCGCGTAAGCCGTTGCGCGCGGCCATCAGCTCACCGTCGCTGGCGCCGCGGTCGGCGGCCACAGCAAGCATCCCGGCCCGCAGGGATGCCTGATCGGAGGCGTTAACCCACAGGCCCAGGCGTCCGCGTTCCCGGGTGGCGTGTTCGAAGAGTGCGCACGCCACCGCCGTCTTTCCGCATCCTCCCAGGCCGTGCAGGACGAACACGGTGCTTCCGGCGTCCTCGGTCACCGCCTCTTTCAGGCGCCCGATGAGTTCGCCGCGATCCCTCAGGATCGCCGGTGCTCGGCCGATGGGCGGATGTCGCACCGAGTCCGGGCCGGCCCAGGCGGCGCCGTGATGGTGGTGCTCGGTGATGTGCTGGTCACCGGAAGACTGGTAGACGCGCCCCTGATCAGTGGCCCGGCCGTCATTGCGGCCGGTCACCGCTGGTCGACGTTCAGGTCGCGGCCGGCCTGGTAGACGCGTGAGCTGCCGGAGGCGGTCGCACGTTGGGTGACGGTCGGGGTGGCGGGTGTGCCGGGGTCGAGTTCGGTCAGCAGGGAGCGCAGTTCCGCCACCAGCTCGGGGTGTGCGACGAGGAGGCGGCGAATGCGGCCCTGCCACTCCGCAGCGATCTCCCGCTCGGCCTCCTCGTCACCACTGCTCTGCGCGCCCAGGAGGTCCCGGCGCGACGTGTCGAGCTGGGCGCCGAC
Organism: Streptomyces sp. NPDC037301; assembly: GCF_055602785.1. Classification (NCBI taxonomy): domain Bacteria; kingdom Bacillati; phylum Actinomycetota; class Actinomycetes; order Kitasatosporales; family Streptomycetaceae; genus Streptomyces; species Streptomyces sp. NPDC037301. The sequence goes on from NZ_JBVJWD010000045.1 coordinate 10,589, forward strand.
TTGCTCCTCGTGGTCCGGCCGGACACGTCGCCACAGACTGACCACGCCGTTCCGCACGCCGTTCCACGTGTCGGTCGCCAGCAGCGCCGCGATCGTCGTCCCGGCGGTGCCCGCCAAAAGGGTGATCTCCGCGTCCATCCTTGCCCTCCCTCAATCCGGCCCGGGTCACAACTCTAGGGAGACGACGCTGTGTCAGTACACCGGACTTTCAGCGACATTTCGCGCCGTCCTCGGCCCACTGCCACGGACCTACCGCTCCCAGTCGTCGGAGTACCCTCCGTATCCGCTCAGGCCGGTACAACCGAAAGTGCTCAGCTTCCTTACCCGAGATGAGGGTGCTCGGCGCAATCGGGAGGCGCCACCGGCGGGGGTTCGGAACACTTCGGCCAGGTGATCGCGATGCAGCCCATCCTGGAGATATACGCACCTGACGGCTTCGACCTCTGCCTGTCGCCGAGTTCGAGTCGTTGACTTTCTGCCTCACAGAGTCGGACTCCGCGACGGCTCCAACGCAATGCTCTACGTGAACCGCACCGGAACTTTCTGGAGATACGTCCGCACGACTTCCCAGCCAGCCTGCTGGCCCTCGGCAAGCGACACGCCGTCCACGGTCTCGATCAGGTGACCAGTCGTCGTACTCATCAGGCTCACTCCTTCGGGGAGATTCACACCTGATTCATGGCACTCCCGCGCAGACGTGAGCCTAAGAGGTGTCCCGTAACTGCTGGTCACGGATGAGATGATCTTGGTGTGGCTGGTGTGATCACGGCGTCAGAGCCGTCATGGATACGTCCGTTCACCGGGCTGAGCCCGCGCTGCTTCGGCAAGTTGGTGACCGCGGTGCAGCGCGAGAGTGCAGCCGAACCACGGACGAACCGTCCGTGGGGCCTGTCGCTTGAGGACCGTATTCTCCTGGTCGCGGCCTACTGGCGCACCAACTTGACCATGCGCCAACTGGCCCTGTTGTTCGGGATTTCGAAGTCGGCGGCCGACCGGATCATCGACCACATCGGCCCTCTGCTGGCCTTGCCGCCCCGACGCCGGTTCGCGAGGGGCACTGTGCTGATCGTGGACGGGACGTTGGTGTCCACCCGAGACCACGCGGTGGCCGAGCAGTCGAAGAACTATCGGTACTCCACCAATCACCAGGTCGTCATCGATGCCGACACCCGCCTGGTCGTTGTGGTCGGACGGCCGCTGCCGGGCAACCGGAACGACTGCAAGGCGTGGGAGGAATCGGGGGCCAAGACAGCGGTCGGCCGGACGACCGTGATAGCTGATGGCGGCTATCCAGGGACCGGATTGATCATGCCGCACCGCCGCACCCAGGGCGAGGAACTGCCCGGCTGGAAGCGGGAGCACAACCGCTCACACAAGCAGGTCCGTGCACGAGTGGAGCACGTCTTTGCCCGGATGAAAACCTGGAAAATCCTCCGCGACTGCCGGCTCAAGGGCGACGGTGTCCACCACGCCATGCGCGGCATCGCCCGACTGCACAATCTCAACCTTGCTGGATAGGACCATGGCCGAACTCAGGCAGGTCCCTCACCCGCGTCCGCCAGCGGGGTGCGGCGTGTGCCGCGGCCACTGCGCGCCCACCTGTTCCACCACAGCGGCCCGGAACGCTTCCAAAAGGACGCATCCGGGATACGTCCCAAACGCTCCGTACTTCCAGCGGTAGTAGCACGACCAGTAGCTCACCACGCGCCGCTCCGTGCGCGCGAAGAAGGCCGGATTCCGAGCGATGAACTCCCCGTAGACGCGGCGCTGGGCCGAGCCCGGGACCGCGAGTCCGGGAAGACCCCGGCCGATCGCCTCGATGATCTCCAGCACGTATTCGCCGGCCAACTGCACCACGAACGGGACCACCCACGGCTCGCCCGACGCCACAATCTGCTCAAGGTGCCGCTGGCGGACCCGGCCATCACTGTGCCGGGAGTACAGGCAGTGCAAAATCACCTGCTGAGTTCCGGCCAGGGGCCGCTCCGAGTCGGCGCTCGGCTCCTCGTTGTAGATGCGCGACGGGATGGCGACGGTCTCGCCCTGCACCTCGACCTCGAAGGGCATCATCGGCGCGAGCCTGGCCTCCGGCATGACCGCCAGGACACTCTGCACGTCACCGGCAAGACGGGTCGGAAACGCTGCCACCAGGGCATAGGCGACGTTCGACGGATCCCGAGGCAGTTGCACAACAGGAGGATAAGCGGCGAACCTCTCGGTCTCTCAACCGCCCGCCTCAACGTTGCGAGAAAGCCCTTAGTCCAGGTAGGTGCCGGCGAAGGTCCCGTCGAAGCCGAGCGCGGCGAGACCGTGCTTGATGCTGGGGTAGGTGGTCCCGTCTGGGATGTCTATCAGGGCGTCGAAGTCGGCGCGGCTGATCTCGGGTTCGAGCCACTGGTTGCTGCAGCGGCAGACGATCCAGACGTTGCGGCCGTGGTTGATGAGCAGCCAGTCTCGTCGGGCGTTGCAGGCTGTGCACATCGCCGGGATTCCGCGAAGTGCCAGTTCGCGTGGGTGGTTGAGGCAGCGTGTCACGCCGGGGCCGGTGGGTGGCTGTGTCTCGTACTCGTGTTGCAGCAGTGGATCGGTTCCGGTGGGAGGGGTGGGCTGCACGGGTGTTGTCGGCTCTGTGGGGCGGTGGGTGGTTCTGAGCACGAGTTTCATCTTCCGGTCGGGGTCCTTCTGTTTTCATCCATAGCGGCTGGTGGGGTCGGTTGTCCATGGGTTTCGTGGTCTCCGGCGGGCCGGAGACCGGACTCTGATCAGCGGCGCGGTGGGCGGTTGCGGGGGTCGGAGGCTGCGGGGCGGGCTGCTGCCGTGGGCGCCATTCGGTTGATGGTGTGGTTGGTCGCGGTCTTGGGTCGGATCGTGCTGGCCTGCGGGCGGCGGGTCGCTTCGCCCGGGTGCGCGGGGAGATGGGCGAGACGGCGCATGCGCCAGACCAGGACGTCGTCCACGTCCTCGGCGGTGTCGAGTTCGCGCATGTCGATGGCCTGCTGGAGAAGGGCCTTGGGGTCGTGGCCCGCCTGCTCGGCCTGGGCGAGGGTGGCGGCCAGGGCATCGGTCTTCGTCGACGAGCTGTCTGCTCGCAGCCCCTGTTCCGGCAGGGCTGCACGGATGGTGGCCTCGTGGGTTCGGCGTTCGGCTTCGGGCAGGGCGCGACCTTGGTCACGCAGTGCCCGCATGGGCGTGGCGGCAGTCTGGCGGTAGGCGGCTCGTAGGTGCTCGGCGGCCTGTCGGGAGGCGTGGGCCTGCTGGGCGTGGCCACGTGCGGAGTGCCAGCGGGCGGCGGCGATGGTGACCAGGATCAGGGTGGAGACGAGCATGGCGGTGGTGCCGCCGTCCTCGCCTCGGCCGAGTGCGCTGCCGGCCCGGATGATGCCCCGGGCCGCCGTGCGGATCGCCTGAGTGTCGGCGTGCTCCGCTCGGACGTGACTGCGGGTGGCACGCTCGAAGGCCCTAGCGGCTGCGCCCAGTTCGGCGCGGGTGGCGGCCGGGGAGGTCTGGGCGACCGCGTCCAGGAGTTCTCCGACGCCGACGAGCTGGGCTGCGGCTTCGTCGTCGTCGCTGTCGAGGAGGACGGCGGCACGCTCGGCGATCCCGGTGGCGCTCCGTCGCTCTCGGGCGGGCGGGGACCAGTCGGGTCGGCCGTCGGCGGTCGAAGGCGTTGTCCGCTCGGCGGTACCGTCGGCCAGCCGGAGGCGGATCTTGGGGAGCGACAGGTCGGGGGCCAGTTTGGAGCCGGGGTACCAGACCGGTTCGCCGTGGCGGTTGCGGTCGCCGGGCAGGGCCACGTTGTAGCCGAGCGCGTCACCGGACGGGGCGTGGCGCATTTTCACGCGCAGGCCCGCCTCGTGGAGCCGGGTGAAGAACTCCTTCTCGTCGTCCGCTCCCGCGACGGCCTGGCGGACGGCTTCGCGCAGGGTCTCGCGGGAGGTCTCGGGGCGGCCGGTGCGTTCGGCCTTGAACTTCTCGGCGCTGGTGGGGTTTTTCGCTGCGGTGCCGTCACCGGCGTTCAGACGGCGCAGGCCCATCTCCTTCTCGATGCGGCGGCAGGTGGCCTGGGCCTTGTTGAAGTCGTAGTTGAGGCGGGGGTTGCGCAGGTCGCCTCGGACCAGGGTGGCGACGATGTGGATGTGGTCTTCCGCGTGGCGGACGGCGATCCACCGGCAGCCGTCGGTATCACCGTCCGGGGCGATGCCGGTGGCGTGGACGATGCGTTGGGCGACGGAGTTCCACTCCTCGTCGGAGAGCCGCCGGTCGCCGGGGGCGGTCCGGACCGAGCAGTGCCACACGTGCTTGGCGGGTGCGCGGTCGCCGGCCTGCTTGACCCTGAGGTCGAGGGCGGCGGTGAGTCGGGCGAGGGTGACTTTCGGATCAGGGTCGGGGCTGGTGTCGCGGCCGGGGTCGGGGGCGAAGCCGTCCCAGGAGCCGACGAGGTGCGCGTCGGTGTGCTCCTCGCGCCTGCCGGGGCCATAGAGGTAAATGAGGAGTCCGTGGGTGCGGGAGCCGCGTCCGATGTCGGGAACCATCACAGCCGCCTGGTCACCAGGTCGTTCGCCGCGTCGTCGAGGCTGCCGAGACACCGGGTCAGAACACCCAGCGCGTGGTCGAGTTCGCCGGGGCGGGGCTGCCCGCCGGCGTTGTGGACGTAGGCGATCTGGTTGATGTTGTTGCCGATCCGGGCCAGGGCGGTACGCAGCGCGGCCAGCTCGTCGATGGCTGCGTCGAGCTGTTCGTTGGTGTGCAGGGCGGTCGAACCGCGGGCGGCGGCGAGGCCGGCTGCGGCGAGGAATCGGGCGACGGTGACGCCGCGCTGCGCGGCGGCGGCAACGATCTCGGCTTTCTCGTCGTCGGAAAGGCGGGTGGTCGTCTTGCGGGTGCGCTCGCTCGGGTTGCGGCTGCGGCGGCGCGGTTTGCGGTCGGGGAACGCGGGAGTACTGGGGCGTGGCTGCTCGCGGTCGTCGGTGTCGTCTGCTTCTCCCCCGGTGACCGGCGCCCCCTGGTGCCGGTTGCCCGGCTGGTTCCCGAGCGCCCTCGCTCGGGAACCAGCCGGGCTTCCCCCGCCCTCCTGGGCGGGGGCAAGTGCGTACGACGGGCCGTAGGACCGTCGTACGCGATAGCTTGCTCCGCCAGGAGTCGCCGTGGGATCACGCTGCTGTCCAGACCTGGGGACCGCCGGGTCGTTGGCGCTCACCGGGTCGTCTCCGGGTTCTGCTGCCGGATTTCGCGGACGAGTTCCTCGATCCAGTCCATCGCGAGAACCGGGTGGTGCAGGGTCCAGGGGCGGGTGTGCGGGGTTCGTTGCACAGTCCAGGTGTTGTCGGGGGCGGACTTGGCGTGGTGGAGGTGGCCGTGCTGGTGCAGGACGGCCAGCCAGGAGTCGACCTCGGCGGGGGTGGCCGGGCGGGTGCGCATGAGGTGCTCTCCGCTTCGCTTCGGAAGGGTGCGGGGGTACGTATCCGGGGCGGGTGACCTGCCGGGGTGTCCGGCTCGGTCACCCGCTTCGGGCTGCCCGGTCAGTTCCGGGTGGAGGTGACCGGCTGTCCGTGCTGCGCGCGGAGCTGGGCCATCAGGACGGTCAGCGTGTCGCTGGAGAGCGGGATCTGCTGACCGCGGATCGCCTGGGCGACCACCTTGCGGGTCAGCTTGTCCTCGGCCCTGACCGCTGACCGGGCGATCTTCAGCAGCTCCTCGGTGTCCGGGTCAGGCCGCCGGTCACCGGCTGTCCGGGGGCCCCGGTCAGTGACCGGGTGCGGAGTGACCGGCCCCCGGTGACCGGTGACCGGCTCGGTGTCGACCGGTCGGTCAGTGACCTGCGGTGTGGTGTCCGGCTGTCCGGGCAGGTCAGCGGCCTGGTGCGGCTGACCGTGCTGACCGGTGACCGGGTCACCGCTGTCCGCCGGGGCGCTGTCCCCGGTCAGTGACCGAGGGATCGGGGTCGGCTTGTCCGGGGACGGGTGCGGCCGGTCGGTCAGGGCAGTGACCGACTGTCCGGCGCTGACCTGACCGGCCTGCGACTCCGGCTGACCGACCCGGTCAGTCCAGTCGGCCCGGGTGACCTCGACGCCCTCGGGCCGGTCAGCCTGACCGCGGTGACCGGAGTGACCGGAGAGACCGACCTGACCGGGGTGACCGAGGTCCTCGCGGTCACTGTCCTTGACCGGGCCTCGGGCGATGAGGATGTAGAGGTGGACAGCCCCGGCCAGGGCGAGCGGTGCGATGGTGGACAGCACCGCGACCACCGTGTCCCCGAGCCGCAGACCGGTGACCGCACCCACCTCCTCGTTGAGCCTGACCGCGTGCAGCGCGTTGGCCCAGATGCTGGCGGCCGTCGCCGTACCGAAGAGCGTCCAGACATAGAGCCGGGCGCGCAGGGGTGCGTCGCGCAGGACCAGGAGGGCCCGGACGCCGTAGGCGATGAAGCCGTCGATCACGAGCGGGAAGAGGTAGGTCAGGAATCCGCGGATGTGGATGGCGACGGCCATCTGCTGGAGGGCGTCGTACGACAGGGCGCATCCTGCGCCGCCCAGGGCGATGACGACCGCGCGGTCCCAGCCGGTGATGTGCGCCGCCTTCGGCATGCTCGCGGTACTCACGCCGCCGTCCCGAAGTCGTCGCGGCCCAGGCGCTCTCCGTCGGTCTCGGGGGGCGGGGTGGTATTCGTGGCTGGCTCCAGGTCACGGTGTACGAGCGCCCGGCGGGTCTCGCGGTACAGCTTCTGGGCGTGCTCCTCGGTGATCTTCAGGAGCCAGGCCAGGCGCTGCTCGGTCACGCCGTGGCGGTAGGCGGCCTGGACGACCGCGCGGCGCTCTGCCTTGGTGAGGTGGACGTCGCGACCGGCGATGGTGGCGTTGACGCGGCTGTAGTCGAGGCGGTGGGCGAGCTTCTCGTGCAGCGGCCCGCGCTCCTCCTCGGTCAGCCCGCCCCAGATGCCGTGAGTCTCGCGGCCTTCCAGGGCGGCGTCCAGGCAGGCGCGGCGGACCGGGCACTGGCCGCACAGCGACTTCGCGACGGTGATCTTGGCGGTCTCGTCGGGCTCGGGGAAGAAGATTTCGGGGTCCACCGGGTTGTACTCGGTGGACTGGCAGACGGCCTGGTCCTGCCATGTGTGGTCGCCGAGGAGGCGGTGGCGGGCAGGGCTGATCGTCGTGGTGGTCATGCGGGTTGCTCCGATCGCTCTCCGCGCGCAGGGGCGTCGGCGGAGGGGTGCGCTGGGTCGAGGAGGTGCGTGGGGCGGCGCGCTGAGGGCGTGGCCCGGTGGGGCGGCCTGCGGTGGGTCAGGCTGCGGTGCGGTGGCGTCTGCGGTCGACCGGCTCGAACTCGACCCGGGTGGTCATCTGCGCGAGCCTGCTGGTGACGCGGTCGCCGAGGTAGGCCCGGAGGTCCTTGATCGCCAGGTTGGTGGTGATCAGGGTCGGGAGCATGTGGTTGTAGCGGCGGTTGATCAGCCGGTACGTCACTTCCTCGACCCACTCGGACGTCTTGGCCGCGCCGAGGTCGTCGATGATCAGCAGGGGGCAGCGGCTGACGGCCGCCAGCTCCCGCTCGCTGTCGCCCCCGGGGCGGGGGCGCAGGTCGGCGTACAGGTCTGCGGCGGTGGTCGCGCGCCAGCGCACGCCGACTCCGCTCTGCACCAGCCGCCGGACCGCGCCGTACGCCTGGTGCGTCTTGCCCGCGCCGACGACCCCGGCCATCAGCAGGCTGGGTCCGGTGGCGACCTGCCGCCGGGCCCCCCGGCTGGGGGCGGTGGCCGCCTCGGCGACGTCCCGGGCCCAGGCCAGGACCTGGGGGTGGTCGGCGACCGCACCCTGGTAGCGCGGGGGCATTCCGGCCGACAGGGCGTCCAGCGGGGAGAAGAGCTCGGGGTCGTCGGCCAGTTCGGCGACGGTGGCCGGGTCGATGTTGCGGGCGGCCAGGATCCGGGCCATCCGGTCCAGGGTGCCCTCGCTGCCGAGGGTCTGCGGTTCGCGGGTACGGGTGCGCATCACAGCTCCTCGACGTAGGCAGTAGCAGCGTTGGCCGGGTTGGTCCACGCCTGGTGGGCGGGCATGCCAGGCCGGATTCCCGGCCGCGCCAATCCGCCGGGGCGGGCGTTCATGGCCTCGTTGACCATGCTGGTCAGCACGCTCGGGTGCTTGGGGTTGGCCGCGAAGTTCCGCAGCCCGGCCCGGATGTGCTCCGGGGCGATGCCCTCGCCCAGGAGCTTCTTGGTGATCCGCCCGAGGTGACCGATCACGTCGCTGGGCGGGCGCTCGTCGCAGGCAGCGATGTACTCGCCGACGAGCTGGTTGGCCGAGACGGTGGCTGCGGGCGCTGTACGCCCCGTAGGGAAATACGATCCAGGATCCAAGATCCTAGGTCCAGGCGCCGAGCCTTCCCCGAGGCTTCGGGGAAGGTTCGGCGAACCCTCGGCGAATGCGTCCTGACCTGCACTTTTCGCGTCCGTGCGGCTAGGGGTGCCGGCCATGCCGTCGAAGGCGTCCTGCTGGGCGGCGGGAGCCTGGTCGGCGTGGCCGCGAGGCGTCGCGGCCGGCTGCGCGGGCAGATCGAGTGCTCGGGGAACGTTCGGCGAAGCCTCGGCGAGCCCTCGGGGAGGGGTGGGCGACTTCTCGGTCCGCTTGGTGCAGGTGCCCTTGCAGGGGGCGCACCGGTCGGCACCGTGGTGCTGCGGGCAGGAGGGCAGGCGGGACTGGCTCGGCTTGTCGATCTTCTGGTGCTCAAACCAGGTCACGATGTGCAGGTAGCGGCGGCCGTCGCAGCCGGTGTACCGGCAGATCAGGCCAGCGTTCGCAAGCTGATGAAGGTCGTCTTCGACATGAACCGAGGTGTGCTCGGCGCGCAGAGGCCAGAGCAGCCCGGCGATGATCGCCGCGTTGTCGCGGTGGCGGCCGTGGTCGTCGGCCTGCGTGAGCAGTCCGAAGAAGGTCCGCTCGGCCTCGACGCTCACTTCGGCGAGCGACTCGGAGACGAACGCCTCCGGCTTGATGGTTCGTATCCGCGCCATGTCAGCGGCCCCGACCAGCGGCGATCAGGTCGCCGCGGGTGAGGGGCGCGTCGGCGAGGTCGAAGGCGTACGACCGGTTCCAGTCCGTTTCCGGCCGTCCCTCCTGAAGCCGGCGGACTGCGGCTCCAGCGGTCGCCCGGCCCAGCTGCAACGTCTCCCCAGCCTCGTCATTGACGATGGCGTGGGACACCAAGCGCCACTCGCGATCCGCGACGTCCGGCGGGGCACTCGCCCACTCCTCTGCGGACAGCAGCATGCAATACTCCCTTGCTTGGACGGTGAGTGGCCGTTCTCGTGCAAAAGCCCGGCCGCTCTCCGATGTATGAATCCGCCCCTCTCGGGGTTCACGGCGCCTGGGAGTTACCAGCTCCTGGGCGCCGTTTCTCGTCTCTGTCTGCTGGGACGCAGAGCTTGTGGGTGACCCACCCATCTCGCCCGCCCTGCCCGCCACCCCGTTTCCATGAGTCGATGACCGTGCGACGACACTAGACCAGCAAATATGATCACCGTCAACCAGGGAAAATGGCGACACTGGGGTATCGTTCTCATCAGTCACACTGCACGAATCGCCGAACAGGGAAGGAGGCATGGTGAGCGACGGAACCCCCGAGGGGAAGCGCACCCTCGCCAGCAAGCTCGACTACCTGTTCGAGGCGGTGCGCCCTCGCGGCCGAGCCGCTTACACGCACGAAGAGGTCGCGACCGAGATCGCCAAACGGGGAGGACCCACCGTCTCCGCCAGCTACATCTGGAGCCTGCGGACCGGCAAGAAGGACAACCCGACCATGCGCCACCTGGAAGCCCTCGCGGACTTCTTCGGCGTACCCCCCTCATACTTCTTCTCCGCTGAGGACTCGGAACGCGTCGAGTCCGAACTGGCACTCCTCACCGCATTCCGCGACGCCGAGGTTCGGGGCGTCGCCCTGAGATCCTCCGGGCTCTCATCGGAGACCCTTCAAACGATCCGCGGCTTCGTAGAGAGAGCGCGCGCCCTGGAGGGGCTCAGCGACGAGGACTGAGCAGCATGCCGCATCCCGGCAAGCGCGTTCGATATCTCACGTGAGGTCAAAGCAGTTGGCGGCCTCGCACGTAGACACACAAGGATCCGCTCATGAATCGCGGGACCTTCGACGGAACCCTGCCCGGCATCCAGGAAGCCTGGATGCCGCCACCTCAACGCCGATGGTCACCCGTGCAGGAACGCGCCCGCAACGCCCGCCGCGAAACGACAGGGGCACCAACGAGCGCCGGCCGCAGGCCATGAGAGGCGACGGCGCGCGGATCGCCACGGCTCGGCGACCGGGTACCCGATAGCGATGGCCGATTTCGTCGTACACGTCCGCGGCCACAAGCCCCTTCAGCTCGTTCGGCAGTAACGCCGACCGCCACATCGCCACAAGGCGCAAGGCACAAGCGGGTTCAAAAGAGGGCCCCTTGAGATCAGGCAGGAACGAAAGGGCGGAAGCGAACCCCACAGGTTGCCATCCGACCCACTCACTGCTGGGCGTTCGCCCATCCCCATCTCCCCCGTAGAGCAAAAAGACACCCCTGCCAGGACAAAAGAACCTTCAGGGAAGCCCAGGGGATGACCCACTTGAATCCAGGGTGACGTTCGTCACCAATTTGATGCGCAACCCACGTTCGCTCACAACGACCGCCCCTTGTGGTCGTTTGATCCAATTTGACCACATGATCAATTGACCAACAGTCACTTGATCATGAAATTGATTGCAGATTCATCTAGTTTCGCGATTGAGTGCACCGTATATCCGTTAACGTTGCAAGTGCGGGGGACGCACCATTTATTGCACCGACTCACGTTGAGTACGGGCCAAAAGAAACCTGCGGAGGCGCCTTGTCTTTGCGTAGTCGTCGTGAATCCGCCGGCCGCGCACCCCGAAGCCGGGAGCGTTGCGAGGATCTGGTTCAGTCCCTCGAAATCCAGGCCCCCTTCGACGTGGAGGCCCTGTGCAGGAGCATCGCCGAACAGCGCGGACGTCCTCTCTATCTACACAACACACCTGGCGTTACCGGTACAGACATTCCATGCGGCGCCTGGCTTGCAACAGAAAAGGCCGACCACATCTTTCACGAACAGTCGACCAGCCCACTGCACCGGACGCACATCATCCTGCACGAGTTGGGCCACATGCTTCTGGGACACCAGTCCGCTCTGGACGACAGCGGAACGGGAATCGGCGCAGCCCTGTTCCCGGACCTGTCGCCGGCCATGGTGACGAGCCTTATGAAGCGGGCCAATTACAACACCGAAGATGAGCGAAGCGCCGAATACCTGGCAGGGCTCATCGCCTCCAAGGCAGACCTGGCCACGAAGAAAAACCGCGACCGAGAGTCCGTCCTTCAGAGGCTCGACGACGCCCTGAGCGATACCTGAGAAATTCCCATGATCTTCCTCGTTCCGGCAGTCCTCCTATGGGCTGTTGCCCTGTGGCGAGCGCCCGCCGCCATGCGCGACAAGCGTAAGCGTCCGTTGTGGAGTGCGTTCATCGCTCTCGCGATTGCCATGACAATCAAACCGGTCGACATAGCCTCCGCACTCGACGAAGCCCTCGGCGTTCACAATGTCGCAACTCTCTGTAAGCACCTGGCTGGAATCCTGGCCGCCTATTCGGTCCTGACGTTCGTTCACGACATGGCCGACGAACGCAGTCCTGAACTACCCAGCTCCAGACAGCACGTCGCCGTCCCTGTGACGGCCGCCGCGTGCCTTGCCGTGCTGTTCCTCTCAGCTCCGCGACCGCGGGAGGCGGAGGACATTCTGACCGAGTACGCCACGGACTGGCGTATCGCGCTCTACGGCCTCATCTGGTGCGCGTTCCTGGCAACAGCTCTGCTCAGTGCCACACGCCTCTGCCGACAGTGGGGACGCCACCCTGACGCAGGCCTACTGGGGCGTGGACTGCAGCTGACCGGCATCGGCACAGCGATCGGCATGGTCTACGCCGCGCACCGCGTAGTCGCCCTCGCCCTTCGGTTCTTCGGAGTGGACGCGCTCTCTCCCGAGGCGGACAGCACGATCAGCAACGCTCTCCTCTTCAGCGCGTTGCTGTTCATCATCGCCGGGAGCACTTTGCCCGTTGGACGCCGTCTGGGCGCCTGGTACCCCACGCATCGCGATCTCGTACTGTTGCGCCCCCTCTGGTTCGACCTCACCAGCGTGGCACCCACAGTTCGCTACGAAGCGCCACGAGGCCGTATCCCCGAAGCCCTCGACGTCCGACGTAGTCGGGACCGGCTCTACCGCCGGGGAATCGAGATCCGCGATGCGGTACTCGCGCTCGGATCCCACGCACCTACGAGTCTCCGTGAAGAAGCCCACGCTTACGTCGCACAGCAAGGGCTCGTCGGCGCCCAAGCAGCCGTCACCGCCGAGGCGTGTTGGGTACTTACCGCACGGCTCAACCACACCGCCGGTAATCATTCCGCTTCCGGAGGCATCGTTCCACCCGCCAGCGGCGGCCCAGATCTCCGCACCGAGATCCAGGCTCTGAAGCAGCTGTCCACGGCCTACCGGTCCGACCTGGTACGTGACTTCGCCCTATCCAACCGTCAGGACTTTCGATGAGCACTCCCCATCCGCCTGTACGCCTGGCCCGGGTCATAACCGACGCCCTGGCTCCGGCCTATCTCGTGATAGCCATCCTGCTCGTTGTCGGCTGGCACAGCACCGATGACTGGGCGGGGCTCGGCTGGGGGCTTCTGGCCGCACTCTTCTGCGGAGGTATCCCCTTCGCCGTCATCCTGCTCGGCGTCAAGCTCGGTCACTGGACCGACAAGCACGTCAAAGTGCGGAGTCAGCGCGCGATTCCCCTGAGTGCCACCATGGCCTCGGTCCTTTTGGGCATCACCCTGCTCGCGGTGTTCGACGCACCCCGCGAGGTCTTCGCCCTCGTCACGGCCATGCTCGTGGGCCTTGCCGCGACCATGGCGGTCACGGTCTGGTGGAAAGTCTCCGTACACACCGCCGTCGCAGGCGGTGTCGTAGTCATCCTCATCCAGGTCTACGGTCTCGTTCTGTGTCCGTTGGTGCTTGCTGTGGCCGCCATCGGCTGGTCGCGCGTTGCCCTACGCGACCACACGACGGCCCAGACGATCGCGGGCGCCGCCCTGGGGGCGGCAGCGGCGGCAGTCACGTTCGGGCTCCTTCGGTGAGGCCGCCCAGCTACTTCGCCCCGCCCTCACAAGCCCTCGGCACGGCTCCGTGAGCAGCTGATTCGCGCGGCGCGCTGAGGCAGCTATGCGATGGCTCGCGCGAGATCCTCTGGTGTATCGACCGCCATGGCGTTGTCCGTAACGGAGAGCATCAGGGCTGTGCAGCCGTGTCCGACGAAAGCAGCGTTCCGCTCCCTCGGCACGCTCTGGACGCATCGGCACGCGCCTGGCTGGCGGACGCGATCAAGGCAGTAGCTCCAGAGCATCCGTGGCGGCGGCAGCTACTGGCGGTGGGCAGTATTGGTTCCTGCCGAGTGCGCCAAGTGGGCAGTCACGTTGAGTGACTGCTTCCATGGCGGCATCAACGGGTCGGCTGTGCCGACGCCCAGGCCAGTAAGATCGGCGGCTGTTCGATGATGGTGGGGGCAAGGTATGGGCGTTGTTGGGGCTGGCTTTTCTTTGACCAGCGATGATGACGACAGCGACTTCGGGGGCAATATGACGCTCTATCAGGCTTCACGGCCCTTGATCGAGAAGATCGACGCAACGACCTGAGCCGACCAGCCTGCTGGCTCCTTCGTGATACCGGCGCGTCACTCTCACCAACCGCCGCATCCAGCATCCCGATGACTACTCTGTCCGGGGTGTCGCCCGCCTCCCGCAACCCACTGTCCTACACAAGGATGAGCCCGGCTTTGCGCGTCGCTGAGAGCGCCGACTCTTCTAGCGCGGGCTATTCGTCTGGCGCGCTTGGCAGCCGAACTGAGACGGCGCCCGCTCCCGCCGTTCCGCCGAAGACGAGCACCGGATCCGCGAGCTGTGAATCGCCCAGTGCGGGCAGGGTGCAGAGCGATGTCAAGGCAGCGCCAGTGACGATACGCGTCAGCTCTTCACCCGTACGGGGCTCCCACACCCGCACGGTGGTGTCCCGTTGCCCCACCGTGGCGAGGAGGGGTGGGGCGGTGGGTGAGACCCGGAAGCTTGTGATGGCAGTGACCGGGCCCTGATGGCCGTGCAGTACGGGGAGCGCCTCCTGTTTCGGTGCATCTGGTGACCAGAGTCGAACGGCGCCGTCGGAGCCGCCGGTGGCGAGGAGCACGGTGTCGTCCTCCGTTGTCCAGGTGGCCAAACAGCGTACGATGCCGATGCGGGAGGGAAGGCGCCCTGCGGATGGCTGCCCGGGACGGCAGAACCGTACGTCCCCAGCCGCTGAGTAGGCCACGATCGTGCCTTCCTCACTCGGCAGGGCCGCCAGGGCACGGATGGCACTTGATGCACGGACGACGGGCCACGGCTCTCCAGTGGCCAGATCGTGGAAGGCCACGGTGCCTGAACTGGTGCCGCTGACGAGGAGCACCTGGCCCGTGCCGTGGTCGCGAAACGTTGTCAGCGCACGCATCCGGGTCCGATCATGGACTGGTCTCGAGAAGACCATGCGCGTCGGCTCAGGCATGCGGAACCATCCGTTCTCCTGGTCCCAACGGATGATGGCGCCGCCGTACGTGCCCGCGATCACGGATACCAATCCACCGGGCCACAAGTGGCTGGTGACAGCTGTCAGTCCCTGGAAGGCCACCTCTTCGGGCAGGTGGATCTGCTGCCGCACCTCGCCAGTGACGACTGAGATGACGTTAAGGGAGCGCAGCGACTTCGATTTCAGGAGGAGGGCTGTACCTCCTCGCACGGGGAACGGCGCCATGATCGACCCGTCGCGCGGCTCTTCCTGGCGGTTGCTTCGCCGTGCTACAGGGGTGGAAGGATCCCAAACCCGGACGGCGTGATCGTCGGACCCAGACACCAGCATCGGTGCCTGTCCTCCCGTGTCAAGGATGGTCAGGCCCTTGACTCTCTTGTCGTGGTTGGCGGCGAAGTCGTGCACCGCCAATCCGGTTTCCGGATCCCAGAGGCGGACGCGCCCGCCGCGGCTGGGTCCCAGAGCGAGCAGTGTTCCCGTGCGGGGATCGCGCCCGGCAGGATACAGACAGATGGCCACAGCGGACTCACGAATGACGGCCGCAGCGTTCTCCTTGCCTGTCCACGCGTCGTAGTTACGCACGCGCCCCGTGGAGCGTGAAGCTGCGGCCAACCGCGGCCGACCATCAGTGCCGAAGTACAGGGCAAGAGCCGAAACTCCTCTGCCCTGCCCCCCCACCTCACTGACCAGCGTGAGCGACTCGGCATCGAGGACTTCGGCCGTGCTGCCTTCTCCGCCGAGAGCGAGCAGAGTCTGGCCGGTAGGGAGCTGCAGCGCGGCAAGGGCCTTGATGGAGTAGCCCCACATGGTTGCGCGGGGTGTTCTGGACAGCACTTGGCGTGCGAGGGGGTCGCAGATCACCAGGCCCTCGGTGGTGCCCAGAGCCAGCCGGGTGCCGCTGCCCGCCGTGGAGAAGACGGACAGGGCGTGCACGGGGACCGACACGGGAAGATGGTCGATCCGGCCGCTCTGCGGATCGTAAAGCCAGGCCCCTTTTGCGCAGCCGACCGCAAGCAGTGGCTCTCCCCGGCGGCCGGCCAGCGCTGCCAGAGCACGCGCGTACGGACCGCGTCGTACGGGCAGCCCGAAGTCGGTGCCGGTGAGTGGGTCCCACAGGCGGACCTCGCCGTCGCTGTCCCCTGCCGCCACAAGGAGAGTGCCGTCGGGCAGCGTAAAGGACACGAGCGAGGACACCTCTGCCTGGGTGCGCCCCAGCAGATTTCCGGGCACTCGCAGCTCGTTCCACCGCGGGACGACACGCGGATGTACTGGTGCCACGTCGTTCTCGCCGCGCGGGGTCGGCGCGGCTTCGCTCTCCGTCGCATCCTGCGTATTAAGTGCGGTGCCGTCGTATTCGCGGACCACGCCGAGAGCAGTCAGGGCCAGGCTGTCGGCGCGTGCCGAGGGTGGGGCATCGGCGAGGAAGGGCTCGATGCGTGCCCACGAGGCCAAGTGCAGCGTACGGGACGTGGGGTTGGCCGGGAGCCCGAGAGCGCCCCGTACGGTGCCGCTGGTCTCCCAGGGGAGGAAGTGCGCCGGAACGTGGCTGCCGTCGAGGACCTTGGCGGCTGCAGCGTGGGCCACCAGGTGGCGCCGCAGATAGGGGTGCGGGGCGATCTGGTCGCCCGCGCGAGGAATGAGCCGCTCAAATGCCCCGACTAGAGCCCGGTGGCTATCCGAGATCTCCTCGTCCGACAGCCTCTCACGCACGCCTTTTTGCGAGGCACCGAGGAGTGTGTGCGGTGCGTACCGGAGTGTCTCACCGATCCGCTCATGCACCGGCCGGTATACGGTCCGGCCGTCCTCGACCGCGGTGGTGAGATAGCCGGAGAGGCGGCTGTGCCACACCTTCCGGATGACGCCATCCGGGTCGGCGACGGAGGTCGGTGACAGGCAGTTCACGGCGGCTGGCCAGATGTCGGCCCATGGCAGGCCGGCCCCGTACGCGAGCGCAGTGGCGCGCAATGCGGACATGAGTTGCTCGGCGGCCGTGGAGTGTGTTCCGGCGACCTCACGGAGGTCTTCCCGCAGGAGGGCTTCGGTGCCCTCGCGCAGGGTCTGGAGCCACTCAGGGTCCTCCGGATCCGGCAGGACGCATCGTGCGCGCAGCCGCTCGGCCGCGATACGGGCGTCCAGGAATGAAGGGGTCACTTCCCGGGCCACCGCCTCCGCCAGTTCCCCGTAGCGGCCGAGCGGCGGAGCCGACGACACTTCCTGGCCCCCCTGCCCCCGATACGGTGCTTCCAACAGCGCGTGGACGTACGAGGCGATGTCCTGCGCGGTGTCGGACCCGTCCGTGCGGACGGGGGTACCGGCGGCGGTGGCCCGGACCAGCAAGTCGAGGAGGTCTGGGGTCTGGGCGAGCGGGGCGGGAGCGTCAGCGGCGGCTGAGGTGTTGGCGCGGGTGCTGCGAATGCCGAGCAGCAGCCGGACGGCAGGGCGTTCGTCCGGCATCCGAAGATCTGCCAAGGGACGCAGCAGGTCGGTGATGATGCGGGTTGGATTCTTGGCTTCGTCGATGCCGTCGATTACTAGGGTGAGCGACTCGCCCCGCTGCCTCGCCTCGCTCTGCAACAGGTTCCGCAGCCGAGCGAGGTGTCCGCTCTCGTGGCCGCCGGCCCGGGACGGGATTGCCCGGCCCGGGCCGGCGCCGAGGGCCTCGCAGAGCGCCCGGGCGAGCTCGTCCGGGTCGGTGTTGCGGGCGAGGACCGCAGCATCCACGGACCCTTCCGGTACCTGAAGTTCTGCCGGGATCTGGGTGACCAGCGCGCGGTACGTCTCGTCGGCCCGGAAGCGGCTGTCGCTCAGGGTCACGGTGCGGGCAAGGAGGGCGGACTTCCCGGAGCCGGCCACGCCGGTGACGATCAATACGCCTTCGGCGCCGGTCAGGAAGGCGAGGATGCGCTTGACCAGCTCGGTACGGCCGGTGAAATACCAGCCCGGATTGTCCGGTTCGGAGGTACCTGCAGCGCGGGAGATCCAGAACGTGTCGAGCTGGGCGCGTGTCCACCCGACCTGATGGGAGGAAGCCTTCAAGACCGGTTCGATCCCCGTCTGGCCAGGGTTTGGCAGGCAGGGGCTCAGCTGTTCTTGCGCCCTCTCTGTAGTGGCCGAGGGCGTGGGCCAGGCGTACACGAGGTCGGCCATGGTGCTCTGGTCGAACACCTCTCTAACGATGCTCTTCCATTCTTGCCAGCTTAGGTGCGGCTCGGCGAAGCCATTGGTCTTGTTCTCGCAGTGTGCCCGCACTGCCCGCAGGACGTTGGCGAAGGCATTCAGGCTGGGCGTGCTCTGGTCATTCCCTGCGACGAGGACCACCAGCGAGGCAAGGGCGCGGCGCTCCTGCCGCAGACCGTTCAGCGTGGTCTTGAGCTCAGCCTCAAGCCGGCCCGAAAAGCAGGAGTCCACCATCACCAAGACGTGCGTGGCATGGGAGTCAAGCACGGTGGTGATGATCTCAGCGGTCGGGAACGCGGTCGCGTACGGCCTGTCCACGTACGTGTCCCGCAGTTGCAGGAAGTGCTGGGGGGAGTTCGTCGGGGCCAGACCGTGCCCGGTGACGTAGACGACGAGGGCTACGTCGTCGTCCGCGTTCCCGAGGTCCTCCTCCAGGAGGAAGGTGCGCAGGTCGCGCAAGTCGTGAAGCTGCTTGGCTTCGGAGGGCTCGAAACGGCGCTCGTCGTCGAGAGAGGGATGTGCCCACCAGTCCTTCACCGCCGTCACCTGCGCGGTAATCGCCTTGCCGAACGCCTCCTGCTCGGCTGCAGATCCGTCGTCGTACTCCGAGACCGCGATGACGACAAGGCGGCGGGCGAAGGTATCCGGAGCTGGCGCGCGTGTCACGGTCGGCCGCCCACCACGGCGCGGGCCACGGGCACGCTGCGGAGATAGCGCAGGGCGCTATGCGGGTCGCCGATGCCATTATCCACCGGGGCTTCGGTGAGTCCCCGCGCGACGGCGGACAGGCTCGCGCCTCCGGTGATGAAGTCGTCGGGGTCATAGACGTTGACCCACCTGATGTGCGAGTCGAGCTGGAGGGGTGTGCCGTCGGTGATTCCCATGAGCCGCCGCACGGCGGGGATGCCCATCGGCGAGCCACAGGTCACCAGCATGTGTAGGCTACAGCCGGGCATGCCCGCAGCACCGATCTCCTTGCGGCGGAGCAGATCGTAGGCGATGACGCTGCCGAGCGAATGACCGATAACTACGGCAGCATCTAGCGTGAACTCGTCCCGAACGAACGCCCGGACCTCGGCGGCCAGGGCTGGTTTCGTGAGGTAGTAGCGCACCTCCCGCATGCGCCGGACGAGGAACTGCACGCCACCGCCGGGGAAACGGCGGTCATAGGCCATCGCCAGCCGGGTCAGGCGCGGTGACCACATCTTGGGCGGTCCCAGCGTGCCCAGGGGCTGGGTCTCGGCAAAGGCTACGTCCTCGGGCCGTACAAGGTCGGCTATAGCCTCGGCGACGAAGTCCTCTTCCGATGGCTCCATCGGCACGGACTCACCGAAGAGATCGTCCTCGGGGCCGAGGCGGTCCGTTCCCCTCGCCAGGAGTGCCGTCCAGTGCGGAACTTCGAGAGACGCCCTACAAGCTGCTATGTCGGGCAGGGAGTCGATGCCGCGCTGGAGCGCTCGGGTCCAGTCGGCGGTCAGCCGATGCCCGGAAGTCTTCGACTGCCCGATTCCGTGTACACCGACGACCTGTACTGTCTCCACGTCTTGCCCCGCCCCGCTTCGCCGTGTATCTGCATTGAAGCCGCGGATTGCTGTTGCATCCTCCCGGCTATAGGCCATTGTGCTGCATGTGATGCGAGCACAGAGGGGCTTCACATGCCGGGCAATATCCACGGCACCCTCCTCCAACACTCGTCGATCGGGCGCTACGTCAGGCGCCTGGCAACGGGGACCGTATCGGCGGAGCGATGGATCGGGCTGCTCCTCGGCTGCCGAATCGGCCTTCGGGCAGGAGCGCAGCGAACCCGTGAACTCATGTGCACATCTCAGGCCCAGGGGACAGGCTCGGTCTCGCCGACCCACCTGTTGGTCCTGGAAAGGTCCTGGTAGGAACCTCGGAAGCCGATCGAGTGGAGCACCAGCAGGGCCAGGTAATGGCGGGTCAGGAGCCAGGTCTCGGTGACCAGCCCTTTAACCCCGTAGACGGGTTCTTGTGCCTCCTTAGGATGCACAAGACGGTTACGGACTCGTGTGACGACATCGGCGCCATCCGCCGACCGCCCTCCGCTCACTTGCTGCGCCGCCGCGAAGGCAGTAATCGCAGGAAGGCGGTCTGCGTGCACTTCCAGTTCTACCCCCGCGTCCGTCAGGACCGTACGCAGCTTTCTATGCGCCGGCCAGGCGCGGGGTGTGAACTCGGCTTCCGTGAGCCGACCGCTGAGTACGAGTTCCTGCCACATCACGTGCTCCAGTCCGGCAGCTCCGCTCATGATCCGCTGTTCGACGAATCCTCGGTCCGCTATGGCAGTGATCGCGTACTGCATCTGCAGGCGAAGCGCCTGTCCCTTGTCGGGATCGCGGAACGCGGGCAGGAGGCAGGCCAGCAGATCGGCCAAGGACTCCTGGTCTTCGGGGTACCACCAGCCTGAGCTGATGCGGCGCGCCGGGTCGCAGAGCATCGGGCCCCACTGGCCCCACACCGTCTGCTCCTGGTCGTTCTGTCCGACGGGCAGGGCGGGAGCGACCCACCGGCCGAGCGCGAAGGACAGCCCGACGTGCAGGGCACCGAGAACAGGGCTGACCTCGGCAGCCGTGAACCTGTTTCCGTTCAGCCGACGGATCTCCATCACGTGCGTCATGACGTACACGTCGGCCTGCCGCACGTCAGAGAGAACAGCCTTGTGGTCAGGGCGGACGTCCAGCGTGATCTTCCATTCGTCCACCTCGTACACGCAGCGCCCAGCGGGCACCAGTAGCGGCGTTCCATCGGCGGCACGGGCTGCCAGGTGGGCTGATCCGTGCCATCGGGGCAGGTTGACCCAGTGAGCGACGACACGGTCGAGCGGAGCGGTGGGGTCTCCGTAGGAAGTGCCGTTGGACCAGCCACTCACAGCATCCCTGGCGAAGACCGGCAGCTCGAAGCCGAGGTCAAGCAGACTCAGCTCGGTCCGGTCCGTAGAGGCGAGGTCATGGTCCTCGGTATGCAGCCTCCATGAGATCCCGGGCTTCGGAGAGCAGTCGTACTGGACAACCCCGGGCACCTCAGTCCCGGCCGGCCCGGTAACCGGCCCTTCGTACAGGGTGATCGGTTCCCCTGGCTCGTTGAAGGGGTACACCGGTGACAGGGGAGTCTCGGCATTGCGCCAAGGTGATGAGGCAGACATGCGCCGCACCCTAGGCCCTGCCACCGACACTGGCCGAGCACTGCCCAGCCTGCCCCTCCTGCGAGCTCAGTACTGCACAGTGCGTGTTCGGACGACAACCCGAGAAGGCACCCTCGCGGACGGCAAGGGCCTGAATCGCTCCCCAGGGACTTCACTCTCCGCCCGGGGAGCACCGCCCAGGTCCAGCAGCAAACGATCCAGCTCCTCAGCCGGGAGGCGCCCAAGCATCCGGACCATCTCTCCAAGCTCGTCCCCGATCGACATCACCGCTCACCTGCTAGCGGTGGTTTGTTAGACCGGGGAGTAGAGATCGAGTGGGTGGCCTGCGCCGACGGCGTTGATCAGGGCTTGAAGTTCGGGTGGCGGGGGTGCGTTGCTCCAGGCTCGCCAGCAGCGTTGAAGGGTGGTCCAGGGGTCGAGCCAGGCCCGGACGGCGCGAATCGCCTGCGGCCAGCTGGCCGGTTGGGGCTGGTGGGGTCTGCTGGGGCCCCCTCTCAGCCGGCCCCACCGCTGTGACAGTCGGCGGGGCCGTGGGGACGACGGCAGGCTCCCGGTCCGGAGGTTGAGCGAACCAGGTGTCCCAGCAGAACGAGAACGCGCAGTTCACCAGGGTCTGGTGGCGGCGGATGGCGGTATCGGAACGGACCTGGAAGTCGGCCCAGCCCAGTTCGTCCTTGATCTGCTTGTAGCTCTGCTCGATCCAGTGTCGGATGCCGTAGATCCGGACGACTTCATTCAAGTCGGCGGCCGGTTCGGAACTGTCGGCCTCGCGGGGTCCGCCGGGGCGGGGCAGGTCGGTGGCCAGGTACCAGGTGGCCTGCGGGGGCAGCGTGGCAGGGTCGGTGGTGGCCACGACGAGACGGACGTTTCCGTCGGGTCCCCACCAGCCAAGGGTCGCGTCGGCGGCCCACCAGGTCTCGGTGTGTCCGTCGCGGAAGGTGCGCTCGACGGAGGTCCAGTCACCCGGGTGCTCGGGGTCCGTCCAGGTCAAGGCGTGGGCGGCATGGACGGGGGTGTAGGCATCCTTGCCGTAGGCCCAGGTGCCGTGGCTCGGTTTGAGGGCCATGACGAACGGCAGTCCTGCCGCGTCGAGTTGTCTGCGGAAGCCGTCCTGGTCGCCGTAGGCGCAGTCGGCGGCCACGGCGCGGAAGGCTACCCCGGCAGCCTTCGCGGTGCGGGCCAGTTCTGCGGCGATCTGCAGCTTCGTGCGGAAGCCGGGGTCGCTCTTGCCCTTGGGGAAGTGAGGGGCGGGGCTGTAGGGCACGGCGTGCAGCGGGTAGTAGAGGTTCTCGTCGGCCCAGCAGGTGGTCACGGTGACGATGCCGTTGTCGGTCTTGCCTAGCCGGCCCAGCCACTGGCGGCCGATGTGCGCGGTCGCCTTGCCGTCCTTGCGGTCGCCCGAATCGTCGATCACCAGCACCCCGCCTGGGTGCGGGGCGGTCGCGGGATCGGTCAGCAGCAGTTCCAGTCGGCGGGCGTTGACCCGCTCGTGGTCCCAGGACGACTCGGACAGGAAGAACTGCAGCCGCTGCACCGAGGCGTGCTGGGCCCCGACGACGGGTTCGGTGCCGGCCAGGCAGGTCAGGGTCTTGTTCTGGTCCCGCGGCAGCAGCAGTCCCGCGAGGTACTCGCGGAACCCGCGGCGCTGTGCCAACGTCGAGAGCAGGTCATCGAAGCGCGCGGCGTAGGCTTCCAGCGGGCCCGGAGCGGGCGGACACGGCAGACGGCGAGTCATCACAAGCCCCCAGGCGGCGAGGCGACGTTCCTCTGCTACCGGCCTACTACGGCCCTGACCCGCCGTCAACAAACCACCGCTAGTGACCAAGGCGTTCACGACCGGGGCCGTCACGGAGCTGCGTCCGTTCATTGCCCAGGTCACCGACAAGCTGCTGGATCAGTGGCCCGTCGGCGAGCGGTTCGACTTCGTGGCCGGCCTGGCGGTGTCGCTGCCGGTCATCATGATCTGTGAGCTGCTCGGAGTCCCGGAGGGAGACCGGCCCGACGTCCAGCGCTGGTCCGGAGAGCTGTTCGCGGCAGGCAAGCCCGACGTTATCGACGCGGCCTCGCATTCCATGGCCGACAACATGACGGTCCTCATCGCCGCAAAGCGCATGGACCCCGATGGCTCTCTTCTTGACCGGCTCATCTCGGCTCGCGACGGAGACGACCATCTGAGCGAGGAAGAGCTGGTCTCTCTGGCGGTGCTGGTGCTCGTGGCCGGACACGAGACCACCACCAACTTCCTCGGCAACGCCGCCCTGGCGCTGCTCCAGCACCCTGCCGAGCTGGATCGCCTTCAGGAAAATCCGGACGATGTCCCAGCCGTGCTGGACGAGCTGCTTCGTTCAATTCCCCCGTCAATACAGCCACCTTCCGGTTCACCACGGAGGCCGTCACGCTCGGCTGTACCGATATCCCGGCCGGTGTCCCGGTGCTGGTCGCTCTTGGAGCCGCCAGCCGCGACCCGGAGCGGTTCCCGTCGCCGGACCTGCTCGACTTGGACCGCGACGCCGCCGCTCATCTCAGCTTCGGCCATGGCATCCATCGCTGTGTCGGCGCTCGCCTGGCCAAGGCCGAGGCGGAGATCGCCCTGCGAGCGGTACTGGCTCGGTTCCCCTGAATCCGGCTTGCTGCGCCACCTGACCGACTGGACTGGCGGCGCACCCGTCTCGTTCGCGGGCTGGCATCGCTTCCTGTCCTGGTGTAGCCGGTCGGTGAGTAGAAGTCATACTTCTACGTACTGCGCGAGCAGGATGCTGGCTCGCGCGAGGTCTTCTGGAGTGTCCACCGCGACGCCGTCGTCCGCGACAGGCACCATCCGTACGGCGTGACCGTGTTCGACGAAGCGCAGCATCTCCACTCCCTCGGCGCGCTCCAGGGGCCCCTGCTGGAGCTGTCGGAAGCGTTGGAGAGCCGGGCCAGTGAAGCCGTAGAGGCCCAGCTGGCGGAGATACTTCGGTCGGTCGCCCTTCGGATAGGGGATGGGCTGGCGCGAGAACATCAGGGCGTCGCCCTGGGACGCAACGACGACCTTGACGACGTTGTGGTCTAGGACGGCGCCGACGTCGACCAGCTCGGTGTACGCGTTCACGGCGAGCGTGCCCGGCGGCAGGTGCTCCAGGGCCCCGGAGATGGCGTCGATGGCGGTCGGCGAGATGAACGGCTCGTCGCCCTGGACGTTGATGTACGCATCGGCCTGCAGGCGCTCGGCGACCTCCGCGACACGGTCGGTGCCGGTGAGGTGCTCTCCGGTACGGATGCACTCGATGCCCAGCTGGTGGCACGCCGCTTCGATGCGTTCGTCGTCGGTCGCCACGACGGCTCCGTCGAGACGTTTGGCCTCCAGGCAGCGCTGGTGGACGTGCCAGAGCAGAGGCTTGTCGCCGAGGCGGGCCAACGGTTTACCGGGGAAGCGCGAAGCGCCCCAGCGGCAGGGTATGACGGCGATGTGCCGGCGCGGTGTGGCGTCGGTCGGCAGGGCTGTGGTGGCGGCCACGGCGTCCTCCTGGTCGTCGGGTAAGTGCGGGCGTTCAGGTCAGCAGGGCGAGCTTCGAGCGGACGGTGGGTGAGGCGGCGCTCGTGAACGGCCGCCATTCGTAGCCGTCGACCTCCTCTTCCTGGAGCGTCACCGCGTGCTCTGCGCCGAGAAGGAAGCCCCAGCGGAAGTCAACGTGGTGGTGGACCGGCTCGTCCTTCGAGGCGTTCGCGTCGATGGTGTGCACGTCGATGTCGAGGGGAACGTCCTCGAAGCCGGAGAGGGGAACGACGGTGCTGGGCGGGATGCCTGCCTCCTCGTGCAGTTCACGCAGAGCGGCGTCGCGCAGGTGCCGGTCATCCGCTTCGTTGTGACCCCCGGGCGCCAGCAGCTTCCCGGACGCCTTGTGCACGATGTGCAGCACGCGCCGGTCGCCGTCGATGACGATGGCGCTGCACGTCACGTGGGCGGGGAACGTCTTGCGGTTCGTGGGGTCGTCCGAGGCGGCGAGTGCGGCGAACAGGATAGAGAGGGAGTCGCGTTCGTCCGGGTGGCGGGCGAGGTACGCCTCGGTGACGGAGCGGATGTGGTGGACGGAGGGGGCACTGGGGGTCACCTTTCGAAGTGGTGGAGCCAGGTTCTGGCGATGGCGTCGCGGTCGGTCGCCGGCATCTCGTGCAGTCCGGGCTGGAAGCGGGCGTGGCTGAGCGCGGCTGTGGCGGCGAGTATCTCGGCCTGGACGAGGTGGATGTACGCGCCGACGGCGGCGCCGTGCACGAAGTTGACGGCACCGCCGTCAGCGAGGACGTAGAAGTAATGGCCAGTGACCTCGTATCGCGTCAACTGGGCGCTGACGGGGCTGCGCTGGTAGAGGTCGTGGAGGCTTCCGAGTTCGAGTTCATCCTCGGACGAGGTCACCGATCCGAGGTACGCGCCGTTGCGCAAGGCGGCGAAGTCTCCCTGTCGCAGGGCGAGATTGCCGGTGGCGCACAGGACGAGTTCCGCGTCGCGTACGGCCTCGGCGGTGGACGCGCTGGTGTGGAAGCCGAGGGAGTGCGCCTGGACCCGCTTGATCGGATCGCTGTCGTACACGGTGACGCGCAGGTCCTGGGCGCGCAGGGTCTGGGCGATGGCACGGCCGATCTTCCCGAAGCCGATGACGCAGGCGTTGCGACTGGTCAGGATGTCCCCGCGGGCGCGGACGAGGGCGTCGGTGGAGAACACGATCGACCGGCCGACGAGGTGGTCTTCGCAGTCCTTGAGCGGGGAGCGGGCCACGGAGACGACCGGGCACGGCAGGGAGTCGAGCGCCGCGTACCGCTGGTGTCCGTTCTCCGTGTCCTCGACGACGCCGAAGATGCGGCCGGAGAACTTCCCCACGAGGGTGTCGAGGCTCGCCACGAAGTAGCCGCCGATGTCCACCAGGACGATGTCCCGGCCGCTGGCTGTCTCCTCCAGGTAGTCCAGAGCCTGGGCGTCGTCGGTGAACCGTTCCCGGGTGAGGTCATGGACCGTGAAGGTGCGGCGGACCTCGTCGAGGGTCGGCTGGTGGATCGACCGGGGCTTGGGCAGCACAGCGCCTACCGTGGACACCGCGTTCATGGCGCGCAGGAACGCAGGCCGCTCGGGGAGCAGATGCGTGATGACCAGCGTCGTGACCGTGTCGCCGGCGGGGAACTGCGCGGTGACCTGCCGGAAGAAGGCGTCCAGCCGCGCTCGCTCGGGACTTTCCATTGCGTCTCCTCTCGGGCTCCGGGTCACGGGGTTATGCAGCTCGGCTGTTGTTCGGGGTCTGGGCGGCCAGAGCCTGCATGTGAGCGCGCAGCCCGTTGTGGAGGTCGGCTCGCGGCTGCCAGCCGAGGACCTCTCGGGCACGGCTGGGGTCGGCGCGGGTGAGGAGGACGTCTCCGCTGCGCGCGTGGTCCTGCTGGATCTGGACGTCGCGGCCGATGAGGCTGGTGGCAATGTTGATCACTTCCAGCAGCGACGCGTTCGACCCGCCGCCCACGTTGATCGCGCCGTGCGCTGTCGGCACCGCGGCGGCGGCAATCGTGGCTGCGATCACGTCGTCGATGTAGGTGAAGTCGCGTCGCTGGTGACCGTCTCCGTACAGGCGCAGCGGCTGCCCGGTCAGAGCTGCCTGCAGGGCGCGGTGGGTGAACATGTCCGGACGCTGCCGGGGGCCGTAGACGGTGAAGTACCGCAGGGCGACGACGGTGGGACCGCTGGGGCGCGCGGCGTAGGCGAGGCAGAGTTGTTCCTCGGCCAGCTTGGTCACCGCGTACGGCGACGCCGGCTGCAGACGGTCGCCTTCGCCGCTCG
Source organism: Streptomyces sp. NPDC037301 (assembly GCF_055602785.1). Lineage (NCBI taxonomy): Bacteria > Bacillati > Actinomycetota > Actinomycetes > Kitasatosporales > Streptomycetaceae > Streptomyces > Streptomyces sp. NPDC037301. Next base: position 37,380 of record NZ_JBVJWD010000045.1, read on the forward strand.
CGCCGCCGTCCGTCGGACCGTAGACGCTGGAGGAGGAGGCGACGACCAGCCGCGGGACGCCAATGCGGGTGCAGGCTTCCAGCACCCGGTGGGTGGCCAGCACGTTGGACGCGAGGTAGTCGCTGAACTGCGGACCCCAGGAAGGCCGTACGCCGGGAATTCCGGCGAGGTGGAAGACCGCGTCCGCGTCGATCAGGAGAGGGTCGATCGCGCAGTTGAGGAGGTCGGCGGTGACGTGGTGGTATCCCGAGAGCCCCCGCAGGGCGGCGAGGTTGGCGGCGGCCGTGGCGTCGCTGGACGGGTCGCGGCGGTCGACGCCGATGACGGTGGTGCCGGCCTGGACGAGGGCGTGTGCGAGGTGGGAGCCGATGAAGCCGGCGGAGCCGGTCACTACGGCCCGGCGGGGGGCAGCGGTGGTCGGGTGCTGCTCGTGCTGCGGCACGGGAATCTCCAGAGAAGTGTGGTCGAAGGGGGCGAAGGTCAGGTGAGCCGGGACAGGACGGTTCGGCCGTGCGCGCTCAGGGTGAGGTCGTTCTCCTTGTGGCCCTTGACCAGGGCGGTGGCCGCCTCGATGGCGCCGAAGGACTCCAGGAGGCGCCGTTCGGTGTCGGTCAGCGGGCGTCCGTACCCGTCGAGGAAGGCGGTTCGCAGGTGGGGCGCGGCTTGCCAGCGCCGGAACTCGAGCCGGGCGAAGTCGCGGATGCGGGCGTCGCGTCGCATGTGTTCGAAGTCGCAGATGCCGAAGGCGTCGCCGACCAGCCAGTTGCGCGGCTGGTAGTCGAGGTGGCAGACCGCGCTGCCCATGAGGCTGTTGTCCAGGATGGCCGCGTGATGGTTCAGCAGGTTCCGCTCGGCCGTGTCGATCAGGTCGGCGTGAACGGCCCGCTCGATCCAGCTCTGGAGGCGCTGTGCCAGCGCTGCGCCGACGGCGCCGCCCTGGGGCATGGAGGTGGCGCGGTGGAGCTTGCCGAGGACGTGGCCGGCCTCATGGTGGGCCAGCTCCTCCTCGGGTGAGCCCGGTGCCACCGTGTTCGCCCGATCGCCTGCGAACGCGGTCAGCAGCAGAGCGCGGGTGGCGTCGTGGCGGCCGACCAGCTCCGGAGCGTGCCCGTTCAAATGGGTGCCCCATGTTCGGTAGGCGTGGAGTTCGCGCGCGTACCGGTCGTGCTCGTCGTGCTGCTTGGCGACGAAGTGCCGCCCGTCGGCGTCCACCACCCGCACAACCCGGGGAGGGAGCAGCGGGTCCGGCACGATCTCGACTGCTCCGAGGAGGTCGTGCGCCAGCTGGATCCGCGGGTCGTCTGCCACCGTGGTCACGAGGACGCCTCCGGCGCGAGGAGGACGAGGTGCTCGGTGTCGTTGTGCCGGTCGAGCATCCAGCGGGTCTGGCCGAGCCGGTTGCGGTGCTCCTGCCAACGGGCAATGGAGGCGTGGTTGACCGTGAAGCCAGCGGGGGAACCGATCGGGATGCCCAGGAGCAGCGTGTGGGCGGTGACCACGGTCTCGCCGTGAGCGGCGAAGACGACGCGTTGCCCCTGGTGCTGATCGATAATTTCGCGCAGGAAGGTCCCGGCGCGCTCCAGGTAGCCGTTCCAGGTGTCGGAGCCGGTGGCCCACTGCTTGTCCGGGTGAGCGTGGGGGCCGCCCTCCGCAGCGGTCTTCACCGTGGTCCAGGGTTTGCCGTCGGCGTCGCCGTGGACGGGGCCGTCGAGGCGTTCGTCGGTGGACATGGGTATCTGCAGGGCCTGGCTGATGATCTCGCCGGTCTGGATCAGCCGGATGCGCGGACCGGTGTAGACGCGGTCGAAGGGCTGCTTCAGGTGCTCGGCGGCCAGGCGGCGTGCGGCCTGATCGACCTGGGCGTACCCGAGGTTGGTCAGCCCGGTGCAGGTGCGCGGGCCCCCGACGAGACCATCGGCGTTGCACTGGGCCTGGCCGTGCCGTACGAAGACGAGTTCGGTGGTGATCATGAGGTTCCTCGGGGGCGGGGGCGCATCGGCCAGCTGTAGTGGTAGCCGTTGCGCCCGACGTACGGGGCGGTCAGGACGGCGTGCAGGGCGAGGAAGTTGTCGAGGCGTTCGCGGTCCGTGGCGCCGAGGCGTGCGCCGTAGCATCCGGCCCCCGCGTTGTAGGCGAACAGGGCGGCGTTGATGGCCTGGTCCGTGAGCGGTCCGTACGTCAGATGGAGCGCCGCGATCAGCTTCGCGAGGTCAAAGCCCATCGGCGCGAGGGACAGGTCGTCGGTGTCGACGGTGACGATGTCCCCGGCCTTGGTGATGATGAAGTTCCGGGGGTTGCTGTCCTTGTAGAAAGCGGAGGGCCCTTGTGCTGTCTCTTCCAGCAGGCCGAGCATCGCGTACAAGGACACTTTGTCCGGCAGGTAGCCCTGTGCATGGCGTCGTCGGAGGGCAGCTTCTCGCGGGCCGAGGTAGTCATCGAACGCCGTGCCGTCCTGGAAGCGGTGCGGAGTGTTCAACGACGCCGTCTGGAGGTCACTGCTCCAGGCGGCACCATGCGCATGGCCCAGCAGTTCCGCCATGCGCGGGAGGTCCTCGAGACGTACCGGGCGGCCCTCGATCCTTTCGAACGTCAGGCTGTCGGAGCCGGTGGAGATGAGCGCCGGCTGGCGAAGCGGCTTCACGTGCTGGCCGATCCACCGGTAGTGGCGGACCGCCGCAGCGGTGCGCTCCGGCGTCGGGTAGTGCTTGGTGAAGTACAGGGGAGTCATGCCGGCCCTCTCTTCGGCTGGGCGATGACGAAGGTGATGAGGGACCGCGTGGTGAGCGGCTGGTCCGGAAGGGCCTCGTGCATGGTGGCGGCCAGGGCTTCGGGATGGCCGTACAGGCCGGGCGCGAGGTTGTACTTGGGGTTCGTGGCCAGGTACTGCGCGAGGTGATCGTGGCCGTCGAAGGTGAAGGCGTGTTCCTCGTCCCGGACGGCGATCACGTCGAGCGAGGAGGTGGCCAGGTCGGCGAGGTTCCCGCTGTGCGCAGCGGTGTAGAGGCTCTCGTGCTGGTCGGCCCGCACGTCGAGGCTGGCGGAAGCGACGAGCTGGTCCATCCCCCGATAGCTGTCGAGTCCCTTTGTCACGAGCACGGCCAGACCCCCGGGTGCGAGAACCCTGGCGATCTGTGCGATGACGTCCTGTGGCTGCGGTGAGTGGTAGAGGCAGAACGCGGCGACGGCGACGTCGCACGAACCGGCGGGCAGCGGGATGGCGTGGAAATCCCCTTCGATGAAGTCCACCGTTGCGTCGGGCAGTTCCTTGGCGCGCTCGCGGGCCTGTGCGAGCAGGGAGGGGGCGGCGTCCAGGCCGACGACGCGCTGCGGCCGGAGCTGTTCGGCGATGGCCAGGCTGCTCGTGCCGCGACCGCAACCGATGTCGAGCACCACGCCGAGCCGGTCCGGCTGCGCGTGGTGGGTCTGCACCAGGCTGACGATCGTCTCGGGCACGGGGCGGCCGGAGGTCTTCGCGCGCATCAGGGCGCTGGTCCGCCCGGCCAGCCGGGAGGCGTGCCCGTACAGCTCCTGCTGCCGGGCGGGGTCCAGGAACGGGTTGGGCTCGTTCATGCCGCACCCCCTGTCCGGGGGCGCGGGCCGTTCAGGACTGCTCGGCGGCGGCCTTCCGCAGCCAGCGGCGCGTCTGCCGCCGGTTGGCCAGCAGCACCACGTCGGCTCCGGCCGCGAACTCCTCGATCTTCGCCAGCACCCGGGGCCGCATCTTGCGCCGGTACGTGGCGACGTACTTGATCACGCCCCAGTGGATGCGGTTGTGCACCCCGTTGCCCTTGTGCCCCGCCCCGTGCCGGATCTGCCGGGAGAAGATCCCGTACAGCGCCGCCACGGTCGACACGTCCATCAGGACCACCGTGACGCAGGCTTCGAGCCGCACCTGCAGCGTCGAGTTGTAGTTGCCGTCGATCACCCACCGCGGCTGCGAGACCAGCTCGCGCTGCACCTCGGTGAACTTGTCCATGGGGAGCGCGTTCCACTCGTCGTCGTAGAACGCGGCGTCCAGGTGCGTCGCCGGGGCGTCGAGGATCTTGCCCAGTTCGCGGGCCACGTGGGATTTGCCGCTGCCTCCGCAGCCGACGATGGCGACCTTCTTCATGGTGCTCCAGCGTAGAGAGGTTCGGGTGTCCGGCGGGGCCTTCCCCCAGGACACATTCGGATGATCCAGGCGCCATGGCCTGTGGAGCGGTCTGCATCAGGCAGCTCCCCGCTCGGTCCTGCCCGGCCGGACGAGCCCGTGCAGTACGGATTCCAGGGTGTCGACCTGCTTGCTCAGGCCGAACACGCTCAGGTGGTCCACGCACGCGGCGATCAGGTCGGCGTGCTGCTGGGTGCCGGCGATCTCGCGGAGGTAGGAGAGCCGCTCGATCACGTCTCGGCCGGAGCGCACGATCATCTCGTCCGGTACGAACCGGTCGACGTAGCGGATGTCCGCCGGGGCCAGGGGCAGGCACCCGGCGAGCACGGCCTCGAAGATGCGCTGGGTCATCTGCCCGACGGCGGCGTACCGCTCGGGCAGCATGAGAACCGTGGCCAGGGACCGGCCGTAAACGCCGGCGGCGGCCTCGAACGGGATCCGGCCGAGGAAGTGGACGTGCGGCCAGCGGTCGGTCTTCGTCCACTTCCCGGCGACCAGGTGCTCGACGCGGGCGGCGGCCGGGGCGAAGAAGCGGTCGAAGGGCTCGTCGCGATCGTACTGATTGCCCACGTAGCCGAGCGCGAGGTCCCGCGGCCGTGCCGTGAGGGCCACGGGGTCCGCCTGGGCGAGGAGGTCCTCGGCGACGGGAAAGAGCAACGAGCGCGCACCGGGGCTCGGTGCGAGGGCGGCCTCGCAGACGCGGGTGTGCGACGTGCGGCGCCACACGCTTTCGGCTCGCAGGGTGCGGTCCTTGTCCCAGATCACGGTGGGCGTCTGGTGCCGCACGGTGTAGTGGTTGACGAGCTGGGCCTGGCGGTGCAGGTCGCAAGTGTGCCCCTCGGTCCCGCACACGGTGGTGTTGCGGCCGGTGATCGCCCAGCGCCACTCCAGGAGCAGGGCGTCGATGTCCGGGAGGCCGTCGTCGAAGGTGTACGCGTTGCCGAGGTCGTCGCCCGCTTCGAGGCGGTCGCGGTCGGCCTGCAGGAAGACGATGTCGTGACCGTGGTCGAGGAGGGCGTCGATGAAGGGGCGGCGGTGGCTTCGGCCCCCGTCCGGGGTGTCGGTGACGCCGTTGCCGAGGAAGCCCCAGAAGCTGTATCCGATCTTCACTTGGTGATCCACCGCCCTTCGAGGAGCAGGGCGTCGAGCCCGGAGTTGGCCAGGCAGTCCAGGGCCATCTCCGGTGTTCCGCAGATCGGCTTGCCCTTGACGTTGAGGGATGTGTTGATCAGCACGGGCACACCGGTACGGCGGCCGAAGGCGGCCAGTACCGCGTGCATGAACGGGTTCTGCGCCTTGGTGACGGTCTGGAGCCGGGAGGTGCCGTTGGCGTGCACGATGGCCGGTACGTGCTCGCGCGCCTTGTCCGTCACGCCGGAGGCCATGGACATGTACGGCGCCTGCTGGCGGAGGGTGAAGAAGTCCGAGGCGCGCTCGGCCAGGACCATGGGGGCGAAGGGCCGGAACGGCTCGCGGAACTTCACGGTGGCGTTCAGCCGCTCGACGACGCCGGGCTCCAGCGGGGAGGCGAGTATCGAGCGGTTGCCCAGGGCGCGCGGCCCGGCTTCGACGGCCCCCTGGAACAGGCCGATGATCGTGCCGTGGGCCAGCTGGTCGGCGAGGAACTCAGCGGTTTCGATGCCCAGGGTCTTCTGGTGAAGGCCGGGCCAGGGCGTGAGGTCGAGGGGCTGGTCCTCGTAGGACGGGCCGAGGTAGCAGGTTCGGGCGACGCCGGTCACCGGTCGTGGGCTGCGTCCGTCGACGTGCACGGCGAGGGCGGCACCGATCGCGGTACCGGCGTCACCGGGCGCGGGCGGCACGAAGACCTCGTCGAAGATGCCGGCCTCGATGATCCGGCCGATGCTCACGCAGTTCGTGGCGACACCGCCCCCCATGCACAGGCGCCGGGAGCCGGTGAGCACGCGAGCGCGGCGGGCCAGGTGCACCATGACCTGCTCGGTCCGTTCCTGGAGGGCCGCGGCCAGATCCCGGTGGGCTTCGGCCAGGGGCTCGCTCGGGTGCCGTTCGGGGCAGGTCTCGGCGATGAAGCGGCGGGACGTCCGCGGGTATCCCGACGTGAGGGTGCGCGCGGGAAAGTAGGCGGGGTTGATGCGGAACCCCGTTGCCGTCGTGCGGACGGCCTGGGCGAACAGGCGGCGGAACCGGGCGGAGTCGCCGAGGGCGGCCAGCGCCATCACGGTGCCCTCCTCGTCGCCCCGGCGCCAGCCCAGGTGCTCGGTGACGGCGCCGTACACGTACCCCAGGGAGGCCGGGTCGTTGATCGCCTCCAGGGTCTGCGTTCGAGGGCGGAGCGTGTCGTGGCCGCGGGCGATGGTGGTGGTCTGCCGCTCGCCGAGGCTGTCGACCACGAGCACGGCGGCTTCGTCCCAGCCCGACGCGGCGAAGGCCGTGAGCTGGTGGGCGCGGTGATGCAGGACCGGCGCGACGCGGGCGGCGGGAAACTGCCGGCCGATAAGACGCATGCGCCGCTGGGTGCGCACGGCCACCTTGGCGAACCCGTGTGCTCGGGCGATGGCCCGGTCGCGCGTCGCCGGGGAGAGCGTCAGCCGAAGAGCAGCGGGCGACTCGGCGAGGTAGCGGGCGGGCTGGAAGTTGTAGGCGACGGCGTCCACGTCGGCGGCGGTGAGCTTGGCCTGGTCGAGCAGCCACTCGACCGCGTGGGCCGGGTACGCCTTGGTGTGCTTCTGCTCGGAGAGGCGTTCCTCCTCGACGAAGCCGATCAGTTCGCCGCCCAACAGCAGGGCTGCCGACGAGTCATGGGTGTACGAGCACAGACCGAGGACGACCGAAGGGGTGCGCTTCATGGCGGCCGTCACCTCGCCCCGGCCGTCGCGGCGGGCTTGGACGAGCGGCGTTCCAGCTCGCCGTACCAGGCGGTGAGGGCCTGGCCGAGGGGACCGTCGATCCCGTCGGCTGCCCGCCACGCCTGCTTGCGCTGTCCGTCCTTCCACAGCCGGTAGCTGCGCAGCGTCACAGCCATCGTGTCCCAGCCGGGGTGACTGGTCACGTCACGGGCCTCGACCTGGTCGAGCAGGCCGTCGAAGCCTTTCCACGGCGTTCTCAGGTCGGGCATGACCGGGCTCGCCGCGAGCGAGGTCAGGTGCTCGGCCTGCTCGACGTGGTTGTCGTAGATGTGCAGCGAGCCCACGTGCAGGTGGAACTCGCCCAGCTCCGCGTCGAGCCACCCGGCGACCAGCTCGTGCAACACGGTGTAGAAGAACACGTCGTACGGCATGCCGATCCACACGTCCTGGCCGCGCATCGTGGTCGCCATGTGCAGGCGGCCGACGCGAAGGTGGAAGCGGAAGCCGAGGGTGCAGGGCACGTCCTTGTGCCCGGCGGCGTCCTGGGCCGGGTCGTAGAGCTGGATCAGGGCCCGACGGGAGTCGGGGTCCTCCTTGAGGATCTCCACGACGCGGGCCAGTTGGTCCACCTTGCCGGCCCAGTTCCGCATCCTGGGCCCGTACGCGCCGAGCAGTACGCCGTCGTCGGCGTACTGCCGGAGCCGCGCGTTGTAGTCGAAGATCCACGGGGCGTCGGAGCCGGACAGATGCCAGACGGTCTCGGCAACCGCGAAGGCCGGGTTCACGATCCTGGCCGGGGGCGCGTAGAGCAGACGGGCGCGCGGCTGGGTGAGCAGCAGGTGGACGTCGCGGACTTCCCGGGTGGCCATGCTCCGGGGGCTGACTTTCTCGCCGGACTTGGCCAGCGTGATGGCGCCGGCGAACAGCTCGGCCATGCTGTCGGCGGTGAGGTGCGTCATCGGGAAGGGACTCCTTCACCCTGGGGCGGCACAGAGGCCGCGCCGTGGGCATCGTGGTGGACGTGATCGGAAGACGTGGCGCGGGCTTCGGCGCGCTGGGTGATGAGGCACGCGACCTGGGCCGCGCTGTTGCCGCGCCACCGGCACACCGCGTCCGTGGCCGTCTGCGGGACGGGTGGGTGTGGATCGCGCAGTGCGGAGAGCGCCTCGGCGACGTCGTGAGCGTTGCTGCACCGCTTCGCGAGGCCATGGCAGGCCAGGTCCAGGGTGCGTTCGCTCGGCGAGCCGATTTCGAGGACCGGGACGCCGAGCAGAGCGGCCTCGATCCCGCACGTCGAGTAGGCGCTCGCCAGGGCGTCGGCTCCAGCCAGGCAGCCCCGGGCGCCGACTCGTGGATCGGCCATGGCCACAAGGTCCTCTCCGTCACTCCGGAGCAGTAGGGAGAAGACGTCGGTGCTCTGAGCCGGGTGCGGGGCGATGACGAGCCCCCAGTCGCTGTCCGCCGCACGTAGTCCGTCCAGGAGAAGGTCTGCCTGGGCCTTGAGCCGATCGGGGCCGAACGGCTGGCAGGCCCATACCGCGATCCGGGCGGGAGCGCGGCGGTTGCCGGGAGCCAGCAACTTCTCCAAGTACCGCCGCTGCGCCTCACGGCCGAGGCCCGCGAGCGCATCGAAGCGGGGCTGTCCCAGCACGTGCACTTCGGCGGCGGGGTGGCGCACCCACGCTGTCGCCAGCGGGCGGTCCCTTTCCCCCATCACGACGACGTCGCGGCTGTGCAGTGCCGGCCATGCGACCGACTCCGCCGTCCACGCCCCGTGCTGGACGTGGACCGTGTTCGCGCCGTGGCGTTCCGCCGTGTGCACGGACAGCGCACCCAGCGGGCTGGTGTCGTTGCTGAGGAGGACGGTATGTGGCCGAGTCGCGGCAAGGACACCGCCCAGCCACGTTTCCGTCTGGACGAGGGCCCGCCACGAGGGCTGTGTGCACCCGCCGCTCGACTCCAGGAGTACGGACAAGAGCCTTACGAGCCGTGTGAGTTGGACGGAGTGGTCCTTGATGCGGACGGTGTGGTGGTCCTCGGGCAGGTAGAGGTCCTCGGCGGTGCCGGAAAGGGTGAAGAGGTCGCTCGGCGACGTGCACAGGTCGATGCCCGTGGTCGCCGGTGCCGGGCATCGCTCCACGGGATCGGTGGCGAGGTCGAGCATGAGGCTCGTCCGCCCGTCGCGCTCCAGCTCGACGAGCACCGGCATCAGGGTGGCCGCGTGGCGGGAGGACCAGGACAGCGCTACGACGTCTCTCTCCCGTAGACGCGAGGGGAGCGGGCTCGGCTCCTTGTTCGCCCTGCTGGCCCGAGAGAGATTGCGCAACTGGGCGGAGCGGGACGGGTTGTACGGGGTCGCTGCTCCGAGCAGGTAGGCGATGCCGGACCAGGTGACGGTGTAGGCCAGATACTCCCTTGAGCTGCTCGAACGCAGACCGACGAGCCCTTCGTACGGGGCGAGGGTCACGGGCCCCGGAGCCGCCGCGAACGGCTCCCAGGAGCTCAGGGCCAGCAGCTTGCGCAGGATCTCGGCCACGAAGCGCCGAACGGGAACGTGCTGCACATGCAACCAGCCGACACCACCGGGTGTGAAGGCGAGCGCACCGCTGTAGCTCTCCAAGGCGGCCATGACGGTCTCGACGAGGTCGCGCAGTTCTTCTCGGTCGAGGGGTATGGCCTCCAGCTCGGCCGTCTTGATGCACTCGGTCTGTACGTGGCCGAGGGCGCCGCTGCCGACGAGAGCCCATCGGGGCTGGCCGCCGAAGTCGGAACGGACCAGGCCCAGGCCGCCGGTCGGACGGGTACTCACACCAGGCTCCCCTCAACGAACGGCTCGGACGGCCCGACGAAGTGGAGGAGCTGCAGCAGCTCCTGCGGCGACGCGACGATCTCCGGAATGGGTGAGGTGGGCTGCCCGTATCCCCACCCCGCGTGGACGTACGCGACGCCGGCGCGAGCCGCCGATTCCTGGTCGACCGCCATGTCCCCCACATACGTGGCCGCAGAGGGGTCGACCCCCAGGTCAATCAGGGCCAGCAGGATCGGGTCCGGTGCCGGCTTCGCGCGGCCCACGCTGCTCGGCGTGCGAACGGTGGCGAAGGGGCAACCGAGTTGAGCGAGAAGCGGTGCGGCGCGGTCCAGGGGCTTTGACGTCACGACTCCCAGCCGCCAGTCCGCGGCAGCGAAGGCGTGGAGGACCTCCGCGATGCCGGCGAACTGCCGGGCGAGGTGGGAGGCGGCCCGGGACGCTGTCTCGTACGTCTCATGGACGAGTTCGGCGTCCCTCACTCCGAGGCGGCGCATGATGTCGTTGAACTCGCGCCCTAAGTGGCGCTCGTACGAGGCGAACGGCATGTCGAAGCCATGAGCCGCCTGGACCTCACACCACGCCTTCTCCATGACCGGCCGGGTGTCGAGCAGGACGCCGTCGAGGTCGAGGAGAAGGGCACGTGGCGGCGTACCGGAAGGGGTTCGCTTTGTCGGCGCAGAGCCAGCCGAAGGTGGAGGAATCGGGCGGGTCGTCACGGCGAGATCTCCTCGAAGGAAGGGAAGAGGTGGTGGGCGGGTGGGCGAACGTCCCATGTCACAAAGTCCGACGACGCTCGCCGGACAGGAACAGAGCAGTGTGCCTGCCGAGCCAGCAGCGTTCCTGCTCGGCCCACCCGTTCTGGAGGGCCTGGACCTGTTCCTCGGTGAAGCCGCGTTGCCACGGCCTCTCGTCCGGCTCGGCTCCACGCTCGGACCAGACGCGGACGAGGACGTACAACTGCCCACCAGGCCGCAGCCAACGTCGTGCGTCGACCATGAAGCGCTGGTGATCGATGAACGGCAGGACGTTGCGGCAGACGATGAGATCGAGCGAGGCGGGCTGCAACTGGGTCGGGATCGCGTCCGCATCGAAGTCGCGGACGCCGTAACGCAGCCGACCTTCGGTGCCTTGCCTTCGGGCGGTCTGGATCGCCGCCGGCGAGAAGTCCAAGCCCAGCACGTCGTAGCCCCAGCGAACGAGCTGCCTGCTGAAGCGGCCGATGCCGCAACCGACATCGAGCACGGACGACCCGGCGGACGGGTTGATGTGCTGGAGGAATCGGTCGGCCTCGGCTGCGGTCACGAGACGGTCTATGGCGCGGCCCTCGCGGTACCACGTATCCCACTGGGCGGGGCTGAGGTGGTCCACGGCCGTCGTCATGCCGCGTCCTGAGGGTCTCCGGTGGAACTGGGAGACGCCGGGTTCCCGGGGGCAGGCAGACGTGAGAGGCGGTGGAAGCGGGAGAGGTCGAAGCCGCCACCCCGCACCTCGCCGGCGGGGACGGCGAAGAGATCGAGCCCGGCCTCGCTGGGCAGTTTCGGGGCAGCCTCCTGGATGGCGAGTAGGGCCTCGCCCTGCTCGCGGTGCGGCAGGACTCGCGGCGCCCGGTCGGTGTGTCCCTCGAACGTCATGGTGGTTTCCCTGATCAGGCGAAGTGGTAGGTGATGGTGATCACGGCGAACACGGTGGCGATGAGGAGGACCTGGGCGCTGATCTGCCTCCAGCCCCAACCCTTCGCGTCCATCCAGCGCAGCGGACGCCTTCAAGTCGGCGCGACCGGCTCCTCGGGGATCACGAGGTGTACGAACGCCTGGTACCGCTCGCCCAACTCCTTGATTACGGCTTGGTACTCGTCGTCATCGGAGCTGATGTTGTGCCGGTCGAGGACGATCACGCCGTCCGCGAAACCGCCTCGGATGAGCCGCTCGAGTTCCCCCCAGCCAGGGCGCTTCCAGGGTGGCGTGTAGACGCCACGACTGGTGCGCGAGCCGGGGAAGTACGTCGTGGTCACGGGGATGGCCACATCGTGGAGCCTTGCCCCTACCGCGTAACCGCGCTGCTCGGCCTCGACCTGGAGGGTGTTCCAGTCCTCGTCCGGGCTCGCGCCCCGGCCCAGTACCAAGCTGTAGGCCAAAACGCGGAGTTGGCGATCGCCGGCGTGACGATCGTGCCTTTCGGCGGCCTCGCGGCGGAACCGCTGCCGGAGCCGACGAAGCTGCCCGCTACGCGACGGGCGTTCCAGCATGGCGGGTCCGCGGTCCCGCCTCTGCACCCGAGCGTTATCGGCGTCCTTCCAGTCGCTGGACGCCTGCATCAGACTGAATCGATACCCGGGGGTGATGATCAAGCTATGCAGACTTCTGATTCTTTTCATGGTCGCCTTCCCCCAGATCGCGCTCAGCCCTTGTAGGACTCACCCGACGGTTGCAGTGAAGCGTTCGAACCGGCTGGCCGCTGTGTCAGTACTGACGTGAATCAGGGCCGCCACACGGGTCGTTCGGATACCGTGTGATCAGCTCGTACCAACGATGAAAGCGGTCCGGGACCCCGTGATGGGAGGCCCTGGATGGGGCCCCGCACGCTGGCTCCTCAGGCCCCATCGAGAGCCAGCCGGTGCCTCTGACGTCGATCACAGGGCGAACGAAAGTTCACGGTGGAGGAGGAAGCGTGGGGCAGCAGCCGAACGAGCTGACTCCGGATGCCGGCCCGTGGCATCACTGGGGTTACGAGCTACGGCAGTTCCGCGAGGCCCGTCGGCTGTCGCAGCAGGCTCTCGCTCGCAAGGCGCTGATCGACCGCGCACATCTCGGGCGCTTCGAGCGCGCTGAGCGTCCTGTTCCACGGCACGCAGCCATCGTCCTCGACGATGTCCTCGATGCCGCTGGTGCATTGGTTCGTCGCTGGGACAGTGCGGAGCGCGAGGCTCCCCAGAACGGCTCTGTCCTTGTGTCCAGAGCCGAGACAATGACTCATGGGGCCAATACACGGGGCCATGGGGCCAGCGACCTGGAGACCCTGGCCGCGAGCCGGTTCGGGCAGGCAGGCTCACTTGGAGACGACACGGTCGTCGTCCCTGCCCGAATCCACGGAAGGATCCTCTTCGTGCCCGTGCCCCGCCGTGTTGTTCTCGCCTCCGGGATCGCCGGCCTGGTTGCGACAGCCATCCCGGCCACGACGGCAGCGGCTGCCACAGAACTCGCCGAGATGGGTTCCCCCTTCGAACACTTCGCGCAGCTCCGCCGAGTAATGATCCAGACCGACAACCTCATTGGTCCCCGGCATGTGCTGCCCGCGCTGCAACAACACCTCGTCTCCCTTGCTACAAGACGCCGAGCCGCCCGTGGAAACGACGCCGTCGAACTCCTCGCTCTGGAGACGCGATACGAAGAGCTGGCAGGCTGGTTCGCCCAGGACATCGGCGACGAACGCACCGCCCACGGTCACACCGCGAAGGCGCTCGACGCTTCCCACATCACCGGCGACACTGATCTCACCGCGTACATCCTCGGGCGTAAGGCCCAGCTCGCGGTCGACACCGGTCATCCTGCCGACGCCCTCGGCCTCGCCGCCGCCGCCCGGCGCACCGCCCGGCCCGGGAGCCGTCTCGAAGTCATCGCCGTTCTGCACGAGGCCCATGCGCATGCCGTACTCGGTGAAGGCGGTGAATCCCACAGGGCTTACGACACCGCACTCACCCTTCTCGGCCGCGCGGGCGCCGATGGCGTCTGGGGTTCCTGGCTCGATACGGCGTACATCAGTACCGCCCGAGCTCGCTCCCTCGCTGCGCTCGGCGACTACGAGCAGGCCGCAGCCGGCTTCGACAGCGCCATCGCAGTGCTTCCGCCCGCATACCGTCGAGACCGCGGTGTCTACCTCGCTCGTGCCGCCCGCGCCCATGCGGGCACAGGCAACATGGCCCTGGCCGCCCGAATCGGCGGGCAAGCCGTCGGGATCGCCACCGAGACCGGATCCGCGCGCATCTTCGGTCAGCTTGACCGGCTCGACCAGGCGCTGGCCCCCGCAGCCAGCGAGGATGGCGTCGCCGAGTTCCGAGCCTCGCTCGACCGCATCGTCCTGCATCCCGCCTGACCCATCTGTGCACACCCTCTGGAGATAGCGTGTCTCGCCCGTACGTCCTGCTGTCCGCAGCTGTATCGATCGACGGCCACCTCGACACTCGCCCGGGTGAGGACCGGCTCCTGCTCTCCAACAAGGAGGACTTTGAGCGGGTCGACTCCGTACGAGCCAGCGTCGACGCCATTCTCGTCGGCGCCGGAACACTCCGCGCTGACAACCCCCGCCTCCTCATCAACTCGGCAGAACGCAGGGCGTCCCGGGTCGCCGCCGGTCAGCCGGAGTACCCGCTGAAGGTCACCATCACCGGAACGGGCGACCTCGACCCCGGCTGGAAGTTCTGGCACCACGGCGGAGACAAACTCGTCCTGGCCGTCGGCGACGCGGCCACCACGAAGGCCCGCGCCAATCTCGGCGACCTGGCCACCGTTCAGGACGTCCCTGCCGAGGCCGTGTGGCCGGCCGCGCTCGACATCCTCGGTGACGCATACGCCGTCAAGCGGCTTATGGTCGAAGGCGGCGGCACCATCCACACACAACTCCTTGAAGCAGCGCTCGCCGACGAACTCCAGCTCGTCATCGCCCCGCTCCTGGTCGGCCAGCCGGACGCGGTACGGATGCTCGGCCCAGCGAGCTATCCCAGCGGCCCCGCCGCCCGCCTCCGACTTCTCGAGACCCGCCAGATCGGCGACGTGGTACTCCTGAGATACGCCCCCAAGGACACCGCGACGGAGCCCCGATGAGCACCACCCCTTCAGCCGGCGCCCCAGGCGCGGGCCGCAAGCCCAACACCGCAGACCGGGCCTGGCTCGCCCTCGCCTGTGAGCTGGCCGCCCTCTGCCCGCCTTCGGAGACTGCTTTCAGCGTGGGAGCGGTCATCGTCGCGGCCGACGGGACCGAACTCGCCCGCGGATACTCCCGCGAGAGCGATCCCCACGACCACGCCGAGGAGGGTGCCCTCGCCAAGCTCCCCGCCGAGGATGCCCGGCTCGCCACCGCCACGATCTACAGCTCCCTGGAACCCTGCGCCAAACGGGCATCCCGCCCTCGCTCCTGCGCCCAGCTCATCCAGGACACTGGCCTCCGCCGCGTCGTCACCGCCTGGAGCGAGCCTGACACCTTCGTCACCAGCGCCGAAGGCACCGAGATCCTCGAAGACGCCGGCGTAACGGTCGTTGAACTGCCTGAGTACGCGAACGCCGCACAGGCCCCCAACCTGCACCTGCTCTGACAACCAAGGTGGGACGGCCCCGCCGTCCGCAGGGGAACCTCATCTCCGTCCTCTACGTCGAGTGGCACCACGACCGCTTCCCCGCCATGAGCCAGGCCGAGCACGAGCAGGTCGCCGCTGCCGTGTCCGCCCACGTCGACGTCCGCAACTGGGACTGACCAGAGTGAGGGGACACGACGCCGTGGAAAATCGACGTCCGGGCGGCCATCGACGCGGCGTCCACCAAACCGTTCGGGTTCATGCGCTTCACCCCCGGCCCGGGAGTCCGAGGCCACTACCTGCCCGTCGACCCGTCGTACCTGTCGCGGCGGGCCGAGCGGACCCTGGGGCAGAACTTCCGCTTCGTTGAGCTGGCGAACGACGTCAACAACCACATGCCCGACTACGTGGTGCAGCGTCTCGTGGCGGGCCTCAACGAGCGCGGGAAGCCACTCAAGGGCTCCCGGATCCTGCTGCTCGGTGTGGCGTACAAGGCCAACACCGGGGACGCCCGTGAAACTCCGGAGGCCCGCATCGCCGAACTCCTCACCGGCATGGGCGCCGAGGTCCAGGCCGCCGACCCCCACGTCTTGGACGATGCCCACCCCCGCGCCGCCGACCTGGAGGGCCTCCAGCGGGTCGACGTGGCCCCCGGCCGCCTTACGGCGGCCGACGCCGTCGTCCTCCTCGCGGACCACGACGCCTTCGGCTACCCCCTGATCAGTGCGCACGCCCCATACATCCTCGACTGCCGACGCCGGCTCACCGGCGCCCACGTCGACTCCCTCTGAAGGAAAACAACGTGAAGATCGTGATCACCGGCGGCGCCGGATTCATCGGCGGCAGCCTCGTCCGCGCCCTGACCGAGCAGCCTCAGGTCACCCGACTCCGGGTCGTCGACAAACTCTCCACCGGGGACAAAGCGAACCTCGCCGGCCTCGACGTGGACTTCTTCGAGGGAGACGTCCAGGACGCTGCTCTCCTCAACCAGGCGTTCCGCGGCGCCGACGCCGTCGTCCACCTGGCCGCACTCCCCTCCGTGCCGCGCTCCTTACGGGACCCTCTGGCGAGCCACCACGCCAACGCGACCGGCACCCTCCAGGTGCTCGAAGCCGCCCGCCGCGCCGGCGGGCCGCACGTGATCGCCGCCTCCTCGTCCTCCGTCTACGGCGCCAACCCCCACCTGCCGAAGCACGAGGAGCTCGTCTCCGCCCCGATGAGCCCGTACGCGGTCGCCAAGCTCACGACGGAGGCGTACCTGAGCGCCTACCACCACAGCTTCGACCTACCAGTCCTCCCCTTCCGTTTCTTCAATGTGTACGGCCCGGGCCAGCGCGCCGACCACGCCTATGCCGCCGTCATCCCGAAGTGGATCAGCGCCGCCCTCGCCGGCCAGCCGGTGACCATCCACGGCGACGGCACCCAGACTCGGGACTTCACCTACGTGGGCACCGTCTGCCACGTCCTCACCGACGCTCTCGTCCGCCGGGTCGCGGACCCCTGCCCTGTGAACCTGGCATTCGGTACCCGTACCTCGCTGCTGGACCTGGTCCAGGAGCGAGACGGCGACGGGCCTCCGCGTGCACCGAGAACACGTGCCGGGTCGCGTCGGCGACGTCCCCCACTCACAGGCTGACAGCAGGCGCCTGCGAGCTCTGTTCCCGAGAATCGCCCCCGTAGCCCTCCAGAAAGGGGTTCCCGCCACTGTGGACTGGCTCCGTAAAGCGGCTCACCACGTCACAGCTATCAGGTGATCCAGAGACGATCACGCTGCCACTCATCGTTGACGTGCAGCTGCCTGACGCGTAACTCCTCCTCACCGGTGTCGACAGACATCACCGCGACATCGTTTCCGTCCTTCTCGAGGGCTGACCCCAGCGTGATCGACATGCCTTCCGCCTGTCTGGACTGCGGCTGGTAGAGGATGGACTTACGCGCACTCTCGCCCTGCTCGGAAAGGTAAGGCTAGAGCAGGCGTTGTTGCCTGATCAGGTATTGATGCAGCAGGTGACGGCTGCTGCCAGGACCCGCCTTGGGGTTGCCGAGGACGTGCACGACTAAGTTCAACGAAATTTCTCAAAGGTAGCAATGTCTGCCCCGAAGGCAGCTATAAGATATTCGCCATTCGCTGCCAGACTTGTGCATGTACCGGGCAGAATAAAAGTGTCCAGGCAACGCCGAGTAAGCAAATCCCATAGCGACACTGTGCCGTCTATGCTTCCGGTGAGAACAACGGGGCGACCATCCATTACGGCACAGGTGACATCGTTCAACGAGTCGCCGTGGCCGAGGGGCTTCTTCGAGGCAACGTCGAGGGTCAGCAGTTTGTGTTCAGGCCCTGAAGCAGCGACAGATTCCTCATCCGTCAACATGCATTCAGGCCAGTCCAAAATGCCATCGCTGCCGCCCAGAATCTCGTCGATGGTCTGTTGAAAAAGTAAAGACCACACCCGCTCCTGATCGTCCATGCCAGAGACGATAATGACTAGCTTCCCATCGACCATGGAGCACGCCACTGCACGTGCTCCACTGCGCGCGGTCGCTGGCAGCCTGCCCATGGGTTTCCGCGAGCTCAGATCCCACAGCCGTATCGTGCCATCTCGACCAGCGGTAACGGCAATTGACTGACCGTCGATCGTGGCACACGCCACTGCCGAAGCAGCATTACTTCCAGTACCGAGTAGTTCACCTATGAACCTCCTGGAGGTCAGGTCCCACAGCTGAACCGCACCGCCGTACGAGCAGGTAACGGCCAACGATCGCCCGGCGACTACGGCACACGCCACCGCGTGCACCTCACCGCGCGCGATGGTGAGCGGCTCACCAATAGACTTCCCCGAGGTGAGATCCCACAGCATCACCACGCCATCTCGAGCACCAGTGATGGCGACCGGCCTACCCTCAATGGCTGTACACGCTGACGCGAAAACAATCTCACGGTGCCCCGTGAGCGGACTTCCCACCGAACGCCTGCTCGCGAAATCCCACACTCGAACCGTGCCGTCAGAACCACCGGTAACGGCAACGGGGCGACCCTCCAATTCGGTGCACGCGATGTCGTTCAGGAAATCATCGTGCCCAACGAGAAGTTCACCGATGGATTGTCTCGTGGCCAGAAGCCAAGGCTGTACCGCGCCATCATCTCCACTGGTCAGGGCAATACACTGTCCGTCGAGATCAGTAATTCCCACTACCGGCCCAGAACTGCCGTGATGGGGGATGAATGGCTCGCCGATCAGTCGTCCGGCATCCAAGTCCCAGACCTCTGCGATGCCATCTCCGCTTGAGACAGCAATCACCCGACCATCTAGCGTCGCACATGTGATTGAAAACAGCCGACGGTCCTGCCCGATGAGCGGTTGACCGAAGGATCTCCCTGATGCGAGATCCCACGTTTGAATAGTGCCATTCTCCTCTCCAGTTACGACGACAGGCCGCCCATTTACTTTCGTGCACGCAATCGACGACACCTTACTGCGATGCCCTGCGATACGGGTTTCAATCGATTCTCTGGTTGCCAGGTCCCACATCCGTACTGCCCCGTCATCACCTGCCGCAACGGCAATCGGCCGCCCATTAACCATCGCGCACGCAATGTCACTCACCCAATATTTCTCAATCAGGGGCTCACCGATCTGTTGCGCAGCTATAAGATCCCATGCCTGCACCGTCCCATCGTGCCCGCCCGTAACAGCAATCAGCCGACCGTCCACGTCAAGGACCGCCAGCGCATCCACTATTGCGCCGGCGTGCCCGGCGAGAGGTTTTCCTCTCGGTCGCCCAGAGGGCAGGTCCCAGACCCACACTTCCCCGTCAGTGCTGGTGACAGCGATCGGACGCCCGTCCAGCTCGGTGCACGCCACCCGGTACACGGAACTTTCATGCTTAACCAGGGTATTCACGAGCGCCGGAGAAACGTCTCCCCCGGTAGCGTGGACAGGCCGCCAGGTCTCCGAACCCATTCGGCTCTTTAGGGCTGAGGCGAGCAGGTTAGCGTTATAACGCACCGCATCAATAGCCAAAAGGCGGCGGCGAGCATTCGGCGCAAGGTACCGATGGACCCCGATAGAAGCAAGGTATACCGCCGAGCTCAAATGGCCGAGTTCAGTCCGAGCTTGACGTAGATAAGGGGCAAGACCATCCGGGGCAGCGTGGACAAGGAATTCCGGTTCCGTGAGAATAGCGTCCAGGACGTTTCCTTGAGCGGCGTGAGCAGCGAGATTACGAAGCGCATAAGGGTGAGCGCGACTCCAGTTCAGGTTGCCGTCGATTGCGTGCGGAACGCGATTGGTAAGCGTCGACACGAAGGCGGCATGGACAGCGGTGGATTCAATACCTCCGCGCAGATATTCAGCGAGAGATTGGTGGTAAAGACGGTAGGCAGAGCGGTCATCTTCGACGGCTTCGACGATGTAAGAACCGGCTACCCGACGCAGCCACTGAATGTCCTCGTCTGTATAAGGGCGTCCACTTATTGCCGTCGCCAAGCGAGCCCACACGTCCTCCCACGGGAGACCCTGTCCATATACATAGGCAAGTGGGCGCAGCAGATCTGTGGCGCGATCCGCGTCCAGGCCGAGGCGAACGTTGAGGTCGCGGGCCATGGCATGACCAGCGTGCCTGGGCAGGCTGCTGCGCCAGTTGTGATCGCGGTGATCGGGAACGTGCGGGGTGGCGGCGAGGGTGCCAGCGGTGATGCCTGCGATGAGGAACGAGCGGCCTGCTGCCGTTGCAACCTCAGTGGCGATCGGCAGCCACGCGGAAAGCGAATGCATCCGGTAGGGGGATTCTGGATTGGCGCCGACGAGATTGCGGATCGTATAGGCGAGGAGGGCGTCGGCATCGGCATAGCGCTCTGCATCGAGGTCGATCTGCTCATCACGTTGCAGTCCCAGCTGCGGAAGCAGGTGAGGGCGGGTGCCCAGGAGCAGACGGATACGGCCGTTCGAGTGTTGGATAATCGGGCGCAGAACTGTGGCGCACAGGGTTTCGGGCGATGCTGCCTCGTCGAGAGCATCCACCATGACGGTAAGGGGCTTGTCCCGTCCGTTGAGGGCCTCGAGAAGGCTCCCGACCGTGGGGGCGTTCACCCTCGCGGCGGAGCTTAAGCCAGCCAGGACCTGTTGATCTGTCTGACTCTGGGCGTAAATGGCGACGTCGATATGACTGGCCGCCTGCTCTACACAGTGGTCGAGGCCCAGAGCATGAGCGGGTACGGTGTGGCGCAGCTCGTTGTGGGCTAGGGCAGCTAGAAGTCCTAGCAGGGCTGTCTTGCCTGATCCGGGACCGGCGGTGACCGCCAGGGCTGGTGTGGACAGCTGATCCAGTGAACATCGGAGCCATGTAGCGACGTCGGCGAGCGCTGCGCTGCGCCCGGTGAACCACCAGGCCGTTCGGTCAGTATCCCGGTTGGCTCTGGCACGCACCAGGAAACGGCTCTGCAGCTCGGTGTCGCGTAGGTCGGCCTGCCGCCTCCAGCTGGCTTCTTGCTGTATGGAGAGGTCGATTTCGGTCAGGTAGGGATCATGCCGGGGGTTAGGCAGAAACGGAGGAGTCTCTCCAGCAAGTCCGACCTGGAGGAGGCTGACATGCTGGTATCCGGGGTTCGCGTTCATTTGTTGGACGACCGCATCCAACGCCAGCGCCCGGGGGCCATGGCCAGCAGTAGTCAAGCTGTCAACGGCCCGTACCAGTCTCCGTGGGAACGCTCCAGCCTCGGCCTGCTGCAGAGGTTGCGCGGAGGAGAGGATGATCAGCCCGGAGCCGGACTGTGCGCTCCATTGACGGCTTGTCCGTTCCAATGCCACAGCGGCGAGTTCGTTGCCACCCTGTCCCGCATAGCAGGTATCTAGCATCAACAGCAGGCGGCGCACTTTCGTGCCCGCGAGCATCTTGCGGGCCAATGTCTCTGTGGGCAGTGCGTCCGCGATGTCGTCCGGATCGGTTTCTGAGGTTAAGAGAACGTGACCGCCGCCGTCCTCCTCGTCCAAGACCTCTCCATGGCCCGCGATATAGACGACGATCAAGTCGTCCTCGTGACGCGCGGGTGACTTGCAGAAGGCCCGCAGCCTTTCTGTCAGCTGACTCTCGGTCGGGTCAAGACCGAGATCGCTGACATGCTGGTAGCCGAAGCAGCCAGTGAACAGGTCGATGATGTTCTGCCGCGCCTCGACCAGCCCTGGACGGTCCCACTCCGGCTGTTCCTTGTAGTGGGCAACTGCGGTGGCGATCAAATACCTACGCGGCTCAGCCGGCATCGAGGCCCTCGGCGATCGCGGTACCCGTGAGGAGGCTGGTGAGGTAGATAGTGGCGTCATGTGCATGGGACCCGTTGTGCACCAGTGCCGAGCGGAGCTCCTGCCCGAACTGAGGCCGTAGGTCCTTGATCAGGGCTACTACATCACCGCTGTCGACGATGTTTGTCCAGGCCAGAGTGTCTGCCCCGGGCCAGCGGCCGGGCTCGGGCAGCAACCGATCGAAGATCATCCGAATGCCCAACGGCGACCCCAGTGTGACCAGCGCCCGGACCCCATGGTTGGACAGGGTGCACAGCGCCTCGTAGGCGATTATGGTTCCCAGGGAATGCCCGACGACAACCTGGGTGTCCGCACCAATCAACGCAGCGACTCGCTCCCTAGCCATCCGCCGAAGCTGATTATCTGTTAGGTAACGGCGGACCTGCTTGAGGTCGAAGATCATCGCCCGCAGCGCAATCCCGGAGAAGAACCGCGAGTGCGACAGTGCGCGCAAAGCGGCCTGCACCGAACGCGGCGTGCGTGCCAGCGTGTCCAACCCCGGCGGGGAGACACCCGCGTCCACATCTGCTGCCGCCTGCCACCAGGACAGCAGCAACTCCTTTTCCAACCCAGTGTCGACATCAGCTGCGGTGTACAACGGGTTGCCAACCGCAAGCATCTTGCCCGGCGGCCGGAACAGGTCGCCGTAGAAGGCCATGGCCAACTCATGTTCGCGGAGCAGCGGTCGGCCAGCGCGACGCAAACCGTCCTGCAGTGCGGGGTACCACTCTTTGAACAGGCTGTCCTCGCCCAGCATCTGCTTGCCAACCCCGTGGACCGCGACAACCCGGGCCATGCGACAAACCCCCATTCCCGTAGTTCGCTTGGCTGATGAACACCTTAGATCAAGTAACCCAACGAAAACCTACTCATCAAACACGCACCGCTCGCGCATCCCAGCACTGCGGGTGCCGCTGTGCTCAAAGATCACGCTCAACGCAGAGAAAGATGAGCCAGCTCGTTACTGGCGCTGCGACGTACTGGTCCCCCGTCGCCGGCCTCGCTTCGCTTCCCGACGCGAGCGACGCCTCCCTCTTGGCCACAGTGAACGCCGATCCGCAGAGCTGAAGTTCCCCCAAGGCCGGGTAGTTAGCGTTTTCGCAGGTCATGCAAGGGGTTCGTCATCTGTGTGATTGCTGCGTAACGGCCCGTGCGGACTCTCTTGATCACTCCTCTCTCGGTCCAGCGAGCGAGTTGTCGATAGGTGGCGACGAGGGTGACGTCGCCCAGGAGCTCGGCGATCTCCCTTGAGCGCCACAGCCGTTCGGGTTCTGCCTGCAGGATGGCCAGGACACGTGCCATGCGGCTGCGGGCGTTCTCCCGGACGGTCGTCGTGGGTAGTGCGGGCTCCGGTGTTGGGGGCGGCAGGAGGGTGATCGTCGTCGAGGTCACGGCCTTGCTGCCGTCGGGCCGGCCGTCCAGTTTCCTTTCCGCGTAACGGGAGATGGGTGACTTCACCTTGCGGGTGCTGAGGCGGGTTCGCCGTGCGGGCGACAGTGCCGACAGGACTCGGCGGCCGATCTCTCCGATGCCCTGCTCGAAGACTCCTTCCGCACATACCAGCAGGTCGCGGGCGGTTTGGAGGGCGATGGTGAAGCCGCAGCGGTCGGGATCGGTGCCTGGCCTGGATTCCGCCGCCTCGACCATGGTGCGGCGCAGGAGCTGGTAGAGGGTGAGCAGGGCCCACATCTCCTGCTCGACGCCGACCGGGTCGTGTGAGCGCAGGACACGTCCATGCAGGATGGTGTGGCGCAAGGCGTAGTAGGCGCTCTCGTGCTCCCAGCGCTCGTGATACAGGTGCACGAGGCGGTCGGCGGGGTATCGGCGGGCGTCCAGGAGCGTGGTTGCCAGACGGTAGGAGCCCTCGAAGCTGCTGCCGTCCGTGCAGGTGACACTCACCCGGGCTTCGATGATGCGCACCGGGACGCCGCCGATGACCGAGAGGTAGGAGGAGTCAGCGAGCGGCTGCAGGACCGGTGGACGTCGGCGCTGATTGATGCGGCCCAGAACCCGTGCGCCGGTGGAGTGCACGGCGGCGAGGAAGTCGTTGCCGTCGAAGCCCCGGTCCCACAACACCAGCATCTCGGGGCTCAGATGGTGCAACAACCTTGTGGCGTACGAGGTCTCGCCCTCCCGGGTGGGGCCGAAGACCGCCCCGACCACGGCCCGGGTACCGGTCTCCACCAGCGTCATCAGCTCGACCTGGGGATAACCGCCGTGCGGGCACCGCCCCAGCCAGCCCCGATTGCGCTCACTGTCGGGCACTTTGATCGAGCTGCAGCCGTCGAACGACACCGTCCGATACGGGCCGAACCGTACCCCCGGCGTGGCCGGCTGGGCCATCGTCCCAGCCGTCATCTCGAACAACACCCGCACCGGCGCGCTGCCGAGCCTGCGACGCAGATCACGTAGCGCTTTCGTGCTCGGACGGACAGTCGGCATCCCCGACAGGCCGGCGGTCAGTTTGTCCCAGACCAGTCGGTAGCCGACCTCGGGGAACAGGCACATCGCCAGGAGAAAGTAGACGCCGACCCGCGAGGGCAGATCACGCAAGCGCCGCTGCACGGTCCCGGTCTCCGACAAGACCGCGTCGACCGGGAGTGTCTAATCAACGGCGGATCTGATGATCAAGGAGACGCCAGAGATGACCGAGTCCGTTGTCGAGCAGGAGTCCGTGGAGAAGTCGGCG
>NZ_JBVJWD010000046.1:0-60836 GCF_055602785.1 Streptomyces sp. NPDC037301
AAAAGAAAAACACCCCCCCCCCCCCCCCTCCCCTCCCCCCCCCCCCCCCCCCCCCCCCCCCCCCCCCCCCCCCCCCCCGCAGCCCTCATCGCGTGTTCTCAGTCGTTTTCGCTCAGGACGACTCCGTACTTGTCGTCGTAGCCGTTGTCCTTCAGCAGGAGTGACAATGCGGCGCGCTCACCGGTGAAGCGGACGTCGACGGTGCTCTCTTTCTCGCCCAGGAGGAAGTGGGCCGTGACCGGGTGCTGGGCGGCCTTGCCCCAGCGGGTCACCCAGCGTTTCGCGTCGCCCTTCGAGTCTCCGTCCTCCGCCGCGAGATCGGCCAGGCCGCCGACGTCCCGGGCCTTGAGCCGCGCCAGGACCTGTTCCGTGATGGAGAGGCTGCCGGGGGTGGGGCGGCCGGTGACCGTCAGGTCGAGCTCGGAGGTGCCGTTCCTGACGCGGTCGGGCGTCTTGTCCGTGTTCAGGGCGTCACACCCGCCGAGGACCAGCACTGCTGCCCCCATCAGGCCGACCGCCCCGTATGCCCGCCTCAACTGCGCTTCCCCGGGCGGATGATGCTGATGGCACTGAGGTTCTTGTTGCGCTTGAACCATTGGTTCAGTGTCGTGTGGGCGGCTGTGCCGTGCTGGGTGATGTTGATGTTGCCCCCCTTGGCGGACGTGACCACTCCGGTGTGGTTCCACTTCTTGGACGATCGGTAGTAGCCAAAGATGATGTCGCCCGGACGGGCGTCGTATCGCGAGATCTCCCGGCCGCCCCGGTGGTTCTTCAGGTGCTGGCGCAGATTGGCTGCGGCGGCCCAGGTGTAACTGTCGAGGCGGATTGGGCCGATGTTGTTGCGGAACCAGCGTGAGGCGTTCTTGCGACCGCCCTTGCGCTGCTGCATCTTTCCGCCCCAGTGCAGCGCCTTGGAGACGAAGTTCGCGCAGTCGGTGCCGTAGTCCCACTTGATTTTGACGTTGCGCTTGGCCCAGGTCACGGTGCCCGAGTGGTTGGGAGCGGCGCGCAGCGCGCCGGGCGCTCCGGCGGCGGGCATGGGCTCGTCGACGGGCATGCCGTCGGCGTCCAGCTCGATCGGGAGGGTCTCTTCCTCGCCCGTCGGGATGTCGTCGATGCTGTCCTCGGCGGGAGGGGCGACGGTGGCGTCCCGCACGGCGTCGCCCGTCGACGGCAGGGTGACTTCGACGGCTGCGTCGTCGGCCTCTTGGCGCAGGACGCCGCCGTTGAAGACGAAGCGGCCGGGCAGTTCGCCCTCTTCCGGTTCCTGGGTGCCGTCGGTGTGGGTGAGCACGCTGTGCTCGGCGAGGGTGCCGCGTACCACCACGGAGTTGTCGGGGCCGAGGCCGGTCAGGACGTTGTCGAACGTGCTGGTGACCTCGGTGAAGCGACGGTTGTGGCGGGCGTATGCCTCGCGGCGGTCGGTCAGATCAGGCAACTGCTCGGCGAGCAGGTCCCGGAACATGGCGCCGTTCGGGCTGTTCGCGGTGGCCTGCTCGATGGTCGTGTAGGTGCCCTTGAGGACACCGGCGCGCGCGGCGAGGTAGTCGCGGACGGCCTTGACGTAGTGCTCCTGATCGGTCACGGCGACGGGCTTCGCGGTCGAGGACCGGGTTGGCCCGGAGGTGCCGAAGGCCGAGGTTGCGGTGACTGTCACGGTGTGGTCGACGCCGTTGGTGAGGGTGTCGAAGACAGCGCGGGTGTCCTGCGTGGTGGTGCGGGCGACCTCGGCGGCGCCTTGGTGGACGGCCACGGTGTAGGTCAGAGTGTCTGTCGCGGCGCCAGGGTCGTTCGGCGGGTTCCAGGTGGCCAGCAGACCGTGGTCGGCCGGGACGGCCTTGACGTTCTCGGGGCTGCCAGGGGCGCCGGAGGGGATGTAGGACACCGTCAGGACCGGGCGCAGGGCCAGATCGGCGGCGCGCGAGGAGTGGTAGACGATTCCGGGGGCGGCGGATTTCTCGTCGCCGAGCTGGAGGCTCAGGCCGTAGTTGTCTGTGCCGGCCAGCCAGTCCGCGACGAGCGAGCCGAGGTTGAGGTCACTGAGTGTTGCGGGGAGTTCATCGTCGTTGAGGAGCGGCTCTTCGTTGGCGGCGGCGGCGAGCTCCTGACCGCTGAGGGAGGCGTCCCATGCCTCGGCGAGGTCGAGGACGGTGGCTGCGGGTTCGGCACAGGTGCTGCTGTCGCCCGTGCAGTCGGTTCGGTGCAGTTTCAGTCGGGCGTCGGTGATCCGGGCGCCGGCGGGAAGGGCCGACAGATCGGCGTGGAGCCAGCTGCGCCTGGCTGTGCCACCGGGGGTCCCGACGCGCAGGGTGCCGTCTTCGACGGCTGCGCACGGGGTGCCGCCGCAGTCGGCGTCGCCGACGGGTGCGGTGGCGTCGCGCAGGGCGGCGCCGGATATGTCGACGGTGCGGACCTGTGGGGCCGGTATGGCGGCGGGTGTCTTGGCAGTGAAGGTGCGCTTGGCCGTCCACGGAGAGCAGGCCGCGTCACCGCAGGCCCGCATCGCCCACTGGTAGGCGCGTCCGGGCACCAGCGTGCCCTCGGGGATCATCGTGGCGACGCGGTTGCCGCTGTTCTCGAAAGACGGCGGCAGTTGTACGTTGCCCAGGGCCGAGCCGGCGGCGTCGAACAGCGTGAATTCGCCGCGCACGTACGCGCGGTTGCCGGCTGTCAGCACACCGGACAGCAGGGGTGTGGTTGTGTTCTCAGCGCCCTCCTGGAGCGCGGTCGGCACGTCCGGGACGGGCAGGACGGCCGGCTTGGGGCCGACGCCGAACTGGTGGGCGGTCACGCCGGACAGCAGGCCGGCGGAGTCCACGGTGCGGGCGTTCAGGGTGTGCCAGCCTTTGGCGGGCTTGATCTTGACGGTCTGCGGCTTGCCGCCGGTACCGGCGGGGTCGTTGACCTGCTGCGGGGTGTTGGGGTCGTCGAGGCCCCACAGGTAGCCGCGGCCGTCGGTCGACGTGGTGGTGAGGGTGCAGCTGATCTCGCCGGTCCTGTCGGTCCACTGGTCGCGCGGGAAGCCCTCGCAGCTGATCTGTGGCGCGGCGGGATTGGCGGTGTTCACCCGGAACGGGAGGTAGGCGCTCCAGGGGCCGTACGCGGAGCCGTCGTGCGCGCGGGTGCGCACGCGGTAGCCGAACGCGCCGAGCTTCTTGTCGGCGGGCAGGGCCAGCTTGGCGGTGCCGCCGGAGGCGACGGCGCCGCTGGTGCCGGTCCAGCTGTAGGCGCCGGCGTCGTTGAACGCCGGGTCCGCGGTGACCTCGAACTGGGCACGCACCGTGCCGCCGTCGGGGTCGGCGACCTTCGCGGCGAAGGTCGGCGTCAACGAGGTGGCGTACGTGCGCTTGTTGAAGGTGTTGTACGAGGACGGGGAGAGCGCGACGGCGGTCGGCGCTCCCGGCGGGTTGTTGTACGTCACCGACAGGACGGGCACGTTCTTGGCCGCGTTGCGGGAGTTGAAGCGCTTCCAGGCGAAGGAGTCCTTCTCGTCCGTCGCCCGGATGCCGAGCGTGTTCTCGGCGTTCGCGTTGGACGCCCAGGCCCGGGCCAGGCCGGTCACATCGGCGGTGACCCAGCCGTCGTCACAGCCCGCGCCGAAGCCCTTGGTCTGGCTGGACGTGGCCCACTTGCGGTTCCAGTTGGGCTGGTTGGTCCAGCGGGTGGCGGTGGTGGGCGTACTGGTTTCCCAGACCTCCCAGTCGCGGGCCTGACAGGACCACGAGTGGTGGTTCCACAACTTCAGCGTCGCCGACGTGACGTCCTTGCCCTTCACCGGCTTGGTGTCGAAGCGGAGAAAGGACCGCGCGACCTGTCCCGAGCCGTTGTTGCCGAGCTTGAGTTCGGTGGCGGTGGACTGGTCGGTGCCGTAGCCCTCCTGGACGAAGGTGGTGAACGTGGTGAGCAGGTTGACCGCCGGGTCGACGGTGACGGGGAACTGCGTGGCCGGATCAGCGAGGAACGCGGCGTCGGGGGTGAGCGTGAGGTCGACCCGGTCGCCCTCCTGCGTCACCTCCATGGCGACGGGTGCGCGGTGCGGATGTTCCCCGGAGCGTACGTCGGTGCGCGCGTCCCACATCACGGGAGCGGGCAGGATACCCGCGGGCTTGCCGGTCTTGCTGTCGGTGAAAGCCACCCCGCCGTCGCCGTCGGCCTTGGCGGTCAGGCCCTTGGCAGTGAGCGTCATCCGCAGAGCGTCCGCGCCGTCAACGGCCTGGCGGGACTTGAGGACGAGGAACTGTTCGAAGCCGGTACGGGTGGCCGAGACCACGAGGTCGGCGTACGGCAGCGCATCGGAGTAGGTGGCCCGGGTGCCGGCGATGCGGGGCGCGGTCAGCGCACCTCGCCAGCCCAGCTCGACGCGACTGCCCTCTGGCGAGGTCAGCGTCACCAGCGGCGTCGAGGCGGCGACCGGCTCCGCGGCCCGCAGTCGACGGGTGGCCGGTTCGTCGGCCCGTGCGGGCGTGGCCCCGCCGAGAGTGAGGCCCAGAGGGTGCCCCTTCGCCTCGACCGTGCCGTCGGCTGCCTTGGCAAGATTGATGTCGACCGCGGTCCACGAGCCGTCGGCGTTCCGGAAGCGGACTGGGCCGGCGGCCTGGTCCTCGGTCAGGGTGCCGCTCGGGTCGGCCCACAGGGTTCGGGTCTCGGTGCGTTCCCCTACGACCTCGACGCGCTTGCCCTCCAGGCGTGCGCGAAGCAGTGCCGAGGTGACGTCGTCCTGGGGCCGGGGTGTGCCTGTCGGACGCGGGGCGGTGGCCGCTGCGAGCGCGGCGGCTGGAGCCGCCACATCGACGGCCAGAAGGCCGGCGAGCACCAGACCGGTGGTCGCGAACCACCTGGATCCGGACATGGCTGTGCTCAACAAGAAGAATCCCCTCCCGTAAAAAAGAAGTCAAGAACTTGTAAAGGTAGTGGGGGCTTCCCGCTCCATGATCGAGCCAAGGGTCCCGAACCGGACGGGTCTAAAGTCCTGTGCCCTGACAGCGATGCAGGTGGAGGGGGCGGGAGCGTGCATGAACAGTTCAAGGCGGCGGGACTCCGCCCCGGAGTCCCTCCCGCTCCCGGGCCGGATTCGGCCACCTGCCCGCCCAGGGGGATGCCGATCAATGAGTCTTTGCCAGTAACAGATCATGACGCTGCGTGATTGATCAGATGGTGCGGCCGTACGAGCTGGAGCAGAACGAGGGCCGCGGCGGCGATTCTCGTGATGCGACTGGGGTCGAGGCTGACCCCGCGCTGGGCCTTGAAGCCCCACGGCACGCTCGTACAATCGAGCCCACCATGGCTTACCTCGACCACGCCGCGACCACGCCGATGCTTCCGGAGGCGATCGCGGCGATGACCGCCCAGCTCGCCGTCACCGGTAACGCGTCCTCACTGCACGCCGCCGGGCGCCGTGCCCGCCGTACCGTCGAGGAGTCGAGAGAGACCCTCGCCGACGCCCTCGGCGCACGCCCCAGCGAGGTGGTCTTCACCTCCGGCGGTACCGAGGCCGACAACCTCGCGGTGAAGGGCCTGTACTGGGCCCGCCGCGACGCCGACCCCCACCGCACCCGGGTGCTGGCCAGCCCCGTCGAGCACCACGCGGTGCTGGACGCCGTCGACTGGCTCGCCGAGCACGAGGGCGCGAACGTCGAATACCTCCCCGTCGACCCGTACGGACGCGTCCACCCGGACGCACTGCGCGAGGCGATCCTCCGTAACCCCGACGATGTCGCGCTGGTCACCGTGATGTGGGCCAACAACGAGATCGGCACGATCATGCCGGTACGTGAACTGGCGGACGTGGCCCGTGAGTTCGACGTACCGATGCACGCCGACGCGGTGCAGGCGTTCGGGCAGCTGGAAGTCGACTTCGCCCGGTCCGGGCTTGCCGCGATGACGGTCAGCGCGCACAAGATCGGCGGACCGTTCGGCATCGGCGCGCTGCTGCTCGGCCGCGAGTACACCCCCGTACCCGTGCTCCACGGCGGCGGCCAGGAGCGGCACGTCCGCTCGGGCACCCTCGATGTGCCCGCCATCGCCGCCTTCGCCGTCGCGGGGCGGCTGGCCGCCGACGGGCGCGAGGAGTTCGCCCACGAGATCGGCGGACTCCGCGACGACCTCGTCGCGTCCGTGCTGGCAGCCGTCCCCGACGCCGTCCTCGGCGGCGACCCGACGCCGGGCGGGCGGCTCCCCGCCAACGCCCACTTCACCTTCCCCGGCTGCGAGGGCGACTCCCTGCTCCTGCTGCTGGACGCCCAGGGCATCGAATGTTCCACCGGCTCCGCGTGCACCGCGGGGATCGCCCAGCCCAGCCACGTACTGCTGGCCACCGGCACCGAACCGGACCTGGCCCGCGGCACCCTGCGCTTCTCGCTCGGCCACACGTCCACCAGGCAGGACATCGACGAGGTGGCCCGAGCCATCGGCCCGGCGGTGGAGCGGGCACGGACGGCGGGACTCAGCTGAAATCGAGCCCGTCCGGCGATCGGGCGGGCCTCGTGGTCACCGCGCGCCCGCCGCCCGGACCAGCTTCAGATACCGGTCCCAGTCCCAGTGCGTCCCCGGATCGGTGTGGTCGGTGCCCGGCACTTCCACATGCCCGATGATGTGCTCGCGGTCGACGGGTATTGCGTACCGCCCGCATATCGCCGCCGTCAGCCGCGCCGACGCCCCGTACATCGCCGCCGTGAAGTCCTGCGGACGGTCCACGAAGCCCTCGTGCTCTATGCCGACGCTGCGCTCGTTGAACGACCTGTTCCCCGCGTGGAACGCCACATCCAGCTCACGGATCATCTGCGTCACATGGCCGTCCTTGCGCACCACATAGTGCGCCGCCGCCCCGTGTCCCGGGTCCTGGAAGACCTTCACAGCGCTCCGGTAGCTGCCCTGGGTGACATGGATGACGACCCGGTCGATCGGATAGTCGGCGGGGCGGTCGGCCCGCCGCCAGTTCGCCGGGGACGCCGATATCCACTCGGCCCGCGCGTAGTCCACCTCGCCCGGCGTCCGGGGTTTGTCCACCCCCGGCAGCCGCCACCAGGCATGCTCCAGCTTCTCCCGCGCCAGCGCGGCCGTACCCACGGCCGTGACGGCAGCGCCGATCAGCAGCCCGCGCCGACTGATGCGGTGCCCGGCCTTCGCCGTCGCGGAGCCCTTGGCGCCCGCCGTCCCCTTGGTCCCCATGTGATCCAGAACGCATATCCGTGAGCGTTCGGTTCCCGGCGCCCCGTACTCTGGTGGAGCTATGACTGAGACTTCCCAGCGCCCCCTCCGTGTGCTCGCCGCCATGTCGGGCGGTGTCGACTCCGCCGTCGCCGCGGCCCGCGCCGCCGAGGCGGGCCACGACGTGACCGGTGTGCACCTCGCCCTCTCCGCGAACCCGCAGTCCTTCCGTACCGGAGCGCGCGGCTGTTGCACGATCGAGGACTCCCGCGACGCGCGCCGCGCCGCGGACGTCATCGGCATCCCGTTCTACGTCTGGGACCTCGCGGAACGCTTCCGCGAGGACGTCGTGGACGACTTCATCGCCGAGTACGAGGCCGGACGCACCCCCAACCCGTGCCTGCGCTGCAACGAGAAGATCAAGTTCGCCGCGCTGCTCGACAAGGCCCTGGCCCTCGGCTTCGACGCCGTGTGCACCGGCCACTACGCCACCGTCGTACTGAACGAGGACGGCAGCCGCGAGCTGCACCGCGCCTCCGACATGGCCAAGGACCAGTCGTACGTCCTCGGCGTCCTGGACGAGAAGCAGCTCGCCCACGCGATGTTCCCGCTCGGTGACACCCTCACCACCAAGGATGAGATCCGTGCCGAGGCCGAGCGCCGGGGCCTCGCCGTCGCCAAGAAGCCCGACAGCCACGACATCTGCTTCATCGCCGACGGCGACACCCAGGGCTTCCTGGCGAGCCGGCTCGGCACCGCCGAGGGCGACATCGTCGACGAGTCGGGCACGAAGGTCGGCACCCACGAGGGCGCCTTCGGCTTCACCATCGGCCAGCGCAAGGGCCTGCGCATCGGCCACCCCGCCCCCGACGGCAAGCCGCGCTACGTCCTGGACATCTCCCCGGTGAACAACACGGTGACGGTCGGCCCGGTCGAGGCCCTCGACGTCACCGCCCTCACCGCCATCAAGCCCCGCTGGTGCGGCACGGCCCCGGCCGGCCCCGGTGCGTACACCGCCCAGCTCCGCGCCCACGGCGGCGAGACCGAGGTCACGGCGGAACTGGTCGACGGCACGCTGAACGTCTCGTTCACCGAGCCGGTACGGGGCGTGGCCCCCGGCCAGGCGGTCGTGCTGTACGACGGCACCCGGGTGGTCGGCTCGGCGACGATCGCGACGACGGTACGGCGGGAGACGGCGGCGGCGTCCGGCTGACCGCGAGGGCGGCCCCCGACTGACCAGCCTCGGCTGTCCGTCGGGGCCGGCACTGAAGTCTTCTCGGCAACGCGATGGCTGCGGTGCGTGACGGTCTGCGGCGCCTCGGCGCGGCGTGGTGCCCCGGCGATCAGCGAGAAGAACCGTCGGCGTCCGCGGCCGCGACATGGGCCTGTTCCCGGGATGCAATGCTGAGCTCCGCAAGGAGCCGCAGCGCCGCCGCAGAGGGGGAGTCCGTGTCGGCGGTGAATACCGCCATGCGCTGGCCCGCGTCCTGGGACAGCTCCATGAGCTCGTTGTTCAGTGTCATGGAGCCCACCAACGGGTGGTGGAAGACGCGGGTGGGCGTGATGCACTTGTGGACGGGGTGAGCTGCCCAAAGCGATGCGAACTCGATGCTGTTCAGGGTTAGTTCACCGATGAGTTCGGTCAGCTCCGGGTCGTCCGGGTAGCGGGCAGCGGTCATGCGTAGGTCGGCGACCGTGTCGCGGGCCTTGCCACGCCAGTCGGCGTACAGCTCGCGGGTGTGCGGGTCCAGGAAGACCAGGCGTGCGATGTTGGGTCGCTGCCGGGGCTGCTCGGGCGCCTGGTAGGGCAGGTGTCCGGCGAGCAGGGCGTGCGCCGTGTGGTTCCAGGCCAGCACGTCGCTGCAGCGACCGATGACCAGCGCGGGAACGTCGCCGAAAGCGTCGATCATCAGCCGGATGTTCGGGCGCAGTTGCTCGGGGCGGGGGCGTCGGCGGGTCTTCGGCTTGTGGCGAGCCAGGCTGTGCAGGTGGGACCGTTCGGCTTCGTCGAGCTGGAGAACGCGGGCTATCGCGTCGAGTACGGCGTCGGAGGCGTTGGGACTCTGGCCTTGTTCCAGGCGTGTGTAGTAGCCGGCACTGACGCCCGCGAGCTGCGCCAGTTCCTCGCGACGCAGGCCGGGGACACGACGCCGGCCGCCGTAGTCGGGCAGGCCGACGTCTTCGGGCCGCAGCCGGGCCCGCCGGGTGCGCAGGAATTCGCCGAGTTCCGATCGCCGCTCCATGACCTTCAGGATGCCGTTTTCTGCCGCGTCCCGCCTGCACCCGTCAGGTGTAGCCACGGCAGGGATACCTCTGGCAGAGAGGTGGGTAGCGAGCGCCGCGCGGCACAGGCTGAGAGCGCGTCGACGTGATCGGCGCCGCAAATTCTGCATCTGCCCATCGACTCCATGCGGGAGGCGGCCCATGGCGGCAACCCATACATCACACGTGCACTCTGGAGAGGAGGTAGCGGACAGACTTGGTGCCAAGGGCTGGCTGATCCTGGTCACGCTGTGCGGCGCCACCTTCATGACAGGTCTGGACTTCTCGGTCGTGACCGTGGCCCTGCCGGAGATCGGACGCGACCTTGACTTCGCGAGCACCGGTTCACTGCAGTGGGTGGCAACGGCCTGCCTACTGCCGACGGCGAGTCTGCTGCCGCTGTTCAGCCGGGTCTCCGACCTCGTCGGCCGCCGTCGGCTGTTCACCACAGGTGTCGCTCTGTTCAGCGTGTTCTCTCTGCTCGCGGGGCTGGCGACGGGCCCGGCGATGCTGATTGCAGCCCGCGCCGGCCAGGGCGCGTCGGCTGCCATGATCGCGCCGACCGCCATCGCTCTGATGACGACGGTGTTCCCCGAAGGGCCCCAGCGGACGAAGGCCCTCGGCGTCAACGGCGCGGTGCTGTCCCTGGGGTTCGTCCTAGGCACCTTCGGCGGTGGTGTGATCACCAGCGGTCTGAACTGGCGCTGGACGATGCTGATTCTGGTCATCATTGGTGCGCTGGTGCTGCTCGGCGCGACCATCCTGCTGCCCAGGACAACCGACACACGCACGGCAGCCCGGCTCGATATCCCGGGTGCGGTCCTGGCGAGCGTCGGGCTCTTCGCCCTGGTCTACGGGATATCGACGGGCCCCGAGACCGGCTGGGCCAGTGCGTCCACTTCGGGCTTCCTTTCGCTGGCCGTGGTGGCTCTCGGTGCTTTCCTCCTGGTGGAGCGGCGGCACGTGGCTCCGCTGGTCCCGCTGGGTCTGCTGGCCAAGCCGACGGTGAAGTGGAGCGGGCTGATCGGGTTCATCACGTTCGGCATGTGCGGTGGCACGACGGTCCTGCTGAGCCTGTACATGCAGGACGTGCTGCGTTACTCGGCGCTGGCCACCGGTGCGGGCTTCCTCGCGGAGGGCACCACCGCGCTCATCGGCGGTATTCTCGCCGCCCGGCTGATCGGCGCGCTCGGCAAGGTGGGCGCCATGGCCACCGGCCTGACCGTGCAGGGACTCGGCACCGGCGCGATGTTCCTGCTGCCCAAGGACGGCGGTCTGGCGCTCCTGTTGCTGACATCCGGCGCCATGGGCTTCGGACACGTGCTGACCGTGGTCTCGTTCATCACCACGATGACGTCCGGACTGCGGGACGACGAACAAGGCGTCGCGGGCGGTCTGTCACAGCTGCCGCAGTTCCTCGGCGCCATCGGAACTGCAGGCCTGGCGGCCATCGTCACCGCACGCACCAAGGCGCTCTTGGCGACAACGAGTCCCACGCTCGCCACGCTGAGCGGGCTGCACGCGGCGATGCTCACGGCGGGGATCCTCTCCCTCGTCGGCGCCCTCCTCGCCCTGCTGTCCCTGCGCGGTCCGACGGCCGAGAGCAGCTGACAGCCGTACGGCCCGGGAGAGCGAGGTGGCAGTGGGCCTCTCGCGAGCATGCACACTCACCGGCTGCCCAGGCGCTTCAGCGCCACACCGCTTCACCCACACCTTCCCTTTGCTGATGAGACCGTGGAGGAACCGTGAGTACCAAAGTTCCGGAGATCGGAGCCATCGAGCGCTTCTTCACCGCCTACGCGGCCAACGACGTGGACGGCATCGCACAGGTGCTGCCCGTGGACATCGAGTGGACGATTCCGGGGCATCACCCGCTCGTCGGCACCAAGCACGGCATCGCGGAGGTGCGCTCGTTCTTCGAGTAACTCGGCAAGACCGGCTTGTTCCTGGGTCACCGCCGAGAGGATGCGCTCCGTCTGGGCCAGCGGGTGGAAGCCCTGGTGGTCCCAGGCGATTGGGTAGGGCGTCCGTGCGGGCGAGCTGCTCGCACAGGGTGGTGCCGTCCCAGGTGAAAGAGACCCGTTCCGCCGCCGATTCGCTTTCGGTGGCGGACAGACGCTGCTTTGTGATGCGGCGGCCCAGCGGGTCGTACAGGTAGCGCCTGCGGGTGCCGTCGGGTGGGGTGACGGATGTGAGCCTGTCCGGGAGAGGCGGGTCTTCTGGCACAGGACGATGCGGCTCTGTGCGTCGTGCTCGTAGCGGACATGGCCGGCGCGGGTGATGCGTGTGCCGGTGCAGGAACGGGCTCCGTCCCTCGATGTAGTAGAAGCGGCCCAGCGGGGGCCTGACGCGTCTGGTGCGTGGTGGTGGTCATGAGCCGATGGTCGAACCTTGACGCAGGGGCAAGGTCAAGCCGAGCCTTCTCAAGCGCGAGCGGAGCCGGTCTTCACTCCCAGGACAAGTGCACGCAGCGCAAGCCGGCTTGTCACCAGAACGGCATCGGGGCTCTCGCTCTCGCGGATTGCGATGAGGTCCG
Organism: Streptomyces sp. NPDC037301; assembly: GCF_055602785.1. Taxonomy (NCBI): domain Bacteria; kingdom Bacillati; phylum Actinomycetota; class Actinomycetes; order Kitasatosporales; family Streptomycetaceae; genus Streptomyces; species Streptomyces sp. NPDC037301. Next base: position 11,945 of record NZ_JBVJWD010000046.1, read on the forward strand.
CGTTCGCTGCGGCGACCTCAACGCAGGCGTTGCCGGAGGCCTCCGAGAACGAGGACTTGATCCAGTTCAGCTCGGGCAACTCGGGCAAGGCGAACTCCTCCTACAGTTCTCCGGCGATCTCAAGGATGAGATCCCTCGACTCACTCGGATTCAACGCGACCCGTTCGACCAAGTCCAGCCGACGTCGGAAGTTGGCCAACTGGGTCGGTGAGTCCATGAAGACGGCACCGATCGGAGAGTCCACCTCAACGGTGTCCAAGTGGTGGCTGGCGGCGGACACGTACATCAGAGTGTCCCCGGCCATGGGGAAGCCCTCGGCCGTGAAGGGGATCACGAGCAACCGGACATTGGGGCGTTCGCTCTCCTTCAAGAGGTGGCCCAACTGGGCCTTGGCCACTTGGCGCCCCCCGGTACGAAGTCGAAGAGCCGCTTCGTGGACCAAGCCCACGTAGGGCACCCGGTCGGCCGCCACCACGCTGTGCCGGGCCAGCCGATGGGCCACCCGCAGTTCGACTTCCAGCCTGGGCAAGGCCGGCACGAAGAGGTCGAAGAGCGCGCGGGCGTGCTCCTCGGTCTGGAAGAGGCCGGGAATGTGAGCTGTCTGGAGTGTGCGCAAGCTTGCCGCGTGGTGCTCCAGTTCCGCCACGTCCAGGAAGTCTGGCGGGATCTTGCCCCGGTATTCGTCCCACCAGCCTCGCGGACGCCCTCCGGTCATCGTGGCGAGGGCATCGATCAGCTCTGGATCGTCGCACTCGTAGATGCTGGCCAGTCGGCGCAGCCGTTCCTCGCTGATACCGAATCGCCCTGACTCGATGTTGGAGATCATCGTGCGGTCTGCCCCGAGCCGTTCGGCGGCAACCGGTGCTGACATGCCGACTGCATCGCGCAGCCGACGGAGTTCTGCACCGAAACGACGCTGACGGATGGTGGGGGCTTGGCGTGGCGCCATGGATCAACTCCTTGCTCGCGCGCACATCTTGCCGACCTTGCAGTGCGGGCGTCCACCGGAGTCGCATATATGACCCGTTTTAGTGAAGTGGGTAGCACGAGTAGTACTCGTGACTCTAGGTTGTGACCTGTGCCACTTACTCAGTTGCCGTTACGGCGGAAGCGCACCGATCCACCCCGCCCACCCCGGAAGGCGGGCCCCGGACCGGCATTGCCACCGTCACCCGACCGCAACCATCGCTGGCGCACGACCACTTGAGACCACTCGCACGCACCCCAGGAGGGGCCCGTGAGGGCTGAATCCACCCCCTGCACCCCGTACACCCACCACCCCGCCCCCATCCCGTTCGCCGAGCCCTGGCAGTACGAGCTCGCCTTCCCCTGCGACCCGCGCAGCCCCCGCATCGCCCGTACCGCCCTCCGCGCCATTCTCGGCGCCCACGAACTGACCGAACTCAGCTACCGCGCCGAGCTGTTGACGTCCGAGCTGACCACCAACTCCGTACGGCACACCAAAGGACCCGCCGCCATGCGGCTCCAGTGGCGGCACCCCGTGCTCCGGATCAGCGTCTGGGACATGAGCCCGGACCTGCCCAAGCCGTACGCCCCGCCCGCCGACCCCCACGCCGAAGCCGGGCGGGGCATGGCCATCCTCGAACTCGTCGCTGACCGCTGGGGCGGGTGTGCCATAGGGGAGGGGGCGTACGGGCCGGGCGGCAAGACCGTCTGGTTCGAGCTCGGGCTCGGAGCCTGAGCTCGGCGAGGCGAGGCCCCGCACAGCCACGTCCGACCCCTGTACGGGCGTGGCCGTGCGGGGTGGACTGGGGGCTCAGGAAGCCTGACGCGCGTACATGTCCCTGCCGAAGAACTCCGCCAGCACCGGGGCCACCGCTTGGGGCGCCAGATCGCGGGTCTGGCCGGTCAGGGTGCGGTGGCGGGCGCGTGGGAGTGCGTCCGCGAGGGCGCGGGTCGCGAGCCGGGCCGGGGTGGGGCTGAAGCCGCCGCAGACCACCAGGGTGCGTGACGTGACGGACGCGAACCGCTCCGCCGGGATCGAGCCGTCCCCGAGCAGCGCGTCGTCGTACGCGAGTGTGTGCGCCAACGACATCAGGCCGGGCCACAGCGGTGCACGTCGCATCCGGGCGATCATGTCGGCCGGGACGCCCGTCACGGACAGGAACAGCTCCACGGCCCCGCCGCGGTCCCCGGCGGACAGCAGCCGGTGCAGCCGGGCCGTGCAGCAGGTTTTGAACTGCACCCCCGAGGCCCCGGGGGTGTAGGGCGGTTGGTAGACCGCCAGCAGGTCGACGGGAAGCCCCGCGGCCCGGGCCTCCAGGGCCAGTGCCCCGCCGGCCCCGACGCCGAACACCGAGGCCCGGCCGCCCACCACGGCGACGAGCGCGGCCAGGTCCCCGATCTCGCGTTCCACCGCGTACGGCCCGCTGTCGCCGCTGGAGCCGCGACCGCGTCTGTCGTACGTGACCACCTCGAAGTGCGGCGCGAGGAGGCGCGCGAGGGGAGCCTCGGTCGCCGCCGTGCTCAGTGCCCCGCCCACCAGGATCACCGGCGGTCCTTCACCCCGGCGCCGATACGCGATCGAAGTGCCGTCACGGGAGGGAGTCTTGTCCATGTGAAGGTTGACTGGGATGCCGCGGGAAAGTCATCGCTTCGGCCGAGAGTTTTTTGAGATTCTTCAATTCCCCAGGTCGGAGCGGTGCTTGGCGATCAGTCGGAGACCGTCTCGGTGTCGTAGAAGCAGAAGTGGTCCTTGATCGCGGCGACTTCGGGCTTGGGTTCCGGATACGCCCAGACGAGATCGGCCTCCTCCGGCAGCGACCAGTAGGAGGCATCGCCCTTGAACGGGCAGTGGGTGTGAGTGTCCGAAGCGGTCAGGAGTTCCGTACGGACGTCCTCGGGCGGCAGGTAGTAGCGGACCGGACAGCCCGTCTCGCGCAGCACGAGCGGGCGCCGGCTCTCGGCGAGCACCTGCCCGTCGCGCACCACGCGTACGTGCTCGGTGCCGGGTTCGACGGTGATGACATGGCCTTGTGTGGAAGTCATGTCTGGTTCAGCCGCCTCGCGGGCCGATTTCTTCCCCCTTCTTCCCCTTTCTTCCCCGGTGCCGGCCGGTTCTCCGCCCGGCCGCCCGGGCGTGTCAGTGGCGGCCTTTACGGTGTCCGCATGAACATCTGCGTTTTCCTCTCCGCCGCCGACCTCGACGACCGCTACACCCGGCCCGCCCGCGAATTCGCCGAAAGGCTCGGCCGGGGCGGACACACACTGGTCTGGGGAGGGTCGGAGAGCGGGCTGATGAAGGTCGTGGCCGACGGGGTGCAGGAATCGGGCGGACGGCTGGTCGGGGTGTCGGTCGACTTCCTGGCCGCGAAGGCGCGTACCAATGCGGACGAGATGGTGATCGCGCGCGATCTCGCCGAGCGCAAGGCGCTGCTCCTGGAGAAGGCCGACGCGGTCGTGATCATGGTGGGGGGCACCGGGACGCTCGACGAGGCGACCGAGATCCTGGAGCTGAAGAAGCACGGCAAGCACGACAAGCCGGTGGTCCTGCTCAACACGGCGGGCTTCTACGACGGGCTGCGCCAGCAGTTCCAGCGCATGGAGGACGAGGGCTTCCTGCCCCTTCCGCTGACCGACCTGGTGTTCTTCGCGAAGGACGGCGTGGGCGCCCTGGCCTACCTGGAGGAGTGGTCCGGCCTGCGGTGACGCGGCGGCGGGGTGCGATCAGCGGGGTGCGATCATGGGGAGCATGTCCACTCATGTCATCACCGGCGCAGGCTCCGGCATCGGCGCAGCCGTCACCCGTCGGCTTCTGGAGCGCGGCGACGAGACCGTGCTGCTGGCCCGCGACGCGGGCCGCGCGAAGGAGCTGGCCGCTCTCCACCCCGGCGCCCGTACGCTCGTCGGTGACCTCTCCAACCCGGACCGGCTCTCCTGGGCGTTCGCCCAGCAGGCGATGCCGGAGCGGGTCGACTCGCTGCTGCACGTCGCGGGCGTCGTCGAGCTCGGCAAGGTCGGTGACCTCACGCCCAAGGCATGGCACTTCCAGCTCAACGCCAACCTGGTCGCACCCGCGGAGCTGACCCGGCTCTTCCTGCCGCAACTGCGGGTCGCCCAGGGCCATGTGCTCTTCGTGAACTCGGGCGCCGGTCTCGCGGCGCACGCCGAGTGGAGTGCGTACGCCGCGAGCAAGCACGGTCTGAAGGCGCTCGCCGACTCGCTGCGCCAGGAGGAGCACGCGAACGGCGTCCGGGTGACGTCCGTCTATCCGGGGCGCACCGCCAGCCCCATGCAGGCCAAGGTCCACCAGCAGGAGGGCAAGGAGTACGACCCCTCCCGCTGGATCGACCCGGAGTCGGTGGCCACCACGATCCTGATGGCCGTCGACCTGCCGCGCGACGCCGAGGTCAACGACCTCACGGTGCGTCCCGGGCGCTGACCGCCACCACCGACCGGACGGGCCGGGCACGGCCTTAGGCTTCCCGTGTGAGCGAGAAGAGCAAGTTCAGGGGTTGCCCGGCCACCGGAATCGGTTCCATGCCCGGGGGAGACGCACGGGAGGCGGCGAAGACCGTCACCGGGTCCTTCGGGGGAGGCGAGGGCCTGCCGTATCTGGCCGAACTGCCGGCCCGCGGGCCCGGTGCGGACATGATCGGGCGGACCATCGGGCTGCTCGTCGACCTGTACGGCCATGTCGAGCCCAGTGGCTGGCGGATCAGCGACCGGCCCGGACGGGACACCCGCCGGGCCAGGTCCTGGCTCGGCGAGGACCTCGACGCGCTGGAGGAGTTCACCCAGGGGTACGAGGGGCCGCTCAAGGTCCAGGCGGTCGGTCCCTGGACGCTGGCCGCCGCACTGGAACGGCGGGGCGGCGAGGCCGCGCTCGGCGACCCGGGGGCCTGCCGCGACCTGGCGGGCTCACTGGTGGAGGGGCTGCGCGCCCACCTGGCGGAGGTACGGCGCAGGGTGCCGGGCGCCGAAGTGATCCTCCAGCTCGACGAACCGTCGCTGACCGGCGTACTGCGCGGGCGGATCAGGACGGCGAGCGGCTACCGCACCTACCGGGCCGTCGACCGCCAGGTCGTGGAGGGCACCCTGCGCGATGTCCTGGCGGCGGCCGGGGACGGGGCGACGGTCATTCACACCTGTGCACCCGATGTGCCGTTCGCGCTGCTGCGCCGGGCCGGGGTCGACGGTATCTCGTTCGATTTCTCGCTGCTCACCGAGCGTGAGGAGGATGCGATCGGGGAAGCGGTCGAGGGCGGCACCCAGCTCTTCCTCGGGGTGGTGCCGGGCACCGACCCGGCCTCGGGTGAATTGTCAGACCCGGGCGGTAGCGTCATGGGTGTCAGGACGCTGTGGCGCAGGCTGGGGCTGAATCCGGGGACTCTGACGGAGTCCGTGGTGATCACCCCGTCGTGCGGGCTCGCGGGTGCCTCGCCCGCGTACGCGCGCGCCGCGCTCGCCCACTGCGCCCGGGCCGCGAGATCGCTCGCAGACAACCCTGAGTAACGGGGCAACGGGTAACGGGAGGACGAGACGATGGCCGGCGAACAGCAGATGTCAGTGCCCGCACAGGATCAGGAGCAGCACGCACTGCTTGCCGAGCAGATCGAGGAGCACCGCTTCCGGTACTACGTGAACGACCAGCCGGTCGTGAGCGATGCCGAGTTCGACCGGCTGATGCGCGCGCTGGAGGCCCTGGAGGAGACGTATCCGCAGCTGCGCACGCCGGATTCACCGACACAGAAGGTCGCGGGGCCGTACCAGACGGAATTCACCTCCGTCGAGCACCGCGAGCGGATGCTCTCGCTGGACAATGCCTTCGACGACCTGGAGTTGGCGGCCTGGGGCGAGCGGATCGCCAAGGACGTCGGCACCACCGGCTACCACTTCCTGTGCGAGCTGAAGGTCGACGGACTCGCGGTCAACCTCACCTATGAGCACGGGCGGCTGACCCGGGCCGCGACCCGCGGCGACGGCCGCACCGGCGAGGACATCACCCCCAACGTCCGTACGATCGCCGAGATCCCGCACCGGCTGAAGGGGGACCGGATTCCGGCGCTGGTCGAGATCCGCGGCGAGGTCTTCTTCCCGATGGAAGCCTTCGAGGAGCTCAACGCCCGGCTCGTCGAGGCCGACGACAAACCCTTCTCCAACCCGCGCAACGCGGCGTCGGGTTCACTGCGCCAGAAGGACCCGAAGGTCACCGCCACCCGCCCACTGCACATGGTCGTGCACGGCATCGGCGCCCGCGAGGGCTTCGACATCGACTGCCTCTCGCACGCCTATGAGCTGCTGCACGAATGGGGTCTGCCCACCGCCAGACACAACAAGGTGGTGGACTCCCTCGACGAGGTACGGGAGTTCATCGCGTACTTCGGCGAGAACCGGCACTCCGTGGAGCACGAGATCGACGGCGTCGTCGTCAAGCTCGACGAGATCCCGCTCCAGGGCCGGCTCGGTTCCACCTCGCGTGCCCCGCGCTGGGCGATCGCCTGGAAGTACCCGCCGGAGGAGGTCAACACCAAGCTGGTGAACATCCGGGTCGGTGTCGGACGCACCGGCCGGGTCACCCCGTACGCACAGGTCGAGCCGGTCGAGGTGGCGGGCTCCGAAGTCGAGTTCGCCACCCTCCACAACCAGAACGTGGTGAAGGCGAAGGGCGTCCTCATCGGGGACACGGTGGTGCTCCGCAAGGCGGGCGATGTGATCCCGGAGATCCTCGGCCCGGTCGTCGATCTGCGTGACGGCACCGAGCAGGCGTTCGTGATGCCGACGTACTGCCCCGAGTGCGGTACGGAGCTGCGGCCCATGAAGGAGGCCGACATCGACGTCCGCTGTCCCAACGCCCGTTCCTGTCCCGCGCAGTTGCGGGAGCGCCTTGCCTATCTCGCGGGCCGCAAGTGCCTCGACATCGACCACTTCGGCTATGTCGCGGCCGCGGCCCTGACCAAGCCGCTGGAGCCCGAGGAGCCGCCGCTGCGCGACGAGGGCGATCTCTTCGGGCTGACGGTCGAGCAGCTCCTCCCGATCCGGGCCTATGTCCTGGACCAGGACAGCGGACTGCCCAAGCGCGATCCGAAGACCGGCGAGGAGAAGACCGCCTGGGTCTTCGCCAACCAGCAGGGCGAGCCGAAGAAGAACGCCCTCGCCATGCTCGACGCCATCGCCGCGGCCAAGGACGCCCCGCCGGCCCGGATCCTCACCGGGCTCTCCATCCGCCATGTGGGCCCGGTCGCGGCCCAGGAGCTGGCCCGTCAGTTCCGCTCCATCGACCGGATCGACGAGGCGACCGAACAGGAGCTGGCCGATGCCGACGGGGTCGGCCCCATCATCGCTGCCTCGGTGAAGCAGTGGTTCGCCGAGGACTGGCACCGGGAGATCCTGCGCAAGTGGCGGGAGGCCGGGGTCCGGATGGAGGACGAGGGAGCGGGGGAGGAGGCCGGGCCGCGCCCGCTCGAAGGACTCACGGTCGTCGTCACCGGCACGCTGGCCGGACACACCAGGGATGGCGCGAAAGAGGCGCTCCAGAGCCGGGGGGCGAAGGTCACGGGTTCCGTCTCGAAGAAGACCTCCTTCGTGGTCGTGGGTGACAACCCCGGTTCGAAGTACGACAAGGCGATGCAGCTGAAGGTCCCCGTGCTGGACGAGAACGGCTTCGCCGTACTGCTCGGACAGGGGCCGGACGCCGCGCGCGAGGCGGCCGTACCCGTCGAGGAACCGGCGGAATAGCACAGATCCCCGTCACGGAACCGGCACAACGGGACAGAACCCCGTCGGACAAACCCGAAATGGGGCCGATCGGTGGGTGAGTGGTGAACGGGTGGGCAGAAAAGATGTAGACGGACGGACAGGGACAAGGGTTGTCGTCGGGGGGCCGGGTTCACCCGATCGGCGCATAGCAGATGCTGACGGACGGTCGGTTCGCATTCGGGCAAGAGCTGTAGAGCGCTGCCCGTAGAAGCCTTCTGCGGCCTACTGTTGAGATGCGCACCTGCCGTGCCCGGCCACGGTGTGGGAAATCGGGTCGTGGTGGCATGGAGCTGAACCATCGGGCGACATCGGCACCGCCGGCTGTGAGAGGGACGGAATGAAACCGACCGAGAGCGCCGCACCGGTGTCGCGGCTGCAAGGTTTCGTCGGCCTCACGCCCAAAGTGGGTGCCGTCGTCGTGGCGATCGCCGTTGTTCAGCTCGCGACCGGCTTCTACCGGACCGTGAGTGAAGGACACGCACTCTTCCCCGACGGCAGGGCCGGCTGGTCCCTCGCCGTCCTCACCGGAATCATCGTCGGTCATCTGGTCGCGCTCGGACGCGACCGCTGGTGGGGCGGCACCGGTTCCGGAGCCGCCCTCACCCTTGCCGTGCTGCTCCTCTACGGCTGGGTGCCCGCCGGTCTGGTCAGCCTGGTCGTCGTCGTCCTCGTCGGCGTGGCCCGCAGACACTGCTGGTGGCAAGGGCTGCTGCACGGCGCGGTGGACATCCTGGGGATAGGCGCGGCAGCCCTGGTGCTCGCCGCGTTCGGTGAGGTGCACACCGTCGAATTGCCCTGGCACCCACTCGACTGGGGCATCGCCGCCGTCCCGGAAGTCCTCCTGGCCGCCTCCACCTACCTTCTGGTGACCCGGGTCCTGCTGTGGTATGCGCGGGCGCCCCAGGGCGGCGGGCTGCCGACCATCGCCCGCACCGCCCTGCTGCGCCAGGGCCTCGTCGCGGTGGCCCTGCTCGGCATCGCACCGCTGATCTGCGTCGTCTCGATGGCCATGCCCGTACTCCTGCCGCTCTTCGCGGTCCCCCTGATCGCCCTGGACTCCACCCTCTGGATCGCCCGCGCCCGGGCCGAGGAGCAGCTGCGCGACCCGCTGACCGGGCTGCCCAACCGGCAGTGGCTGCTGGAACGCACCTGGGCGGCCCTGGAGGACGCCGAGTCCACCGGTGCCAGATCCGCTCTCGTCCTGATCGACCTCGACCGTTTCCGTGCGGTCAACGACACCCTCGGTCATCTGGCGGGGGACCGGCTGCTGCTGCAGATAGCGGAACGTCTCAGACTGGCGCTCCCGCGAGGAGCGGAGGCCGCGCGGCTGGGCGGTGACGAATTCGCCGTGCTCCTGCCGACCGCGGACTCCACCACCAGCGCCCAGCGGGTCGCCCGCCATCTGGTCGCCGCGCTGTCCTCCCCGCTGGACCTGGACGGTCTGACCCTGGTGCTGGAGGCGAGCGCCGGAGTCGCCGTCTACCCGGACCACGCGCTGGACGCCGAAGGGCTGCTCAGGCGTGCGGACGTGGCGATGTACCAGGCCAAGCGCGACCGTACGGGCGTCGAGGTGTACGAGTCGAAGCGCGACAGCAACACCCCGGACCGGCTCGGACTGCTCGGCGATCTCCGGCGTGCGCTGGACGCCGGAGAGGTGGAGCTCCACTACCAGCCGAAGGTCCGCTTCGACGGCCAGGTGGCCGGCCTCGAAGCTCTGGTGCGCTGGGTGCATCCGGAGCGCGGCCGGGTCCCTCCGGACGAGTTCATCGCCATCGCCGAGTCGTCCGGCCTGATGCCGCACCTCACGGAGTACGTCCTGGAGACGGCGCTGGCCCAGGTCGCCCGGTGGCGGGCGCAGGGGCTCTTCGTCCCGGTCGCGGTCAACGTCTCCCCGCGCGACGTCCACACCCCCGGATTCGCGGGCGGCGTCGCGGCGCGGCTCGCCCGGCACGGCGTCCCGGCAGGGGCGCTGCAGCTGGAAATAACGGAACACGTGCTGCTGGAGGACCCGCAGCGCGCCGCCGACACCCTCGCCGGACTCACCGGGCACGGCGTGAAGATGTCCCTCGACGATTTCGGCACGGGGTACTCCTCGCTGGTCCATCTGCGTCGGCTGCCGGTCAGCGAGCTGAAGATCGACCGGTCCTTCGTGGCCCGTCTGGCCGTCGACAACGAGGACGCGGAGATCGTCCGCTGCACCATCGACCTGGCCCACTCGCTCGGTCTGCTGGTGGTCGCGGAAGGGGTCGAGGACGACGAAACCTGGGAGCGGCTGCGGGATCTGCGCTGTGATGCGGTGCAGGGGTGGCTGGTCGCCGCTGCGATGCCGCCGCAGGAGGCGACGGCCTGGCTGCGGGCGCGGGGTGAGCACGGGTGGCGGCGGCCGGCGGAGCTGGCGGCTGCTGCGGCGGCCGCAGCGGCCGCCGCAGCAGCGACGCCCGAGCTGGAGCAGCGGCCGTCCGGGCGGGCCGTCGAGTCGCGGCCCGCGACGACATGAGCGCGGGGGGTTGTGAGCTGCTGTCGGTTTACTGAGCTGAAGTGTGTTGTGGTGAGCAGGAGTGAGTCCTGTCGGCGGCTTCGCGGGGCGGGAACGGTAGTTCCGGGGCCGAATGGGTGACCTTGGCGGCTGCTGCTCGTTGGGCTGGGTGGCAGCTGCTCGGCCTGGTGGGGGGTGTTGTGGTGGGTGGTTTGCGGGAGTTGGCCGCGCCCTTCGTGGCGCCCGGGCCTTGCGGGGTGGCGGTCCGGGACCGTCTCAAGCACCTCACGCCCCAGGACGAGAAGGTTCTGCGCGCGGTCGGTGAGCATCAGGGCGCGCTCGCTTCCCGTGACCTCAGGGCCCGCTGTGCGAATGGCCTGGAGCACAGCAAGGACACCTGGGCGGCGCGCAAGCGGGACCTGACGCCGCTGTCGTCGTCGCGGATCGCCGGGGCCATCACCAAGGCCACCCACGATCAGTGGGCGCTGGCCCGGCGTTGCCAGGCCGCGCACATCCAGACACTGGAAGCCGGGATCAAGACGCTGCGGCACCGCCTGTCCCTCCCGATCGGGGAACCGGGAACGAAGCGGGCCGCGGGCGGCTACCGGTCGAAGAACGAGTGGTTCCGCAAGTCCCGCCGCCTCACGGCCCTGGAGGCGCGGCACGCCGCCGCCGTCTGCGACCGGCAGGCCGGACGGGTGCGGGTGGCACGGGGCGGCAAACGTCTCCTCAACACCCGCCACCACCTCACCCAGGCCCGGCTGACCGAAGGCCAGTGGCGGGAACGCTGGGAAGCGGAACGCTGGTTCATCGCCGCCGATGGCGAGTCGGGCAAGCGGTTCGGGAACGAGACGATCCGCGTCACCCCGGACGGCGAGGTCAGCATCAAACTGCCTGCCCCGCTCGCGCACCTGGCCAACGCCAGGCACGGCCGGTATGTCCTCACCTCCGCCGTGGCGTTCGCGCACCGGGGTCAGGAGTGGGCCGATCGCATCGAAACGAACCGGGCCGTGGCCTATCGCATCCACCTCGATACCGAGCGCGGCCGCTGGTACCTCACCGCATCCTGGCAACGCCCCGTCGTGAAGACGGTCCCGCTGGAGACCGCCCGCGCCCGGGGCATGATCGGCGTCGACACCAACGCCGACCACTTCGCCGCCTACCGGCTCGACCGGCACGGCAACCCCATCGGCGACCCGCACCGCTTCCCCTACGACCTGTCCGGTTCGGCCGGTCACCGCGACGCCCAGATCCGCCACGCCCTGACCCGCCTGATCAACTGGGCCAAGCAGGCCGGTGTCGCCGCGATCGGCATCGAAGACCTCGACTTCACCGCCGAGAAGACCCGCGAGAAGCACGGCCGCCAGAAGCGGTTCCGGCAGCTGATCTCCGGTATGCCCACCGGGAAGCTCAAGGCCCGGCTGGTCTCCATGGCCGCCGAACAGGGCCTCGCGATCATCGCGGTCGACCCCGCCTATACCTCCCTGCGGGGTGCCCGGCACTGGCAGAAACCGCTTGCCACCCCGCACCGCACGATGTCCCGTCACGATGCCGCCGGTATCGCGATCGGGCGACGCGCCCTCGGGCACCCGGTCCGGCGTCGGACGGCACCGCCCCCACACGACCGGAGTGATCGTGCGGGGCATCGGACCGCCCAGGCCGGACCAGGTGACCGGGGGCGTGAGGGAACCTGCCCGCCCGCAACGGATCACGCCCCTGGAGGCGTGCCGCCGAACGGGACGAGAAAGCGGGAACCCAGCGCATCCAGAACCGTTCGGGATGCGCCCAGAACGCAGCAGTGGGTCCAAGACTCACTTACGCACACTGGTTAGGAACGGTACGGCGTGTGGGCACCGGCGCAGTCCGGTGGCCGCTCTGTCCCCAATTGCCGGACGGGCTTGAACCGGGCTCGCCGGACGGACTCGAATCTGTCGCCTGACCAGGGTGTTCGCCCGGGTGGCGGGAGTGGCTGCGGCCGACACCATAGGATTGGGCCAAAACCACACACCAACCCCTGAGGATCGCTGCATGCCTGGCATCACGCGCGAGGAGGTCGCCCACCTCGCCCGGCTGGCGCGTCTGGAGCTGAAGGGCGAAGAGCTCGATCACTTCGCCGGTCAGCTCGACGACATCATCGGCGCGGTCGCCCGCGTCTCCGAGGTCGCCGACCAAGACGTACCGCCGACCTCCCACCCGCTGCCGCTGACCAACGTCATGCGCGCGGACGAGGTCCGTCCGTCGCTCACCCCCGAGCAGGCGCTCTCCGGCGCCCCGGCCCAGGAGCAGCAGCGTTTCAAGGTGCCGCAGATCCTGGGGGAGGACTAAAAGCCATGACGGACAACAGCACCATCATCAAGCTCACCGCTGCCGAGATCGCCGCGAAGATCGCCTCCGGCGAGCTCACTGCCGTCGAGGTCACCGAGGCCCACCTGGCCCGGATCGACGCGGTCGACGAGAAGGTCCACGCCTTCCTGCACATCGACCGCGAGGGCGCGCTCGCGCAGGCCCGTGCCGTCGACGCGAAGAAGGCGGCCGGTGAGAAGCTCGGCCCGCTGGCCGGTGTCCCGCTCGCGCTGAAGGACATCTTCACCACCGAGGGCATGCCGACCACCGTCGGCTCCAAGATCCTCGAAGGCTGGATCCCGCCGTACGACGCGACCCTCACCAAGAAGCTGAAGGCCGCCGACGTCGTCATCCTCGGCAAGACCAACATGGACGAGTTCGCCATGGGGTCCTCCACCGAGAACAGCGCCTACGGCCCGACCGGCAACCCGTGGGACCTCACCCGTATCCCGGGCGGCTCCGGCGGTGGCTCCTCGGCCGCGCTCGCGTCGTACGAGGCCCCGCTCGCCATCGGCACGGACACCGGCGGTTCCATCCGCCAGCCCGCGGCCGTCACCGGCACCGTCGGTGTCAAGCCCACCTACGGCGGCGTCTCCCGCTACGGCATGGTGGCGTTCTCCAGCTCCCTGGACCAGGGCGGGCCCTGTGCCCGTACCGTCCTGGACGCGGCCCTGCTGCACGAGGTGATCGCCGGGCACGACCCGCTCGACTCGACGTCCATCGACGCCCCGGTCCCGCCGGTCGTCGAGGCCGCCCGCAGCGGCAGCGTCGACGGCATGCGCGTCGGTGTCGTCAAGCAGTTCGCCGGTGAGGGCTACCAGGCCGGTGTCGTCCAGCGCTTCAACGAGTCGGTCGAGCTGCTGAAGTCGCTCGGTGCCACGATCGTCGAGCTGGACTGCCCGTCGTTCGACCTGGCGCTGTCGGCGTACTACCTGATCGCGCCGTCCGAGTGCTCCTCCAACCTGGCCCGCTTCGACGCCATGCGTTACGGCCTGCGGGTCGGCGACGACGGCACGAGGTCCGCCGAGGACGTGACCGCGCTCACCCGCGAGGCCGGCTTCGGTGACGAGGTCAAGCGCCGCGTCATCCTCGGTACGTACGCCCTCAGCTCCGGCTACTACGACGCGTACTACGGCTCGGCGCAGAAGGTCCGCACCCTCATCACCCAGGACTTCGAGAAGGCCTTCGAGCAGGTGGACGTCATCGTCTCCCCGACGACGCCCACCACTGCCTTCCCGATCGGCGAGCGCGCCGACGACCCGATGGCGATGTACCTCGCGGACCTGTGCACCATTCCGACCAACCTCGCCGGCAACTCCGCCATGTCGCTGCCCTGCGGCCTGGCCCCGGAGGACGGCCTGCCGGTCGGACTGCAGATCATCGCCCCCGCCATGAAGGACGACCGGCTGTACAAGGTCGGAGCCGCCGTCGAGGCCGCCTTCGTGGAAAAGTGGGGCCACCCGCTGCTGGAGGAGGCTCCGTCGCTGTGAGCGCACTGACCAAGGCCAAGGGCTTCAAAAAGTCCAAGACCGGTACGTACCTGTCCATCGGCACCACCGCTTTCGGGGCGCTCGGCGTCATCAAGCAGGCCAAGAAGGCCCGCTTCGAACACGACACGCTCCGACTGATCGACGCCGTTGTCTCCGCCGCCGCCATCGCCACTGGTGTCGCCCTGCTGCTGCGCGAACTCAAGCGCATCGGCGATGACGACGTACTGCTGGGCTGAGAGGGAAGTTTCACCGTGACTGTCACTGACCTGGTGTCGTACGAGGACGCGCTCGCGTCCTACGACCCCGTCATGGGCCTGGAGGTCCATGTCGAGCTCGGCACCAAGACCAAGATGTTCTGCGGTTGCTCGACCGAGCTCAAGCAGGACGCCAACTCCCAGACCTGCCCGGTCTGTCTCGGCCTGCCCGGCGCACTGCCGGTCGTCAACGAGATCGGCGTCGAGTCCGCCATCAAGATCGGCCTCGCGCTGAACTGCGAGATCGCCGAGTGGTGCCGCTTCGCCCGGAAGAACTACTTCTATCCGGACATGCCGAAGAACTTCCAGACCTCCCAGTACGACGAGCCGATCGCCTACAACGGCTATCTGGACGTCCAGCTGGAGGACGGGGAGATCTTCCGGGTGCAGATCGAGCGTGCCCACATGGAGGAGGACACCGGCAAGTCGACCCACGTCGGCGGTGCCACCGGCCGAATCCAGGGCGCGTCCCACTCCCTGCTCGACTACAACCGTGCGGGCATCCCGCTCATCGAGATCGTCACCAAGCCGATCGAGGGCGCGGGCGCACGCGCTCCCGAGGTCGCCAAGGCGTACGTCGCCGAGCTCCGCGAGCTCATCAAGGCGCTCGGTGTGTCGGAGGCCCGGATGGAGATGGGCCAGATGCGCTGCGACGTCAACCTGTCGCTGCGCCCCAACGGCACCGAGACGTTCGGTACGCGCTCCGAGACGAAGAACGTGAACTCGCTGCGTTCCGTCGAGCGCGCCGCCCGCTTCGAGATCCAGCGCCACGCCGCGGTGCTGAGCTCGGGCGGCACGATCGTGCAGGAGACCCGGCACTTCCACGAGGAGGACGGCTCCACCACGGCCGGCCGCATCAAGGACAACGCCGAGGACTACCGCTACTTCCCCGAGCCCGACCTGGTGCCGGTCGCCCCGGCCCGCGAGTGGGTCGAGGAGCTCCGGGGCGGCCTCCCCGAGCTGCCGCGGCTGCGCCGCAAGCGGCTGAAGGAGGAGTGGGGTGTCTCCGAGCACGACATGCAGTCCATCCTCAACGCCGGTGCGGTCGACCTGATCGTCGCCACGACCGACGCGGGCGCCCCCTCGGACCAGGCCCGCAAGTGGTGGATGGGCGAGCTGGCCCGTAACGCCAACGAGACCGGCCGCGGCCTCGACGAGCTGCCGATCACCGCGGTGCAGGTCGCCAGGGTGGCCGAGCTCGTCACCGCGGGCGACCTCAACGACAAGCTGGCTCGCCAGGTCATCGAGGGCGTCCTCGCGGGCGAGGGCGACCCGGACACCGTCGTCGAGAAGCGCGGCCTGAAGGTCGTCTCCGACGAGGGCGCGCTGGGCACGGCCGTGGACGAGGCGATCGCCGCCAACGCGGCCATCGCGGACAAGATCCGCGGCGGCAAGGTCGCGGCGGCGGGTGCGCTCGTCGGCGCGGTCATGAAGGCCACCCGCGGCCAGGCGGACGCGGCCCGAGTGCGCGAGCTGATCCTGGAGAAGCTCGGCGTCGAGGGCTGATCCGTCCCCTGCGTGGGCGGTCCGTACGTCCCTGAAGGGGCGGTGCACCCGTGAGCCGGGTGCACCGCCCCTTCACCCGTCCGGAGAGTCTTAAGACCGACGGGCGGGGGCGGGCGCCGACGCTCTGTTCCCGGTCGTCGCGACGGCGGGTCCCGGCCCGCTGCTCGCCGCCCTGATCGGCGTGGACCTCGGCCCGAACCTCACGTACGTCGGCTCGCTCGCCACCCTGCTCCGGCGCCGCATCCTGCACACCCACGGCGCCGCGCCCGACCTCGGGCGCTTCACCCGGCTCGGGCTGCTGACCGTACCGGCGACGCCGGCGGTGTCGACGGTCGCGCTGTGGGGTGCGACCAGGTGCGGGGCGCGGTTGGACTTCCCGGCCGACCTGTTGGACGTTCACCACCGAGCCGTACGAAATCCTTCCCGGCGTCACCTGGCTTGATTAGTTTCCCGGCTGAACGACAGGACTCGGGAGGCTCACTTGACCACGGACATTTCACGGCGACGGCTCTTCGCGCTCGGCGGCGGTGCACTCGGCGTCGCGGCTGCGGGGTCGCTGCTTCCGCCGTCGCTGCAGGCCGCGATCGCCGCGCAGCCGGCACATTCGGCGGGGTCCGGTGGCGGGCTCGGAGCCATCAAGCATGTGGTGATCCTGATGCAGGAGAACCGTTCCTTCGACCACTACTTCGGGACGCTCCGGGGAGTGCGCGGCTTCGGCGACCGCAACGCCGTCGACCTGCCCTCCGGTAAGCCGGTCTTCGAGCAGCCCGCTCCGCTGGGCACCTCTGTGCTGCCGTTCCCGGTGCGGGACGCCGCCGAGACACAGAAGAAGGACCTTCAGTACATCGGCGCGCTCGACCACTCCTGGAGCGGTGGCGCCAAGGCATGGGCCGGGGGGTGGATGAACGGCTGGGTGACCGCGAAGACGGCCGCCACCATGGCGTACTACGACCGCCGTGACATCCCGCTGCACTACGAACTGGCCGACACCTTCACGGTCTGCGACGCCTACCACTCCTCCATCCACACCTCGACCAGCCCCAACCGCAACCACCTGTGGAGCGGGAAGACGGGCAACGAGGCGAACGGCAAGCGGGCGGTCGGGAACGACGCGTACAACGAGGGCACGCACCCCGGATACGACTGGGGCACGTACGCGGAGCGGCTGGAGAAGGCCGGGCGCAGCTGGCGTACGTACACCGAGTGGGAGAACTTCACCGACAACCAGATCGAGTTCTTCGCCACCTTCAAGGCGATCGCCCGCAAGGCGCTGGCGAAGACCGGCGGCCATACGTACATGGAGTCGTTCTACTCGGCGGTACGGGACGCGGACGCCACGGAGCGGGAGCGGCTGTTCGGTCTGCTCGAAGAGGGTGTCGCCACCCTGGACAAGGCCGAACGCAGCCTCTTCGAGCGTGCGTTGCGCCGGGTGGAGACCGGAACGCTGGCCGACGAGTTCGCCAAGGACGTGGCGGCGGGCACGCTGCCCGAGGTCTCCTACCTGGTGCCGTCGGCCGTCGACTCCGAGCACCCGAGCGTCTCCTCGCCGATCCACAGCGCGACGATCGTCTACAAGGTCCTGGACGCGTTGGGCAAGCACCCCGATGTGTGGCGGCACACCGCCGTCCTCATCAACTACGACGAGAACGACGGCTTCTTCGACCACGTGCCGCCGCCGGTCGCGCCGCCCGAGGTGACCGAGGAGCAGTGGGAGGGCAAGCCCACCGGTCTCGGGATGCGGGTGCCGCTGCTCGTCGTGTCGCCGTGGACGGTGGGCGGCTACGTCTGCTCCGAGGTCTTCGACCACACCTCCGTGGTCCGCTTCCTGGAGCGCTGGACCGGCGTGAAGGAACCGAACATCAGCGACTGGCGGCGCACCGTCACCGGCGATCTGACCTCGGCCTTCGACTTCAAGCGGGCGCGCCGCCGGCCCGAGGTGGAGCAGCCCGGTGCCATCCCGCCGTTCAGCGGACGCTGGTCGCCGAAGCCGCCGCTCGTGCAGCACATGCCCGTACAGGAGCCCGGGGCCCGCCCGGCCCGCGCGCTGCCGTACCAGCCGGACGCCCAGGCGAAGGTGGCGGACGGGGCGGTGCAGGTGGCCCTCAGCAATACGGGGCGCTCATCCGCACACTTCGCGCTGTATCCGTACGCGGGAGAGTTCCCCGTACCGCAGCACCGGGATGTAAGGGGCACGGCGCAATGGACGGTGCCCCTTACCGGTGCGGCGTACCGATTCACGGTGACGGGGCCGAACGGCTTCCGGCGCGAATTCGCCGGGCCCGCGAAGGACGGCGTTTCGGCCGGGGCCGAGGTCGCCTCGCGGGTCGACGCGCATGAGCGGGATCTGCATCTCACCCTGCGCAACACGGGGCGGACGACGCTCACCTTCACCGTACGGCCGCTGGGATACGTCGACGAGGCGGACCTGCGGGACTGGACCAGGACCGTCAAGGTCAAGCCGGGACGCAGCCGTACGGTCGTGCACTCGGCGGCCGACGCACACGGCTGGTACGACCTGTCCGTCACCGTCGACGGGGACGATGTCTTCCGGCGCCGGCTGATGGGGCACATCGAGAACGGCCGGGCGAGCGTTTCCGGCTGACGGGCCGCCCGGCAGGCCCGCCATTACGTACGGGGGTTCGGCGCCCACCGGAACCGCCGAGGCGCGGCCGGCGTTTCCTTGATCATGGCTGAACTGATCGAGAAATGGGCCGGAGCCACGGCGGGCGCCGACCCCGAGCAGGCGGACCCCGTCGTCCTGGAGTGCGCCCGCCTGCTCGCCGCCGAACCGGACGGTGAGCAGGCGGTCCTGCTGACCTTCGGGCTGGTGAACATGGCGTGGTACGTCCTCGGGCGACGCGGCGCCCCCGTCGAGCGGGCCGTGGTGGACGCGCTCGGCGCCGCCGCCGAGGCCATGGACGAGCAGTCCCTCCAGGCCGGCGGGTGCGGGCACGCGGCTCATCCGTACACCGGGAGCCTGGAGAAGTGGGACACGGACGCGGACGCGCTGCTCGACGCGCCGGACGTCGAGGTTCCGCTCGCTGCGTGGGACGAGGCCGAGGCCTGCCCCCGCAACGCCGCCGGATGGGCGCGGACAGCCGCCGATGTGATCCTGCCGGGCAGCACGGACGGCATCCCCGAGATCATTCCGGAGAGCCACCGGAGCAACATCAGCAGTCTGGGCAGTGTGCTCAACGACTATCCGAACGGCGATCCGTTCTGGGACCTGGAGGTCCACGCCGCACCGCCCGGCATCCTCTCGCGGGCCGCTCTCGCCGGCTATGTCGTCGTCGCCCATGCGAACTGCTGGTACGCGGGGTCGGGCCGGATCAGGCAGCGGTCGCTGCTCGACGACATGATCGAGGGCCTGGAGTCCGTACTGCCGCTGCTGCCGGACGAGACGTGCGCGCACGAGGACGGCGAGCACCCGGCACTGAACTCCGGCAGCGACCAGCAGGCCGCCGAGGGCATCCACCTGCAGAGTCCCGGCGGCCGGGCCGTCCTGCGCGAGGAACACGAGGACGGATACGGGGCCTCGCTGGAGGCGTGGACCTGCACCACCTTCCTGCGCGCTCTCGCCGTCGAGGCCCGCGACCATCTGCGCGAAGCGGTCGACACCCTCTTCGGCACCCGGGAGACGGCACATCTGGACCCGGTGTACCTGCGCCCCGACGGCCGGCTCGACATCGAACCGCTGAGCGAGCGGTATGTCCCGTTCAAGGACGAGACAGCCTCCGAGGAAGCGGCGCTCTGGGCGGCCCGGCGGTACGAGCAGCTCGGCCCCGACGGACCCGCGCTCGAGAGGACCGTCCTGCTGCTCCTGATGGGCACGGCGGCAGATTCCCTGGAGCTGTCGTACGGAATCGCCCGCGAGATCCTCGGCATCCTCCGTACCGCTGCCGCCACCCTGCCCGGTGGCGCGTGCGCCCACGCGGACGGCCACGCGCCCGGCCATGAGCGCACCTCCGATCGCGTGGCCCGCATCGCGCACCTCTACGCCCCCGACGCATGCCCCGCCCCTGGCCCGGACTCCGGCCAGGGCTTCGGGAGCGAGGTGCTGACCTGCCCCGTCCATCTGGCGGACGCCGTGGCGAGGGGCATCGCGGAGATCGAGGAGCGGTTCGAGGAAGAACTGGAGGCGGAGGAGCGACTGGCCGAGTGAGGTGGCCGGAGGCCGTTGTGACTCCGGGGCCACGGTAATTCCTGCGGCCGTTGTGAGTAAGGCCACGAAAGCGACAAAGGATCACCGTCGGCTGCCAGAGTGGCGGTCCTCAGGCCATGTGTTCTTTGCGGGTAATTCATGTTTTGTCCCGGTAAAGATCCGCGAACCCTCAGGGAGCATGTCCGTTGGCCGCCATTGCCCGCTGGTGCATCAGGCACCGCCTCATCGCCGTCCTCATCTGGCTCTTCGCCCTCGGCGGCGCAGCCACCGCGGCGGGCTTCGCGGGTTCTGCCTACTCCAACGACTACGACGTGCCCGGTACCGAGTCCGGCCGGGCCGCCGAGCTCCTCAAGAGCGGTTTCACGGACCTCGGCGGTGACACGGACACCATCGTCTGGCACACCACCGACTCCACCGTGCGGGCCGCCGATGTCCGGCAGACGATGACCCGGACCCTGCACGCGGTCGAGGAACTGCCCGGTGTCGGCGCCGTCACCGGACCGTACGGGGCGTCCGGCGCCGGACAGATCAGCGAGGACGGACACACCGCCTACGCCACGATCACCTTCGACCAGCAGTCCGACGACATCCCGGTGCAGCAGGCCCGGGCGGTCGTCGACACAGCGAAGGCTGCCGCCGGCGACCACCTCCAGGTGGAACTGGGCGGCTCGGCCGTCGCCCTCACCGAGGCGCCGTCGGTCCACTTCAGCGAGGCCATCGGGGTCGTCGTCGCAGCGGTCGTCCTGTTCCTCGCCTTCGGCTCGCTCGCCGCCAGCATGCTGCCCATCGCCACTGCTCTCGTCTCCGTCGGCACGGCGTACGCGGGCATCGTGCTGCTGGGCCATGCGATGACCGTCGCCGACTTCGCCCCCATGCTGGGCATGCTGATAGGGCTGGGCGTCGGCATCGACTACGCGCTGTTCATCGTCACCCGGCACCGCAGAGGACTGCGCAGAGGCATGACCGTCGCCGAGGCGGCGCAGAACGCCGTCGCGACGACCGGGCGGGCCGTCGTCTTCGCCGGAGCCACCGTCTGCACAGCGCTGCTCGGCATGCTGATCCTGCGGCTCGGGTTCCTCAACGGTGTGGCGATCGCCGCCTCGCTCACCGTCGTCCTGACCGTGGCCGCCTCCGTGACCCTGCTGCCCGCCCTGCTGTCCTTGATCGGCATGCGGGCGCTGAGCCGGCGCGAGCGCAGAAGACTCGCCGAGCGCGGGCCGCAGCCCGAACTGCCCACCGGCTTCGCCGCCCGCTGGTCCGCGTTCGTCGAACGCCACCCCAAGCTGCTCGGGGCGTGCGCCGCCGTGGTGATGCTGGTCCTTGCGCTGCCCACGTTCTCCCTGCATCTGGGCACCTCCGACCAGGGCAACAACCCCTCCTCGTCCACCACCCGGCAGGCGTACGACCTGCTGGCCGACGGATTCGGACCGGGCGTCAACGGCCCGCTGACGATCGCCGCACAGCTCGACGGCGCGGACGACCGGCTGGCGATGGACGGCCTGCCGGACGCCCTGCGAGCCACCGACGGCGTGGCCTCGGTCGGCCCGGTGACGTACAACAACGACGGCAGTGCGGCCTTCATCACTGTTGTGCCGAATTCGTCGCCGCAGTCGCAGGAGACCAGCGCGCTCGTCGGCCGGCTGCGTACGGACGTCCTCCCGCAGGCCGAGGCGAACACCTCGCTCCGGGCCCATGTGGGCGGGGTGACGGCCGGCTACGACGACTTCGCCCGGATCATCATCGGCAAGCTCCCGCTCTTCATCGGCGTCGTCACAGGGCTCGGCTGTCTGCTCCTGCTGCTGGCCTTCCGGTCGATCGGCATTCCGCTGAAGGCCGCCGCGATGAATGTGGCGGCCGTCGCCTCCTCGTTCGGGGTCGTCGTCGCGATCTTCCAGTGGGGGTGGGGGAGCGAGCTGCTGGGGCTGGGCAGCTCGGGGCCCATCGAACCGTTCCTGCCGGTCATCATGGTGTCCGTGCTCTTCGGGCTCTCCATGGACTACCAGGTGTTCCTGGTCGGGCGGATGTACGAGGAGTGGCTGGAGACCGGTGACAACCGGCGGGCGGTGCGGGTCGGCCTCGCCGAGACCGGCCGCGTGATCAACTCCGCGGCCGTGATCATGATTTCGGTCTTCCTCGCCTTCGTCCTCAGCGGGGACCGGGTCATCGCCATGTTCGGAATCGCGCTCGCCGCGGCGGTCGCCCTCGATGCCTTCGTTCTCCGCACGCTGCTGGTCCCCGCCCTGATGCATCTGCTGGGCGGAGCGAACTGGTGGCTGCCGCACTGGCTGGACCGGCGGCTGCCGCGGATCAGCATCGAGCCTCCCGAGTGCCGCGCGCCGCATGGGAAAATCCCGCAGGCAGCGAAACCGGTGGAACCGGTGGAAACTGCGCAGGCAGTGCAAGCGGTGGAAGCGGTTCGAGAAGGAGCATGATGTTCGCGATATCCCTGGGCGACGACGGAGCGGAACTGCGTCCGCTGGAGATCTGGCAGGCGGCGGAGTTCCTCGCCCATATGGACCGGGCCCGCGAGATCGTCGACCCCTGGATCCCCTTCGCCTCGTTCGCCACCGACCTGGACTCGGCGCGCGCCCTGCTCCGGCGGTACGCGGAGAAGCAGGCCACCGACACGGGGCGGCTCTACGGCATCTGGCTGGACGGCACGCTCGTCGGCGGTGTCCTGTTCCGGATCTTCGACACGGAATCCGGGAACTGCGAGGTCGGCTGCTGGCTGGAGCCGGCGGGGGAGGGGCGTGGCCTGGTCACCCGGGCGGCACGGAAGCTGATCGACTGGGCGGTGTACGAGCGCGGCATGCACCGCGTGGAGTGGGACGCGTCCGCCGCGAACACCCGAAGCATCGCCGTGGCCGAGCGGCTCGGTATGACACGCGACGGGGTGCTGCGCGAGAACTACCTGTACCGCGGCGAGCGGCACGACTCGGAGATCTGGTCCGTACTGGCCCGGGAGTGGCGGGCGCAGAAGGCCTGAGGCCGGGGCAGGGGGACCGGCCGGCGGCGGGCGTTAAGAAGGTTCTCATCCGGGCCGCCTAGCGTGCGGGACATGAACCCCGGAACTCCCAAGAACCCCACCACTCCCACCGGCTCCGCCGCTCCCGCTGTTCTCGACGCCGAGGAGACCGCGGCCGAGGAGAACACCGCCAAGGACGCGGCGTACAGCCTCGACAAGGGGGCGGCCGAAGCCGAGGGAGAGCCCGCGGTGGCCGACGACGCCGGGGCGGGCTCCGCCCCGGGCCCCGATCAGGCCCTCGATCCGGATGTCGGCCTCAAGGACTCCGATTCCGAGGACTCCGACTTCACGGACCCCGACTTCGACGACTCCGGCAAGGAGTCGTCCGGCCTCGGCTCGGCCGCCGCGGCCGTGGCCGCCGTCGGTCTCGGTGTCGTCGCGCTCAGCGGGTCCTGGACCGGCAGGATCGCCGCCGAGCGCGAGACCCTGATCGGGCAGATCAAGACCTCGAGCGGTGGCACCGCGGCCCAGCAGATCTCGGAGATCTACGGCGACGCCTGGCACTCCACCGCGCTGGTCAACGGCCTCTTCGCACTGCTCGCCCTGCTGGTCGGCATCTTCGCCCTGGTCCGCCCGGCCTTCGGCGCACCCTCCCCGCACCCGCAGCCCGGCTGGGTGCGTGCCGTCGCGACCGCCGGCATCGCGCTCGGTGTCCTCGGCTTGGTGATCTCCCTCGGCATGTACTTCGACCTCATCGTCGCTCTGCCGACCGCCATGTGAGTACGTACCGCCCTACGGCCGTCTAAGGCATCCGCCCGGGCGGCCCCGGCCCGGGTGCGGAAGTGTCCGCACCCGGCTAAGGCCCCCCACCCCGCGAAGATGCGGAACTCGCCCGATGCGGCGACACCTCCTGGGAGACGACAGTGGGGGCACGGCAGAAGCACTGCCGCCCCCCCAGGCCCCAACGGGCCGTCGTCCTCCGGGAGAAGCACATGTACACGTTCGAACTCCACAAGCTGCACGAGAGCGAACTGCGGAGCCGTGCCGAGCAGGAGCGGCTCGTCGGGGAGGCCCGTCGGGCCCGCAGGGCCGCCCGTGATTCCGTACGCAAGGAGGCGGAGGGGCCGGTGAGTACGGACCGGAACGGGTTCGTCCACGCCGCGTAGTAGTCGTGTGACGGCTGCGTGATGCCGGACGACCCGATTCCGGGGCCCGCACCGTCGGACCCGTGTGCGATGCTCGGCGACGTGGAGACCAGGTCCGTCAGTCCCGTGTTCGTCGGCCGCGCAGGTGAATTCGCCTCGCTCGTCGATGCGCTCACCCGCGCCACCGCAGAGGACACCGGCCGGGCCGACAGCCCCGGCGGCGAGCCGCAGGCGCTGCTCATCGGCGGCGAGGCGGGCGTCGGCAAGACCCGGCTGGTCGAGGAGTTCCTTGCGGCGGCGGCGCGCCGCGAGGCCGTCGTCGCCGTCGGCGGCTGCGTCGAGGTCGGTGCCGACGGCCTGCCCTACGCCCCGTTCTCCACCGCCCTGCGCGCCCTGCTCCGCACCCTGCCCGACGAGATGGCTGCCGCCTGCGCCGGGCAGGAGGGTGAACTGGCCCGGCTGCTCCCCGAACTCGGCGAGGCCGATCGGGACGCGACCGACGAGCACAGCACCGCCCGCCTCTTCGAACTCACCGCCAGGCTCCTGGAACGCATCTCGGCGCAGCGCGCCGTCGTCCTCGTCCTGGAGGACCTGCACTGGGCCGATGCCTCCACCCGGCATCTCCTCGCCTATCTCTTCCGCACCGTGCGCAGCGGCCGCCTCGTCGTGATCGGCACCTACCGCTCCGACGACATCCACCGCCGCCACCCCCTGCGCCCCCTCCTCGCCGAACTGGACCGGCTCCGTACCGTCCGCCGGATCGAACTCGCCCGCTTCAACCGCGCCGAGGTGCGCCGCCAGCTCACGGGCATCCTCGCCGCCACCCCTGAGGCCGCCCTGGTGGACGAGATCTTCGAACGCTCCGACGGCAACGCCTTCTTCGTCGAGGAACTCGCCTGCAGCCTGGAGAACGGCGACCCCTCACGACTCTCCGACTCTCTGCGCGACCTGCTGCTTGTCCGCGTCGAAGCGCTCCCGGAAGACGCCCAGAAGATCGCCCGGATCGTCGCCGAAGGCGGCTCCACCGTCGAGTACGGGCTGCTGGCCGCGGTCGCCCGGTTCACCGAGGACGAACTCATCGAGGCGCTGCGGGCGGCCGTCGGAGCCAACCTGCTGCTCACCACCCAGGAGGGCAACGGCTACCGCTTCCGGCACTCCCTGGTCCGCGAGGCCGTCAGCGACGATCTGCTGCCCGGCGAGCGCTCTCGGCTCAACCGGCGCTACGCGGAAGCCCTGGAGATCGATCCCACCCTCGTCCGCGCCGGTGAGCGGGCCACCCGGCTCGCCAGCTACTGGTACGGCGCACACGATGCCGCCAAGGCCCTGCCCGCCGTGCTGAAGGCCTCGGTCGAGGCCCGCCGCCGCTACGCGTTCTCCGAGCAACTCCGTCTGCTGGAAAGGGCGATGGGGCTGTGGGACGACGCCCCCGATGACGTGCGCCGCACCCTGCGCCCCATCGACTACGCAGAGAGCTACCCGGCCTGCGGCTGCGACCCCGACACCACCCCGCTGCGCTATCTCGACCTGATGGCCGAGGCCACCGTCGCCGCCCGGTTCGGCGGCGAACGCGAACGGGCCCTGGCCATCGCCAAGAAGGCCATGCGCGTCCTGGACGGCGAGGACGACCCGCTGCGCGCCGCCTGGTTCTGGGTCCAGCGCTCGCGGCTGATGCAGGACCTCACCCGTGGCGACGGATGGCAGGAACTGGCCACCGCCCAGGAGCTCGTACGCGGCCTGCCCCCGTCCGTCGTGCATGCCGATGTCCTGATGAGCGTGGCGGGTTGGGGCGCCCTGCACCGCCCGGGCGCCGATACGCTGCAAGCCGTCGACCGGGCCGTGGAGTACGCCCGGCTCGTCGGTGACGAGTACATCGAACTGCACGCCAGGCTCACCCGTGGCTGGCTCACCGCCGACGCGGGCAGTGTCGACGAGGGCATCGCCGAGATGTACGCAGTCCGCGACCGCGCCGATGAACTGCACCTGGTCGGCATCATGAGCCGGGCCGGCATCAACCTCCCCTCCACCCTCGAATCCATGGGCCGCTCCCTGGAGGCCGTGGCCGCCGCGGACCACGGCATCGAGATCAGCCGCAGCCACGGCATCGCCGACATGGAGGCATGGGTCCGCTGCAACCAGGCGATCTCGCTCTTCGCTCTGGGCCACTGGGACGAGAGCCGCGCGACCACCGACGCGGCGGCCCGCGCCGCCCAGTCCAGCAAGGCGCAAGGGCTCGTCGCCTCACGCCGTACCGAACTGGCCCTCGCCCAGGGCGACCTGGCCGAGGCGGAGATTCAACTCGCCCTGACCCGACGCTGCTTCGGCTCCCGCGACCCGCAGCCCCAGCACCTCATCAACCCCGTACGCCACGCCGTGATCCTCGCCGTGCAGCAGGGGCGTCTCCCCGAGGCGCGGGCCGCGTTCGAGGCGCAGGCGGAGCAGGGCTTCCCGCCCGGCACCCAGCGGTATGCCCTGCCGCTCCTCCATGTCGCCGCCGCCGCCGAGGCCGACGCCCGGGGTCTGCCCGCCGCCGACCCAGGCCGGCCGGCGATCCTCGCCGGCATCCGGACCCACCTGAAGCGGCTGCCGATGCTCATTCCGATCTGGGCCGCCTACGGTCTCCTGGTCGATGCCGAGCTGGCCCGGGCGGAGGGTCACGACACCCCCGACCACTGGTCCCGCGCCGCCACCGCCTTCGCCCCCCTCCATCGCCCGTACGAGCTGGCGCAGATCCGTCACCGCTGGGCCGAGGCTCTCCTCATCGCCTCCGGCGACCGGTCCGCGGCCGCCACCCTGCTGTGCGACGCCCACCGCACCGCCGCGCGACTCGGCGCGCGCCCGTTGGCCGAGACCATCGAGCTGCTGGCCGGACGCGCCCGCATCACCCTCACCACCTCCGACCGGTCCCCGGCCCACAACGCCGCCCAGGAGATACCGCTCGCCGTCACCGTCGCCGCCCAGGACGGCACCACCGACGAGGCGGCGGACCGGGAGCAGACCGAGGACCACCTGCGCGAGGCGGCAGCAGCGGCGGTGGAGTCCTTCGGGCTGACGCGACGCGAACAGGATGTGCACCGTCTCGTCGCAGCCGGTCACACCAACCGCAGGATCGCCGAGGAGCTCTACATCTCACCCAAGACCGCGAGCGTGCACGTCTCCAACATTCTCGCCAAGCTCGGCGTCTCCAGCCGTGGCGAGGCGGCCGCCCTGGCCCATCGGCTCCGGCTGTACCCGGTCCGGAGCGCCTCCTGATACCGGCGGCGTCCGACCCGCCTACGGCCGCGCCTCCGGACCGGCCTTCGGCGCGTCCGGGGTATCCGGCCCGGACGCCTCATCGGGGTCGTCCGCTGCCTGGTCCGGGTCCGGTATCGCGTCTGTCGCGCCACAATCCGCCGCAGGACCGCCGTCGGTACCGGACGCCCTGACGATCACCTTTCCGGAGGCCAGGTCTATCGGCCCGCGCCCCGGGTCGCCGACACCGAGATCCACCCGGGTCAGCTCCAGCCGCTTCTGCTCCTCGGCGGCATGCTTACGGCCCGGCGCGAAGAGTTCCTCGAAGAAGTTGAACACCGGCCGCACGCCCTTTCACCTGCTGTAGCCGCTACCGCACCTCCAGCACCAGGATCCTGTCGTCTCCCGGCTTCGGGGTGCCACGGGTGTCCGTGTTGCTCGTGACCAGCCAGAGCTTGTTGCCGCCCGCGGCGAGCACCGTGCGCAGACGCCCGTACTTCCCCTTCAGGAACGATTGCGGGGCCGCCAGAGATTCCTTGCCGGACAACGGAATCCTCCAGAGGCGCTCACCGCGCAGGCCCGCCATCCAGATCGATCCCTTGGCGAAGGCGATCCCGCTCGGGGACGCCTCGGACGTCTTCCACTGTGCCACGGGATCGATGAAACCCGGCTTTCCCGCCTTGCCCTCGACCTTTGGCCAGCCATAGTTCCCACCCGGCTCGATCCGGTTCAGCTCGTCCCAGGTGTCCTGCCCGAATTCGGACGCCCACAGCTGCTTCTGTCCGTCCCAGGCCAGCCCCTGCACATTGCGGTGCCCGTACGAATACACCACGGAGTCGGCCTCCGGATTGCCGTGCAGCGGCTGGCCGCCCGGGGTCATCCGCAGGATCTTGCCGGCCAGTGACTTCTTGTCCTGCGCGAGCCCGGGGTCCCCCGTCTCCCCGGTGCCCGCGTACAGCATGTGATCCGGGCCGAAGGCGATCCGCCCGCCGTTGTGGATCGAGCCCTTCGGGATGCCCCGCAGAATCGTGTCCGGCGCACCCAGCAGCCGGCCGGGCGTCGTGCCGTTCTCGTCGTACTGCATGCGCGCGATGCGGTTGTCGGACTCGGTCGTGAAGTACGCGTACACCAGATGATCCGAACCATACGTGGGGGAGACCGCGATCCCCAGCAGCCCTCCCTCCCCGCCGGGCGACACCCCGGGCACGGCGCCCAGCAGGGTCTTCTTGCCGCTCTTCCCGTCGATCCGGGTGATCGTGCCCCTGTCGCGCGAGGAGACCAGCAGATCGCCGCCGGGCAGCTCCGCCAGCCCCCACGGCGAGTCGAGGCCCTCGGTGAGCGTGGAGACCACCTTCACCGAGCCCTTCGCCGGTGGCAGGGCCACCGACGCGGACGGGGAGGCCGACGGGCCCGAGGCGGCGGAGGAGGGGCGGGACGGGGAGGACATGTGCCCGACGCCCGCCGCGCTGCCGGAACCGTCCCCCGAGGAACACCCCGCGGTCAGCAGCAGCGTGCCCGAGGCCAGCGCGGCAACCGTTCCGTGCCGCACGCCTCGACGCCGCCCCCGACGACCCGCAAGGCCTTGTACAGATCCGAACAGAACACCGTGCACAGCACCGATCCCTTCGACGGCCACCCGACCACTGTTCTTACACCGCAGCCCCGCCCCGGGTTCCCGAGGCCCGCCCATTTTCTCGATCGGTGATCACGAATGCGGGGCCGGCGGTCAGTCCCACGACCCCCGCGCCGCGGGCAGCCGGGCGATCTCCACCAGATCCTGCGCGGTCAGTGTCAGCCCGGCCGCCCCCGCGTTCTCCACCGCCCACCGCTCCCGCTTGGTCCCCGGCACCGGCACCACATGCGGCCCCTGCCGCAGCACCCAGGCCAACGCCACCTGCGCCGCAGTCGCCCCGTGCCGCTCCGCGATCCGCCGCAGTCCGACCACCACCGGCTGGTTCGCCGCCATCATCTCGGCCGTGAACCGCGGATGCCTGGCCCGCAGATCGTCGGGCTCGAAGCCCTGTCCCGGGGTCAGCGTGCCCGTCAGATAGCCGTTCCCCAGCGGCATCGCCGCCAGCAGTCCCACACCCCGCGCCGAGCACCACGGAAGCAACGACTCCAGCGCCTCCGGCGACCAGACCGAGAGCTCCGCCTGCACCGCGCTCACCGGGAAGACCTGCTGCACCCGCTCCAGCTGGCGGATCGTTTCGTCATACATCCGGGCACCCGGCCGGCGTGAAGCCCGCGCTCCGACCGCACAGAGTCCGAGCGCCCGCACCTTTCCGGCGGTCACCAGCTCCGCCATCGCGCCCCAGGTCTCCTCGACCGGCACTTCGGGGTCGGCCCGGTGCAGCTGGTACAGATCGATCACATCGGTCTGCAGCCGCCGCAGGGAGGCGTCACAGGCCCGCCGCACATAGCCGGGGCGGCCATTGGCGACGATGTGCTGATCGCCCACCAGCAGCCCGCACTTGGTGGAGACGAAGGCATCGGACCTGCGACCCTTCAGCGCCCGGCCCACCAGCAGCTCATTGGTGAAGGGGCCGTACATGTCGGCCGTGTCGAGCAGTTGGACGCCCGCGTCGAGCGCGGCGTGCACGGCACGCAACGCACGGTCACCGCGCTGCTGCGACGCGCTGTACGCCCAGCTCATCGGCATACAGCCAAGACCGACCGCACCCACGGCGAGCGCCGCCGCACCGAGACTTCTGCGCTCCAACTCCCCGAACCCTCCCTAAGGTCCCGTGACGACAGGACCTCGGCCCCGCCGTCACGGGACCACACCGCACCCCAAAGTAACCTCTGCCGGCCGCCGCCTCTCGCGCAGCCTCCCGGGGATTAGCCTCCTGACCATGACTTCGACGAAGACTCCCGACGTATGGATGCCGTTTCCCGCCGACGAGATCGACGGACTTCCCGAGGGTCTCAACTACCACTTCTGGGACGGCGCGCAGGACTATCCGGCAGACCCGGCCGACTGCGCCTTCTATGTCGTGCCGTACATGAAGGGTTCACAGATCGCGGTCCGTCCGCTCGCCGGCATGGCACAGGTCCAGATCGTGCAGACGCTCACCGCGGGCATCGACCATGTCGAGCCGGGGCTCGGTCTGCTGCCGGCCGGGGTGCGGCTGTGCAATGCCAAGGGGGTCCACGAGGCGTCGACCGCGGAACTCGCCCTCGCCCTGATCCTCGCCTCCCTGCGCGGCTTCCCCGGGTTCGTCCACGGCCAGGACAAGGAGGAGTGGCGGGCCGGCTTCTACCCCGCGCTCGCCGACAAGTCCGTGCTGATCGTGGGGTACGGATCGATCGGGGCCGCCATCGAGGACCGGCTCGAGCCCTTCGAGTGCGCGCGGGTGGCGCGCGTCGCGCGCTCTGCACGGACAACAGCACGCGGCCCCGTACACACACTCGACGACCTGCCCGCACTTTTGCCCGAAGCCGACGTCGTCGTGCTGTCCACCCCGCTGAACCCGTCCACACAAGGGCTGGTGGGCGCGGAGTTCCTCGCCGCGATGCCGGACGGAGCGCTGCTCGTGAACGTCGCGCGGGGCGGCGTCGTCGACACCAAGTCGCTGCTGCTCGAACTCGAGTCCGGCCGGCTGCGTGCCGCCCTCGATGTCACCGACCCGGAACCGCTGCCGGCCGGCCATCCCCTCTGGCATGCTCCGAACGTCCTGATCACTCCTCATGCGGGCGGCAGCACCTCGGCATTCGAGCCGCGCGCCAAGCGTCTGGTGGCCGGACAGCTGAACCGTTTCGCCGCAGGGGAGCCGGTGCGGAACGTCGTACGCACCACCGGTTGACCACGCTGCGGGTCCGTTCGACTGCGTACCGTTCCGACAAGTCCCCTGATCGTTACGGAGAGTAGATGGGCTATGTCCCTGAGTGACCGGTCTGGTGTATCGTCCCGAAAGGGGCGCTGAGCCGAGGAAGGGACTGCGCCGGGGAGGACGCAACACGCGAGGGGGCGACGGGCGATGTACGGCCGATGGGCGAACGATCCGGCACCGCAGAGCAGTCCACGGCGACTGGGGCCTGTCCGGGGTTTCCCGTCGTCCGCCCGCGGGGTGGGCGACGCGGCGTCCGGTGCGTGCGATCGCCGGACGGAGGGTCGTCCTCGTACCGGACGCACTTGGGCGAGCCCGACGACGCGACAAGAGGGTCCTGCCTGCTCGAGCGAAGCCGAGGGCTCGGGGGAGTGCGTGCCGGGCGTCGCGGCGCAGACGGGAAACCCGGAACAGGCCCCAGCCGGGCGCCGGGTGCGTGCGCACCCGGCGGCGTCGGGTGCGCCCCGGTGAGCGCGCCGGCCGGCGCCCTCGGGGCGTTCCTCTCCCGGCGGTCCACCGGCGGCGCATCCGCACTGGTCCTGCAGACCCTGGTCGGCCTCGTCTGCGGCGGTTACGCGGTGGGGGCGGCCCTCGGCTGGGGTTCTTCGGAACTGGCGCTCGTCATGGGGGATTTCGGCCTCAGTGCCGCCGCGCTGGTCGCGGCCGTCTCCTGCTTCCTCTACGCGCGGACCGGCGGCGACCGGTTCCGGCCCGCCTGGCTGCTGTTCGCGATCTCCTCGCTCATGGCCGCAGGGGGCAATGCGGTCTGGGGCTGGTACGAGGTCATGCTCGGGCGATCGGTGCCCAGTCCCTCCCTCGCCGATGTCTTCTACCTCTGCTTCGCGCCACCCGCCATCGTCGGGCTGCTCGTCCTCGCCAAACGCCCCGTCACCCGGGCCGGATGGTTCTGTCTCGCGTTGGACTCCTGGCTGATCGGCGGATCGCTCCTCACGCTCTCCTGGAGCCTCGCCCTCGCCCATACCGCGCATCTCGTGGATGCCGAGGGCGCGAGCGTGGCCCGCGCGGCGCTCGCGCTTGCCTATCCGCTGCTCGACATCGTGCTTGTCTCCATGGTGCTGGCCCTGCACTTCCGGCGGTCCAACGCCAACCGCTCCGCGGTGAACACCGCCGTTGCCGCGCTCGCCCTGACGGTCCTGTCCGACGCCCTGTTCACCTCCCCGCTGCTGCGCCAGACCTACCGCTCCGGCCAGTTGCTGGACGCGGGCTGGTTCGCCGGTTCCCTGCTCCTCGCGTACGCACCCTGGGGTGCGAACAACGCAACGGACAACGCCTTCCCGCCACGGGGTGCGCCGCGCTCCACCAGCCGGCCCATCGCGGGATCGCTGGCCGCGCTGACGCCGTATCTCGCCGCCGCCGTCTGCACTCTCGGCATTCTCTACAACGTCACCGAGGGCCGCCGGGTGGACCGCGTCGTGGTCTTCACCGGCTGCACGGTGGTGCTCGCCCTGGTCGTCCGGCAGGGCATCATGCTCGTCGACAACATCGCCCTCACCCAGGAGCTGGCACAGAAGGAGAACCACTTCCGCTCCCTGGTGCAGGGCTCCAGCGATGTCATCATGATCGCCGCCCCCACCGGCGTCCTGCGCTACGTCAGCCCCGCCGCCGCGGGGGTGTACGGGCGCGATGCCGACGACCTGGTCGGCGCCGAGCTGGCCTCGATCATCCACCCCGAGGACCTGGGGCGGGTGGTCCACGAGGTACGCCGGTTCCTCGCCGCCTCTCCGGGGGAGGAGCCCACCACCCGGATCGAGTGCCGTTTCAGATCCGGTACGGGCGACTGGCTCAATGTCGAATCCACGGTCAACCGCCACCAGGGCGGGCTGATCCTCAACAGCCGCGATGTGACCGAACGGGTGCGGCTGCAGGCCCAGTTGCAGCACAACGCCGAGCACGACCCGCTCACGGACCTGCCCAACCGCGCCCTGTTCACCGAGCGGGTGCGCCAGGCCCTCGGCGGCCGCCGCTCCGGCGACCCCGGCACCGCCGTGCTCTTCATCGACCTCGACGGCTTCAAGGCGGTCAATGACCGCCTCGGCCACCAGGCGGGCGACGAACTCCTCATCCAGGCCGCCCGCCGCCTCCATGAATCCGTACGGGCCGGCGACACCGCGGCCCGCCTCGGCGGTGACGAATTCGCGGCCATCATCCTCGGTGACGGCATCCGCGACCAGTCCGCCCGGGAATGCCAGGTCCACGAGATCGCCGACCGACTGCGGCTCACGCTCTCCCAGCCGTACCGCATCGGCACCGGCGAGGTCCGGGTCGCAGCGTCCATCGGGGTCGCCTTCGCCGAGCCCGGCATCTCTCCGAGCGACCTCATGCGCAACGCCGACCTCGCCATGTACCGCGCCAAGGCGGGCGGCAAGAACCGCGTCGAGCTGTACGCCCCGCAGATGCAGGCCGAAGTCGTACGCCGCTCCGAGCTGGCTGCCCGGCTGCGCACCGCTCTGCGCGACGGCGAGTTCGCCCTGCTCCACCAGCCCGTGGTGCATCTCGCCAGCGGCACCGTCGCCGCCGTCGCCGCCCAGGCCCGCTGGCGCTCCGCCCAGGGCATCCTGTTCACCCCGGCCGAATTCCTCCGCGTCGCCGAGGACAGCGACCGCACTGCCGAACTCGGCCGCTGGCTCCTCGAAGAGGCCGTCGAGCAGGCCGCCGACCGGGCCAGGGCCGGCCATCCGGTCTCCGTCGCAGTGCGGCTCTCCGCCCGCAGGCTCCTCGACAAGGGGATGCCGTTCGGCTCCGTCGAGGCGCTGCTCACCCGGCACAGCCTGCCCTCCGGCGCCCTGATGATCGAGGTCGCCGACAGCGACCCCCGGATCTCCTTCGACGAACTCGAACAGCGTCTCGTCGCGCTGCGCCGGCTCGGTGTCCGCATCGCGCTCGACGGCTTCGGCAGTGGATACGCCGCGATCAACGCCCTGCGCCGGCTCCCCATCGACGTACTGAAACTGGACCGCGGTCTCGTCGAGGGTGTCGTGGAATCCGCCCGGCTGCACAAGATCACCAGCGGCCTCCTGCGCATCGCCTGCGACCTCGGCATGCAGTCCGTGGCCGATGGTGTCGACGTACCGGAGCAGGTCCTCGCGCTGCGCGCCATGGGCTGTACGCACGGCCAGGGAATGGCCTTCTCCGGGCCGCTCGACGAGTACCGGCTGCGCCGCGCCCTGGCCCGTGGTGAGTTCCCGGTGCCCGGCAGTGCCGCCGCCCAGCCGGTCCTGGCCGGCGGCTCGATCCCACTCCTCAGCGGCTCACATGTTGAGACGCCCGTCCCACCCACTTGACACGCTGTATGCGTCGGAGAGAGGGTCAATGCCATGCGCACCCGAATTCTCGTACTTGGAAAGCGCGTCGGCTGAAGCAGAGTCCCTCACTGACACTCTGCGGACCACACCGACGCGCTCCCCTCGCTTGCCTCACGGCACGAGGGGTTTTTTGTTGCACTAAGACCAGGCAAACCCTCGTAAAACACCCGCAAAAACCCTCAGCTTCGAGAAGAGAATGCGATGACCGAGCAGGCCACCGGGGCCCACCATCCCCAGCCGCGGGCCCGTAACGGCGGATCGTCCGCCGCCACCGTTGAGCACGTCACGGGCGCGCAGTCCCTCATCCGGTCTCTTGAGGAGGTGGGGGCCGACACGGTATTCGGCATTCCCGGCGGCGCCATCCTTCCGGCGTACGACCCGATGATGGACTCCACCCGGGTCCGTCATGTGCTGGTCCGTCACGAGCAGGGCGCCGGACACGCCGCCACCGGCTACGCACAGGCCACCGGCAAGGTCGGAGTCTGCATGGCCACCTCCGGCCCGGGCGCCACCAACCTGGTCACGCCGATCGCCGACGCCCACATGGACTCCGTCCCGCTGGTCGCGATCACCGGCCAGGTCGCCTCCAAGGCCATCGGCACGGATGCCTTCCAGGAAGCCGACATCTGCGGCATCACGATGCCGGTCACCAAGCACAACTTCCTGGTCACCAAGGCCGAGGACATCCCGCACACCATCGCCGAGGCCTTCCACATCGCCTCCACCGGCCGTCCGGGCCCCGTCCTCGTCGACATCGCCAAGGACGCCCTGCAGGCGCAGACCACGTTCAGCTGGCCGCCCACCCAGGACCTGCCCGGCTACCGCCCGGTCACCAAGCCGCACGCCAAGCAGATCCGCGAAGCCGCCAAGCTGATCACTCAGGCCAAGCGCCCGGTGCTGTACGTCGGCGGCGGTGTCATCAAGGCGGGGGCCACCGCCGAACTGAAGGTTCTCGCAGAGCTCACCGGAGCGCCCGTCACCACCACACTGATGGCGCTCGGCGCATTCCCCGACAGCCACCCGCTGCACGTCGGAATGCCGGGCATGCACGGTTCGGTCACCGCCGTCACCGCGCTGCAGAAGGCCGACCTGATCGTCGCCCTCGGAGCCCGATTCGACGACCGCGTCACCGGCAAGCTGGACAGCTTCGCCCCGTACGCCAAGATCGTCCACGCCGACATCGACCCGGCCGAGATCGGCAAGAACCGCGCCGCGGACGTCCCGATCGTGGGCGATGCCCGCGAGGTCCTGGCCGACCTGGTCCAGGCCGTCCAGGCGGAGCACACCGAAGGTCACGTCGGTGAGGCCGCCCGGACGGGATATTCAGCCTGGTGGAAGGACCTCAACCGCTGGCGCGACACCTACCCGCTCGGCTACGACCTGCCCGAGGACGGCAGCCTCTCGCCGCAGCAGGTCATCCAGCGCATCGGTCAGCTCGCCCCCGAGGGCACGATCTTCGCGGCGGGCGTCGGCCAGCACCAGATGTGGGCCTCACACTTCATCCAGTACGAGCAGCCCGCCACCTGGCTGAACTCCGGCGGCGCCGGAACGATGGGTTACGCGGTCCCGGCCGCGATGGGTGCCAAGGCCGGCATGCCGGACCGTACGGTCTGGGCGATCGACGGCGACGGCTGCTTCCAGATGACCAACCAGGAACTCACCACCTGCGCGCTCAACAACATCCCGATCAAGGTCGCCATCATCAACAACGGGGCGCTCGGGATGGTCCGCCAGTGGCAGACCCTGTTCTACAACCAGCGGTACTCCAACACCGTGCTGCACTCCGGCGCCGACACCGAGGGCATCCCGGCGAAGGGCACCCGCGTCCCGGACTTCGTCAAGCTGTCCGAGGCCATGGGCTGCCACGCGATCCGCTGCGAGGACCCGGCCGACCTGGACAAGGTCATCGAAGAGGCCAATTCCATCAACGACCGCCCCGTCGTGATCGACTTCATCGTCCATGAGGACGCCATGGTGTGGCCGATGGTCGCCGCCGGCACCTCCAACGACGAGGTCATGGCCGCCCGCGGGGTCCGCCCCGACTTCGGCGACAACGAAGACGACTGAGAGACAGAGAGAGACCGACTCCATGTCCACCAAGCACACGCTCTCCGTCCTGGTCGAGAACAAGCCCGGTGTCCTTGCCCGGATCACCGCACTGTTCTCCCGCCGCGGCTTCAACATCGACTCGCTCGCGGTCGGTACCACCGAACACCCCGACATCTCGCGCATCACCATCGTCGTCAATGTCGAGGACCTGCCTCTTGAGCAGGTGACCAAACAGCTCAACAAGCTGGTGAACGTCCTGAAGATCGTCGAACTCGAGCCGTCCGCTGCGATCCAGCGTGAGCTCGTCCTGGTGAAGGTCCGCGCCGACAACGAGACCCGCTCCCAGATCGTCGAGATCGTCCAGCTGTTCCGCGCCAAGACCGTGGACGTCTCCCCCGAGGCCGTCACGATCGAGGCGACCGGCGGCGCCGACAAGCTGGAGGCCATGCTCAAGATGCTGGAGCAGTACGGCATCAAGGAGCTGGTCCAGTCCGGCACCATCGCCATAGGGCGCGGCGCGCGCTCGATCACCGACCGTTCGCTGCGCGCCCTCGACCGTTCGGCCTAGGCACCGCCACTTCGCCGCTCGTATGGCGAGACCCGAAAACGTATCTGACGCACCCCGCCGTACGGTGGGACGCAACACCTGCACACCAAGGAGAGACCCAGTGGCCGAGCTGTTCTACGACGACGATGCCGACCTGTCCATCATCCAGGGCCGCAAGGTCGCGGTCATCGGCTACGGCAGCCAGGGCCACGCCCACGCGCTGTCGCTGCGCGACTCGGGTGTCGACGTCCGTGTCGGTCTGCACGAGGGCTCCAAGTCCAAGGCCAAGGCCGAGGAGCAGGGCCTGCGCGTGGTGACCCCGTCCGAGGCCGCCGCCGAGGCCGACGTCATCATGATCCTGGTTCCGGACCCGATCCAGGCGCAGGTCTACGAGGAGTCCATCAAGGACAACCTCAAGGACGGCGACGCGCTGTTCTTCGGCCACGGCCTGAACATCCGCTTCGACTTCATCAAGCCGCCGGCCAATGTCGACGTCTGCATGGTCGCCCCGAAGGGCCCGGGCCACCTCGTCCGCCGTCAGTACGAGGAGGGCCGCGGCGTTCCGTGCATCGTGGCCGTCGAGCAGGACGCCTCGGGCAACGGCCTGGCGCTCGCCCTGTCGTACGCGAAGGGCATCGGCGGCACCCGCGCCGGCGTCATCAAGACGACCTTCACCGAGGAGACCGAGACCGACCTGTTCGGTGAGCAGGCCGTCCTCTGCGGTGGCACCGCCGCCCTGGTCAAGGCCGGTTTCGAGACCCTGACCGAGGCCGGTTACCAGCCGGAGATCGCGTACTTCGAGTGCCTGCACGAGCTGAAGCTCATCGTGGACCTCATGTACGAGGGCGGCCTGGAGAAGATGCGCTGGTCCATCTCGGAGACCGCCGAGTGGGGCGACTACGTCACCGGCCCGCGGATCATCACGGACGCCACCAAGGCCGAGATGAAGAAGGTCCTCGCGGAGATCCAGGACGGCACCTTCGCCAAGAACTGGATGGCCGAGTACCACAACGGTCTGCCCAAGTACAACGAGTACAAGAAGGCGGACAGCGACCACCTCCTGGAGACCACCGGCCGTGAGCTGCGCAAGCTCATGAGCTGGGTCAACGACGAGGACGCGTAACCCATTCGCCCCGGGGGCGGGTTTCCTGACCCGCCCCCGCGGTGTTTCCCCTGCTTCACCGCTGGAAGAGGCGGCGTCGTACGTGTGTACAAGTCGTCCACCCCCGTGTGGGTGATCCTTCCATCGGGGCGCAGTATGCGTCCTGGCGCATGACTACACTTCTCCACACATACACGCGTCAGGCCCACAGTGTCGTGCGTCTTCCACGCGGCAAGCCCCTCCACCGCCTGCGGCCGTCGGGACGGCCGTCCGCACTGGACTTGTGAGGACTCACGTGAGCTCGAAACCTGTCGTACTCATCGCTGAAGAGCTGTCGCCTGCCACGGTTGACGCACTGGGTCCGGATTTCGAAATCCGGCACTGCAACGGCGCGGACCGCGCCGAGCTCCTCCCCGCGATCACCGATGTCGACGCCATCCTGGTGCGCTCCGCCACCAAGGTCGACGCCGAGGCCATCGCCGCCGCGAAGAAGCTGAAGGTCGTCGCCCGCGCGGGCGTCGGTCTGGACAACGTCGACGTCTCCGCCGCCACCAAGGCCGGCGTGATGGTCGTCAACGCACCGACCTCCAACATCGTGACCGCCGCCGAGCTGGCCTGCGGTCTGCTGGTCGCCACCGCGCGCAACATCCCGCAGGCCAACACCGCCCTCAAGAACGGCGAGTGGAAGCGCTCCAAGTACACCGGCGTCGAGCTGAGCGAGAAGATTCTCGGCGTCGTCGGCCTCGGCCGCATCGGTGTCCTGGTCGCTCAGCGCATGTCGGCCTTCGGCATGAAGATCGTCGCGTACGACCCCTATGTGCAGCCCGCGCGTGCCGCCCAGATGGGCGTCAAGCTCCTTACGCTGGACGAGCTGCTCGAGGTCGCCGACTTCATCACCGTGCATCTGCCCAAGACCCCCGAGACGCTGGGCCTGATCGGCGACGAGGCACTGCACAAGGTGAAGCCCTCGGTGCGTATCGTCAACGCCGCGCGCGGTGGCATCGTCGACGAGGAGGCGCTCGCCACCGCCCTCAAGGAGGGCCGGGTTGCCGGCGCCGGTCTCGACGTGTACACGAAGGAGCCCTGCACGGACTCCCCGCTGTTCGAGTTCGACCAGGTCGTCTGCACCCCGCACCTCGGCGCCTCCACCGACGAGGCCCAGGAGAAGGCGGGCATCGCGGTCGCCAGGTCCGTGCGCCTCGCCCTCGCCGGTGAGCTCGTGCCGGACGCCGTCAACGTCCAGGGCGGTGTGATCGCCGAGGACGTACGCCCGGGCCTGCCGCTCGCCGAGAAGCTCGGCCGGATCTTCACGGCGCTCGCCGGCGAGGTCGCGGTCCGCCTCGACGTCGAGGTGTACGGCGAGATCACCCAGCACGACGTCAAGGTGCTCGAACTCTCCGCGCTCAAGGGCGTCTTCGAGGACGTGGTCGACGAGACCGTGTCGTATGTGAATGCCCCGCTCTTCGCGCAGGAGCGCGGTGTCGAGGTCCGCCTCACCACCAGCTCCGAGTCGCCGGACCACCGCAACGTGGTCACCGTCCGCGGCACGCTCTCCGGCGGCGAGGAGGTCGCGGTCTCCGGCACGCTGGCCGGCCCCAAGCACCTCCAGAAGATCGTAGCCGTCGGCGAGTACGACGTGGACCTGGCGCTGGCCGACCACATGGTGGTGCTGCGCTACGAGGACCGTCCCGGTGTCGTCGGCACGGTCGGCCGGATCCTCGGCGAGGCCGGTCTGAACATCGCGGGCATGCAGGTCTCGCGGACGGACGCGGGCGGCGAGGCGCTGGTCGTGCTCACCGTCGACGACGACGTCCCGGCGTCGGTGCTCACCGAGATCTCCACGGAGATCGGTGCCGCATCGGCCCGTACGGTGAACCTGACCGACTGACGGCCTCAGGGCCTCGCGTACCCGGCATCTAGACGTGCGTCTTACACAAACGTCTGCATGCCGGGTACGCTGCTTTCATGGGACACCGTGAGGATCTGCTCGAAGGCGCCAAGCGCTGCCTGCTGGAGAAGGGATACGCCCGGACGACGGCGCGCGACATCGTGGCCGCCTCCGGTACGAACCTCGCCTCCATCGGCTACCACTACGGCTCCAAGGAGGCCCTGCTCAACCTCGCCTTCCTCAAGGTGACGGAGGAGTGGGGCGATGCGCTCACCGAGCGGCCGGACGTGGACGCGGACGGCGGCGACGGGTCCCGGTCGCCGCTCGACCAGTTCCGCGACGCCTGGGAGCGGGTGATCGACAGCTATGGGAAGACCCGGTCCGTCTGGCAGCTCCAGATGGAGGTCGTCTCCCGGATCGACCAGGACCCGGAGCTGCAGAAGGCCCTGGCGGGCCCGCAGCGCGAGGGGCGTGACGGGCTCGCCGAGAACATGCTCGGCATCGACCCGGAGACGGACCCGGAGAAGGCGCGGGTGGCCGGGCTGTTCTGCCAGGCGCTGCTCGCGGGTGTGATGGTGCAGTGGCTGATGGACAGTGAATCGGCGCCGTCCGCGCAGGATCTGACGGACGGTCTGAAGGCGGTGCTCGAAGGGCGGGTGCGGTAGGAAGGGCCTGGAGTCGGCGTCCGGGCCGGGTCGAGTGCCCGGGGTCCGGGGCGACGGCTGCGCCCTCGAACGCCGACGGGCTGATGGGGAATCTCGGATGCGTCGGGCTACGTGGCGGCGCGCGGGATCAGAGCCGCGCGCCCTTGAGTGCCATGTGCAGCAGCAGCCGGTCCTCGCCGTCGTTGAGATCGAGGCCGGTGAGCTGCTGGACCCGGGAGAGCCGGTAGTAGAGCGTCTGGCGGTGGATGCCGAGTGCGGTGGCCGTGCGGGACGCCTGGCCCGCGCAGTCGAGGAACGCCTCGGCGGTGCGGGCCAGATCCTTGTGCGGCGGGGTGAGCAGGGCGCGGACCGCGGGATCCGCGGCCGCTTCTGCGGGGAGCGCGGTCAGCAGCCGGTACGGGCCGATCGCCGACCATTCGGTGACCGGGCCGAAGCGGGACTCGGCCGCCGCCGCGCGGGCCGCGGCCGACGCCTCGTGCCAGGCTTCCGCCAGGTCCGCCAGGCCGCGGCGGGGCACCGCGACCCCGGCGGTGGCGTACCCGCCCGCGGAGGAACGCAGCCGGTCCGCAGCGGTGAGCGCCGGGTCGAGGACATCGCTGGAGCGCAGCCGGATCAGCGCGGCCAGCGAGGGGCCCCCGGCGGCCCCGGGAGCCGGGACCGAGGTCAGTGCCGATGCCGAGGACACCGTACGGACCGATGGCGGATCGTCGGTCCACGGGGTCACGCACACCACCGTGTGCAGGCCCTCCGCGTCCCGGCCCAGTGCCTCGTGCAGCGCGGCCACCGCCATGTCGCGCTGCCAGCCCCGCCCGGCGGTGAGGACCGCACCGAACTCCCGGGACAGATCCGTGCCCGCCCGCGCCTCGTCGGAGAGCAGCCCCCCGATCCGGGCCGCCACCTCCATCGCCGCCTGCAGCTGCTCGTCGGTCGGCCCGGGGTCCGCATCGAGCAGCCATACGTAACCGAGCACGACACCCCGATGGCGTACCGGCAGGCAGATGCGGCCCCTGAACACCCCGGCCTCCGGGGCGGCCGGAATGCGGACCGGGCCGGTGGCGCGGGCGATGCCGAAGCCCTCGAACCAGGCGCGGACCGCGGGCGTGGAGCGCCGGGTCAGGATCGAGCGGGTGCGGACCGGGTCCATCGCCGTGTCGTCGTCGCTGTCGTGGGCACCGAAGGCGACCAGGCCGAAGTCCCGGTTCTCCAGCGTCGCGGGGGCGCCGAGCAGCCCGGAGATCTCGTCGACCAGCTCCTGGTAATCGCCCTTCACCCGGCCATTCTCGCACCCCTTCAGACATATGTCTGAGATCCCGTGAATGGATGCGTGACAGCTGTCGATGGCACACCATCGGAGGGATCCTTAGATTTCACGGTGGTTCTCCGTGCTGTACCGCTCTGTTCCTTATCTGCCGGTACGGCCTTCGTTCGTACTTTCCGTGGAGGTGCCCCGTGCTGGGTCCCGTGATTCTCGCCGCGTCCCGCAGCGACAAGATGCGCCGTTTCATCTCGGCCGCACCTGGCACCAAGCAGGTCGTCGACCGGTTCATCGCCGGTGAGACCGTCGACCAGGTCGTCCCGATCATCGAGGACGCCGCCGACAAGGGACTCGAAGTCACCCTCGACGTGGTCGGCGAGGACATCACCACGCCTGAGCAGGCTGCCGCCGCCCGCGATGCCTACCTCGAACTGATCGAGCGCCTCAAAAACCTGGGCCTGGGCACCAAGGCCGAGATGTCCGTCAAGCTGTCCATGTTCGGCCAGGCGCTGGACGGCGGCCACGAGCTGGCGCTCGCCAACGTCCGCCCGGTCGTCGAGGCCGCTGCCGCGATCGGTACCACGGTCACGCTGGACGCCGAGGACCACACCACCCTCGACTCGATGTTCGCCATCCACGAGGAGCTGCGGAAGGACTTCCCGCAGACCGGCTGTGTGATCCAGGCGTACTTGTTCCGCACCGAGGAGGACGCCCGCCGCCTGGCCGCCGCCGGCAGCCGCGTCCGCATCGTGAAGGGCGCCTACAAGGAGCCCGCCTCCGTCGCGTACCAGGACAAGGCCGAGATCGACAAGGCGTACGTCCGCATCCTGAAGACCCTGATGGAGGGCGAGGGCTACCCGATGATCGGGTCGCACGACCCGCGTCTGATCGCCATCGCCCAGGAGCTGGCCCGGAAGGCCGGGCGCAAGCTGGACGAGTACGAGTTCCAGATGCTGTACGGCATCCGCAGCGACGAGCACATCCGGCTCGCGGCCGAGGGCCACCGGATGCGCGTGTACACCGCGTACGGCACCGACTGGTACGGCTACTTCATGCGCCGCCTCGCGGAGAAGCCGGCGAACCTGCTGTTCTTCGGCCGCTCCATCCTCACCAAGGGCTGACCTGCCCGGCTGACCCCCACCCCCTGACACAAGGAGACAAGGCACTCATGGACGCTGTTACTCAGGTCCCCGCGCCGGTCAACGAGCCGGTCCACTCCTACGCCCCGGGTTCCCCGGAGCGCGCCCGCCTGGAGGCGAAGCTCAAGGAGCTCAGCCAGAACCCGATCGACCTTCCGATGACCATCGGTGGCGAGAAGCGGATGGGCGGCGGCGAGCGTTTCGACGTCGTACAGCCGCACAACCACAAGGCCGTCATCGGTACGTTCGCCGGCGCCACGCAGCAGGACGCCCAGGACGCGATCGACGCCGCGCTGGCCGCCGCCCCGGCCTGGCGCGCGATGTCCTTCGACGACCGCGCGGCGATCATCCTGCGCGCCGCCGAGCTGCTGTCCGGCCCCTGGCGCGAGACGCTGGCCGCATCCACGATGCTCGGCCAGTCGAAGACCGCCCAGCAGGCCGAGATCGACACTCCCTGTGAGCTCGTGGACTTCTGGCGCTTCAACGTGCACTACGCGCGCCAGATCCTGGCCGAGCAGCCCCCGGCCAACTCGCCGGGCGTGTGGAACCGCATGGACCACCGCCCGCTGGAGGGCTTCGTCTACGCGATCACGCCGTTCAACTTCACGGCCATCGCGGGCAACCTGCCCACCGCCCCCGCCCTCATGGGCAACGTCGTGGTGTGGAAGCCGTCCCCGACGCAGACCCACGCCGCCGTGCTGCTGATGCAGCTCCTGGAAGAGGCGGGTCTGCCCAAGGGTGTCATCAACCTGGTGACCGGTGACGGCATCGCCGTCTCCGAGGTGGCCCTGAACCACCGCGACCTGGCCGGTATCCACTTCACCGGTTCGACCCCCACCTTCCAGCACCTGTGGAAGACGGTCGGCAACAACATCGCCAACTACCGCACCTACCCGCGGCTCGTCGGCGAGACCGGCGGCAAGGACTTCGTCGTCGCCCACCCGTCGGCCGACCACGCCGTGCTGAAGACCGCGCTCACCCGCGGCTCCTTCGAGTTCCAGGGCCAGAAGTGCTCGGCTTCCTCCCGTGCGTACGTCCCGGCCTCCATCTGGAACTCCGGTTTCAAGGAGAAGTTCGCGGCAGAGGTCGACTCCATCACCATGGGTGACGTCACCGACCTGTCGAACTTCATCGGTGCCGTCATCGACGAGCGCTCGTTCGCCAAGAACAAGGCCGCGATCGACCGCGCCAAGTCCGACCCGTCCTGCACGATCATCGCGGGCGGCACGTACGACGACTCGGTGGGCTACTTCGTCCGCCCGACCGTCATCGAGTGCAGCGACTCTTCGAACGAGGTCTTCACGACCGAGTACTTCGGCCCGATCCTCGCCGTGCACGTCTACGAGGACGACAAGTACGACGAGATGCTGGAGCAGATGGAGTCGGTCTCCGACTACGCGCTGACCGGTTCCGTCATCGCGGGCGACCGCGCCGCGGCCGCGCACACGATGGAGAAGCTGCGGTACGCCGCGGGCAACTTCTACATCAACGACAAGTCGACCGGTGCCGTCGTCGGCCAGCAGCCCTTCGGTGGCGGCCGTGCCTCGGGTACGAACGACAAGGCGGGCGCCCCGCAGAACCTGCAGCGCTGGACCCTGACCCGGGCCATCAAGGAGACGCTGGTTCCGCCGACCGACTACACCTACCCCCACCAGGGCTGACGCCGCCCGGGGCGCCGCACCCCCGGCGCCCCGCCACGAATTCCGCCTCCCGCCCGGTTCCCC
Source organism: Streptomyces sp. NPDC037301 (assembly GCF_055602785.1). Taxonomy (NCBI): domain Bacteria; kingdom Bacillati; phylum Actinomycetota; class Actinomycetes; order Kitasatosporales; family Streptomycetaceae; genus Streptomyces; species Streptomyces sp. NPDC037301. Next base: position 56,752 of record NZ_JBVJWD010000046.1, read on the forward strand.
TGCCGGCCGGGAGGCGGTTTCCATTCCGGGGCCGTCCCTCAGTCGAAGCTCATCGTCGCCCCTCCAGCCGGGCCGCTGTCCGCGGGCTCCCTGCTCATGAACAGTAGGGGCGCCCACCGACAACGGCCCGGACCGACGGGTGAGCCGGTGGGCCGGAGGGTGCGGTCCGCTACCGGTTCAGCGGTCGCACGAGGTGCGGCCCGGGGCCCAGCGGCAGGCCACCGCGGCGAAGCCGCCGTCGGCAACCACATCCACCGGCAGCGTGTCGCCGCCCCGTACCGCGCGGGCCGTGCGGACCAGCCCCGTCGGCCCGTCCGTCACCGTTTCGACCAGCCACCGGCCGGCCCCGATCCGCAGGGGCACCTCGGCGGTGTGCGCCGTGCCCGCGAACGTACCGCCGATGAACCAGCGGCTGCCGTTGCGGCGGGCCAGGACCGCGCTGCTTCCGGGCTCACCCGCCAGCAGCCGGGTGTCGTCCCAGGCGTCCGGCAGCTGCTCCAGGAAGTGCCGGGCCACCGGGCGGGCTTCGTACGACTCGGGGGTGCCGGCCAGGTTCTGGACCCCGGACTCGTACAGCACCGACAGGCCCAGCTCACCCGCGTCGGACGCGGCGTTGGGCCGGTTCGGGCGATGGAAGGCGCCGGGGGTGAAGTCCATGGAGCCGATCACGTTCCGGGTGAACGGGAGCGTGGTCAGATGCTGGGCGGTGTTCGTCCTCTTCTCCTCGCCGTTGACGCCCTCCAGCGACATGACGTGCGGCCAGGTGCGCTGGATGCCCTTGGGGATCGTGGAGCCGTGGAAGTTGACCAGGAGGTGGTGGGCCGCCGTCTCGGGGAGGATCTTGTCGTACCACTGGAACGTCTCCTGCGCCTCCGAGTCCATGAAGTCGATCTTCACTCCCTTGACGCCCCACTTCTCCAGCGTGGGCAGCCACTGGGCGCGCTCCTCGGCGGTGTCCAGGTCGCGGTGGTGGATCCAGACCTGGATTCCGACGCCGCGCTCCCTGCCGTAGCGCACCAGCTCCGGAATCCAGCTGTGCGACTGCCAGCCGGGATCGGTGACGTCCCACTGGTCCGGGTCGAAGTACCAGCCCGCGTCGACGACGGTGTACGGCCAGTGGCGGGCGGCCGCATAGTCGACGTACCCCTTCTGCATCTCCAGGCTCTGGCCCGCCGGACGCCCGCCCGCCAGCCAGGTCCACAGGGCCCGGCCCGGCTTGATCCAGGAGGTGTCGCGAACCTTGGAGGCCGGGGCGAGATCGTCCGTGAAGGTGGACTCGGTGACGGTCGCCAGGTCGCCGGTGACCACGGCGCGCCAAGGCGTGGTGAGCGCGCCCTTCACCTGGACCTGCTCGTCCCAGAGCTTGACGTGGTAGGTGGGGGATCCGGTGTCGTGGACCAGGCGGGCCCCGGCGTAACTGCCGGTGAGGTCGGACTCGGCGACCAGGGCGTAGCCGCCTGCGGTACGGAACAGCCCCTGCATCATGTACTCACCGGCCGGGGCGCCCGTGGCGGAGTACGCGTTGAAGAGGTTCTCGTTGTCCTTGCGGTAGTTGCCGAGCCAGGCGGACGCACCCTCGGGCAGGGTGAACGCGGAGGCCTCGCGCAGGACGTTGCCCGTGTCACCGGGCAGGACGTAGCGGTAGGCGACACCGTCGGCGGAGGCCCGGACGAGCAGATCGAGCCGGGCGCCCGCGGCGGTACGGAAGCGGAAGCGCGATTCACGCATGTGGACGGCGCGGCTCCGGGTCTTGCCCGCGCCCGTGCGGTAGTGCTCGTCCACCGAGCGGTCGCTGCGGCCGAGGAACCCCAGCCCCGAGGTGAGGTCGGCCCGCTCGGTCACGATCCCCACGGGTGACGGGGCGATGACCGTCCCGCCTTCCCGGGACACCGTCAGGCTCAGTGATCCGGTCGCCCGGTCGAGCCGCAGCTCCGCGCGGGGCCCGTCGGGCTTGTCCCGTACCGTCCAGGCGCTCTCCTCGGCGCGCGCGCCGGCCGCCGTCAGCAGTGTCGACGCGAGCGCGCCGCACAGGACCACCGACAGCGTTCCGATACGGGTTCTCCATGGCTTGTGCAGTGACACGATTTCTCCCAGTCCACAGGCTCATCGTTCACAGACCTGACCATTGGTCCGATGACTGGGAGGATGATGGTGGGGCGATGGGGCGTCAAGGTCTTTGACGGCAAATACGTCGGGTCAATGGAGGAGGGAGGAGGAGTCGTCCTGGATCTCCTACTGTGTCCCCGTTCAGCTCCAGCCGTGCACGATCAGCGAAAGGCCGACCGTGAAGCTGCCGCCCAGCAGGATCAGATAGCGGCCGTAATGGCGACGGTGACGGCGCATCAGCAGTCCGAAGGCGGCGAAGCCGAGCCCCACCGTGAGGGTCCGGGAGCCGCGTGCCGCAGCCGATGCGGTGAGCCGGTCGAGCGCGGGGACTCCGGCGCGGCCCGCCTCGGCGCCGTACACCTTGAAGGGGATGCCGTTCCACGGCTGGTGGCGAACAGCGGACGCACCCTCCAGGGCCGGCTCGCTGCGGACCTCGGCGCGCATCCGGTCCGTGGTCAGCGGTGCAGGCGACTGCACGCCCGCGGAAGCCGGTTGGAGAGCGAGCAGGCCACCGGCCAGACTGCCGACGAGTGCGCCCAGCGACATCTTCAGTGCCACTCGCGGCACCGCCACACAGACCGCGCCCAGCAACAGCTCCGGCATCAACGGCCAGCTCAGCGCCTCCGCCAGCGCCGAGACGAACGCCAGCAGTACGCCCCAGCGCGAGGTCACGGCCGACGCCACCCGGCGCCGCGTCGCGGAGTCCCTCAGCGGCTCGGCGACCGTACGCGAGTGCAGCGCAACCACCGCGTCACGGGCCTCCTGGGGCGTGACCGCCGACGGCAGCGGGTCACCGATCGACACTCGCACCAGCGCCGAGCGCAGCCGGCCGTGCTTGGGCAGCAGTCGGTCCGTGCCCGCGATCCCCGCCGGCACGACCGGGACACCCGCCTGCCCGGCGAGGACCAGTGCGCCCCGGTGGAAGGAGCCCAGCGCGCCGTTCCTGCCCCGGGTGCCCTCCGGGAACAGGACAACCGCCCGGCCGGACCGCAGCTCGTCCGCCATGGACAGCAGGTCGTCCATGCCGCCGCCGCTGCGCCGCACCGGGAACCCGGCCGCGAGCCTGCGGCAGATCCGCCGCCGCCACGGCGAGGCGAACCAGTAGTCGGCCGCCGCGCCGATCGCCGGGGTGTGCCGGGCATCGAGCGCGGCGAGGAGCGCCGCCGTGTCCGCGTGCGAGGAGTGGTTGGCGACGACGTGCTGTGAGCGGGCGGTGGGCGACCGGAGGACCGCCGCCGGGGGTGTCCGCCCGCCCCGGGGCCCGACCGGCGGACCGGGGTCGGTCGAGGCCGAGGACGACGGAGCGGTGCTCTCGATGGTGTCCCATGGTCTCGGTACGGCGATCCTGCCGGAGCCCTCACTCGAAGGAGCACCGGACACGGTCGAGATCACGGCTCTCGGGCCGGAGCGGCCGACGCGTTCGGTCGGCTGTGTCACCACGCCTGAGCAGGCACAATCGCTCGCTGCCCGGGCCCTGATCCGGGAACTGAGGGCGGGCGGCCGTAAACCTCCGTCTCAGATAGTAGGAAGTCCGAGTAATTGTGGAGACAGACCGGCCGAGCTGTCCTAGCTTTGTAGAAGCCGAACGTCTCGCTAGATCCAGCGACTGGCGGTCGTGAGTGTGCGCTCCTGTGCAGGCAACCCCTGCGGCGCCCGCTCCCCGCCCCTTCCGGCGCCTCGAAATCCCGATCTCGAAATCACGTTCACGATTTTTTCGATCTCGAAATCCTCGCGATCTCAAGGAGTCGATCCACCATGGCCGAGACGACTGTCCGCCGAGTCCGCCACACCCACCGCCCGACCGAGTCGGAGCGCCAGAATGCCGCCGCCGCCCTGCAGCGGGCCCTCGACCGCAGGGACAACGGCGGCTCCACGGGCCACTGAGGCCGGGGGGGGGGGGGGGGGGGGGGGGGGGGGGGGGGGGGGGGGGGGGGGGGGGGGGGGGGGGGGGGGGGGGGGGGGGGGGGGGGGGGGGGGGG
>NZ_JBVJWD010000047.1:0-56877 GCF_055602785.1 Streptomyces sp. NPDC037301
CAGCGGGAAGCGGTGGTACAGCCACACACAGTGGGCAATGACCTCGACCGGGTACCGATGCCCCTTGTACGACGGCGATGCGCTGTCCACGGACGACCCCTCCCAGCATGACCAACCAGAAGATCATCCCACCCAGTCAGTCAACGTGACAGTGCCTGTTTCCGCCAGTTACGAGGATGCGCTACCCCGGGTTTTGACACTGGCACGCCTGGCCGGAGACATCAGGCTCCGGGGGGCCTGTGTTCTTCTACTGGGTGGGGCGGTCGACCAGGGAAAGGCCCTGGTTCCCGTACTTCAGGAGCTCTATGGCCAGGTGGGCGAGGAGCCGCTGAAGATCGATGTCATCGAAGCGGTGGCCAACCTGGGGATCGGGCCCCGCAGCGATGAGGCGATGAGGCCGTCCGTCGCGGAGTGGCTGAGGCTCGGGCTGGTCGATCCCGCTGCTGGCGTACGGCTCGGAACCGCACTCAGCCTGCTGGCCCGCGTGGGCGCCGAGGAGCACGACATGCTCCGGGAAGCTGTCGTGGACTCGGTGCACCGGGGCACGTCGACCCTGGAGAGCGCGATGTGGATGTTCGGGAGGCCCGTCGGATGGGCGCTCGACCGGAGACTTCGGCGATGAGCGGACCCCGGCAGCCGGAGCCTCGTACCCGGCGCATCCCGTACCGCCGCACTCCACACCCTCACGCCCCTCTTGGACCGCCGCCCTTGAGCCGGGCCGGTAGCCCTCCGCCCCCCGTCATCGGCCCTCAACTCCCGTACGCCCGATGCCGTTCGCCTCAGACCAGCGGAGGCTTCACCGACATCATCAGGTGCCGGTGGGTCTCCGTGCTCGACTCGTGCGTGATCAAGGCCCGCTGGCCCAGATGGCCAGCAGCAATCCACCGTCTGACCATCGAGCGCGTCACGTAGGACGGCGAGCGCGTCCTGCTCCGCCTCGGCGACCGGCCGATTCAGTTGGCCACGCCGTATGCGCTCTTGCGGGAACTTGTTGCGTCCCGGGGCACGGGCACCTTGATTCGGCATGGGAGTGACTGGCTCTTCCCTGGCGGGAGCGCGGGCCAGCCCACCCATGAGTCACGGCTGCGGCAGCGGTTGATCGCGATCGGCGTCGTGTCCGGTCAGGGCCGACACACGAGCAGGCCGCACGGGCCCAGGTAAGCGTCACAACTCACCCAACCCGTGCGGCCCTTCTCACGTCACGACCCCACCAACACCGGGACTATTCATCCCCAGGTCGTAACGATGGACCTCCGGCGCAGGACACTAGCGCGCTGCCGCCGAGGTCAGCGGCCGCGTCCGCCGCGCGCCACCCGTCGCGCCCCGCGATGACGACCTGTGTGCCTTCCGCCACCAACTCCTTGGCCGCGGCCAGTCCTCGCGATCCCCCGGTGACGACGAAGGTCTTGCCCTTCAGCTCAAGGTCCATGAACACGCTCCACGAGTCTCATCCGCTACTTCTGCAGGATCTGCGGGGAATTACCACGATCTGACCAAACTCGCCATAGTTCGGCATAGTGGCCGTTGGCAGCGAGCAGTTCGTCGTGAGTTCCCTGCTCCGTGATGGATCCGTCGTGCATCACGAGGACGCGATCGGCCGATCGAGCCTGCGTCAGCCGATGGGCCACGACAAGCGCGGTACGGTCACGCATCACCGCTTCGGCGGCCTGCTCCAGCTCTGCGGCGCCCGTCGAGCCCGCCTCCGCAGTCGCCTCGTCCAGCACAACGAACCACGGATCGCTCAACACGATGCGAGCCAAAGCGATCTGCTGCGCCTGATCCGGTGTCAGCTCATGTCCCCCGTCGCCTATGACCGTGTCAAGGCCGTCGGGGAGCGCTGCTACCCACCGGGCCGCTTGTGCAACGGCCAGCGCGTGCTGAACGTCCTCGTCCGAAGCGGTGGGATTCACCAATGTCAGCGAATCCCGCACAGTTCCGGCGAAGACATGTGCGTCCTGAGTCACCAGAAAGACACCTGAGCCCGCCCTGGTCCGCTCGAAATCGTACGCAACACCGGCAACGGTCACCGTGCCGTGAGTCGGGTGGAGCACCCCTGCGGCGATCGCGCCCAGAGTCGTCTTGCCGGCTCCGGAGGCGCCGACAAGGGCGACCCTCTCTCCGGGAGCAAGTCGCAGGTCGATATCGCGCAGCACCGGTTTGCCCGGCACGTACTGATGAGTGATCCCCTTGAGGAGGACTTCTCCCGGCCCGGTCACTGGGACCGGACCGGAAGCCGAAGGCATCGCCGCAATGCCCACGAGGCGGGCCATTGCCGCGCCGATCGCCTGAAACTGGTCGAACGTGAAAAGCACTCCTCCGATGGGTGTAAAGAGACGGAGGAAGTAGAGTGCCGCCGCGGTGACGGTTCCGACCGTTGTTGCGTCGTTGCGTACGAGCACAAACCCGGTGCCGAGCACCATGCTCATCCCGAACAGCTCCGCCAGGTTGTTCCGGTTCAGAAAGCGCAGTGAGAGCCGGTACACGGAGACGGAGAGGCCGACGGCCCGATCGGAGGTCTCTTCGATCCGCCGGTGCAGCACTGCTCCGATCCCGAAAGCCCGCGCTGTCGGAGCGGCGTTGATGCCCGTGAGGAGTGCCTCGGCGCGCTCGCCCTGTGCGATCCGCTGCTCGCGGTACAACCGCTCGGAGCGTGGAAGGAACCATCGCAGGGCGAGCACGTACAGTGGTGTCGCCGTAAGCATGGCCAGCCCCAGACGCCAGTCCAGAGTCAGCACAGCAGCGGCGGTGAACACGACGGTGACGGCCGAGGTCAGGATCACCGGTATGACGTCCTTCAGCCCTTCCGACACGGTCCGCACATCGTCGGAGAGCCGGGAGAGGAGGTCACCGGTGGTGGCCCGCTCTATCCGCTCGGCAGGCAGGTGCAGCGCCCGGCCCAGCACCCGCTCTCGCAGTTCAGCCAAGGTCGGCTCGGTCGCCCGCGCCAGGGCGGCCACCGACAGCCCTCCGAGTATCGCGGCCGCCACCGTAGCGGCGGCGATGATCAGCGCCGAGGAGACAATGGTGTCCCGGCCGGCGCGGATGTCGTCGACGACTGACCCGAGAACCCAGGGCGACGCGAGCCCAGCGGCGCTCGCCAGGACGATCGTGACCGCCGCGGCGGCATTCGCACGCCGGTTGTCCCAAGCCATGCGGCCGAGGAAGACGAAGGTCTCCCGGTAGGTTCCGACCGGCAGCAGGTTCTCACTCACCGCGTCACCATGTCCCGGTAGGCAGGCCGGCCGAGCAATTCCGCATGAGTGCCTTCCTCCGCCACACTACCGCCCTTGACCCACACCACGCGCGAAGCCTGGGCAAGTAGCGCGGGACTCGTCGTGACGATCCACGTGGTGCGTGTGCGGGCGGAGTTGTGTCGCAGGGCGTTGATACCGAGGGCGACGTGCCGCTCGGTGACCGCGTCCACCGCGGTCGTAGGATTGTCGAGGAGCAGTATTGGGGGATCCGCCGCCAACGCACGGGCCAGCGCCATGCGCTGTCGCTGACCCCCGGAATAGGTGGCGCCTGTGGGCGTCACCCGCTGATCCAGCCCCTCCTTGTCGAGGGTGACGATGTCCGCCGCTGCCGCCGCGCGGAGTATGTTCATGAGCTCGCGGTCCTCGTACTGGTCGTTCAGATCGATGTTGCTCCGCAAAGTGCCTTCCAGCAGCGCGGTGTGATGGGGGTTCACCAGGCAGCGTCGGGATCTGTCCCGGACGCTCAGGTCAGTGATCGCCGCACCGTCGAGTAGGGCCTTGCCCCTCACATCCCCGCCTTGTGCCTCACCGGCGAGGAGATTCCACAGGGTCTTGGTGGCTGCCGGATCGTCCACGACGAGACAGAGCAGTTCACCCGGCCGGGACGTCAGGGTGAATCCGTTCAGCGCACCGGTGGTCACGTCGTTGAGGGAGACAGTGGGGACGTCAGCAACCAGTGGGGCCACCGCACCGTCGGCCAGCAGTGATGGCGCATGCAGAAAGTCGACGATCCGGGATGCCGAGGCATGGGCTGCCGCGACCTGCGCGCCCACCCGTCCGAGGACCTGGACAGGCACCGCGAGGAACTGGGTGAGGCCAACAATGGCGACCAGCTGCCCGATGGTGATGGACCCGTTCAGTGCCTCGTTGCCCGCGAGGAGGGTGACACCAGCCAGGAAGAGTCCACTGAGCCCGGTCGACACGCTTTCCATGACCCCGTGGGAGCCAGCCAGCCGGATGCCCGCGGCTCTGGCACCCTGGCTCTGTGCCTGATATCGCGCGGCGGCTTCGTTCTCCGCGCCAATGCCCTTGAGCACGCGCAGGCCACGTACCAGATCAGCTGCCGTTCCACTGGTTCGAGCGATCTCGGCCTGCTGGTCGCGGCTGCGGCGGGAGAGCACTGGCGTGACGAACTGGATGGCGGCCAGTACGAGTGGGATGCCGAACAAGATCACGAGCCCGATCACCACGTCCGTACGCAGCAGGACGGCGGCGCTCAGCACCACCGCGACCGCCGAGGCGAACGCATAGCCCACGGAATGGATGAGGCCGCCGACGCTCTCCGTGTCCGCTGTGGCCAGAGAAAGGGTGGCACCGGGCAGGTCGTTGGTGCGGGCACCGCGCGGCCGCAGCACGTGGTGGGCAATCTCACCCCGGCGCCGGTGGCTCTCCCACTGATCGATCCGGAACGCGTTGGCAGCGCCGTAGCGATACGTGAGCATCAGAGAGGCGAACACCAGACACAGTGCGCCGCCACCCCAGCCAAGTGTGGTGACGCTGCCCCCTGCCACTGCATGGTCGATGATGAGGCCTACCACCACGGACACCATCGCTTCGGAAACCTGCCATACCGCCAGCAGACCGAAGACACGTGCCACACCGGACTTGTTGCGTCGGATCCCCTGAAACAGCAATTCCCCTGCGGTTCCGGGAGCCGCGCCTCCCCAGCCCGGGTCGAAGGGTGGCGTTGAGCTGTTGTTCACGCGGCTCCTGTCGGGTTGTGCGCCGTGCAGTCGAGTGACCGCGACGCGCGCGGGGACGATGACACAGATGCCTCAGAACTACGATCAGAGCCGGCAGTTGGCGCTGCCAGACTTCGCGGTCGCATGTCAGTCCAGCTCGCCTCGACGAACTCGAGGCAGGCGGTCCGTCGGCTTGCACCGAGAGCGACCGTCCATCCGGTGGGGACATCGGCAAAGGCAGGCCAGAGCGAGTGCTGGCCCTCGTCGTTGATCAGCACACGGTATTCGGCGTCGTTGTTGTCGAACGGATTGCTCACGGATTGCTCGCACTGAGCTCACGCAGGCGGTTGAGGTAAGCAAGCCCGGCAAGGACTTGGTCAGTGGGTAGACCGAAGTCGATCAGGCACGCCACCTCGTCCACGCCGAGCTGCCGGAAACGATCGATCACCTTCTGTGCCTTGTCCACGCTGCCGAGCAGACCGTCGTTGTCGAAGTAGCGATCGAACGCGCGGTTCAGCAAGAACTCGGTTTCATCGGGTGTCAGACTCCCGGGCCCCGTCAACTCGTCACCAAGGTCCTTCGATCCGAGAATGAGTCCGAGAGAAGTACGCATGTACTCCGTCAAGGGAGTCCGCACCAGCTCTCGGATCGCCTCGTTGTCCTCCCCCAGGAAGGTGTGCACCATGACGGCGACATGGCCTTGCCAACCGTCGGGGTCGGATTCGGCTGCCGCCTGCCGGTACACCGCGATCTTGTCGGCGAGCTGGTCGGGATCCTGACCGAGCAAGTGGGTGAGCAGCCCAGCGCGCATCCGGCCCGCGCTTCGGAATGTCTCCACGTCGCCGCTACTGGTGATCCATATCGGCAGCTCCGGTTGGATCGGCGGCGGGAAGATCTTGACTGCTGCGCTGTTGCCCAGGCCGTCTGTGACGGCCAAGTGCTCACCGCGCCAGAGCTCTCGAACCTGCTTCGCGCGTTCGAAGAGGACCGACCTGCGGTCCGAATACTCGGTGGGATTGAGTGAGAAGTCGGTCGCGTGCCATCCCGAGGCAAGCGACACACCCGCGCGTCCCCCGGAGAGGTTGTCGACCACGGACCACTCCTCGGCGATCCGTAGCGGGTGATGCAACGGCGCCACGACGCTGCCGGCCCTGATGTCCACTCGCTGCGTGATCGCCGCGACGGCCGCGCCTGTCACCGACGGGTTCGGATAGATGCCCCCGAACGAATGGAAGTGGCGCTCCGGAGTCCAGACAGCCCGAAAGCCGTTCTCGTCGGCGAAACGCGCGCCTTCGAGCAGCAGCCTGTATCGGTCCGTGTCAACCTCAGAACTGTCGTTGGCGAAATAGAAAAGACTGAAGTCCACGTCACTCTACCTCCTTCATCGCGAACCGAGCACTGTGCAGTGACGGTCCATCAGTTGATCATTCCGAACGAACGGCAGCCTTGAGCCGGGGAAGCAGCGGGTCGACGTCCTCCTCGATCAGAGCGGCCCGGATGCAGGCGAGGTAGTCGCCGGCCACGCCCTGATCGTCGCGGTACGGAGCCGTCTTGGTGGCTATCAGCTCCAGCAGAGGGCGGATGTCGGGGCTGAAGCGCTCGATACCGGTGATGGTCGCGGCCTGGTAGCACGCGGCCACCAGAACGGACACGATGGTATGGACGTTCTCCACCAGCTGCAGGGACTTACGTGCAGCTATCAGGCCCATGCTCACCACGTCCTGGTTCTGCCCGTTGGACGGAATCGTCTTGATCGACGCGGGAGCTGCCAGGTCGAGGTTCTCCGAGGCGATGCTCGTGGCCAGATACTGTGAGCCCTGCAGGCCCGAGTACACGCCTTCGTCCGCGAGCGCGAGGAACGCGGGATACGCGGCGTTCAGATGCGGATCGAGGATGCGGTTGAGCTGCCGCTCGGCCAGCACGCCGATCTCGGTGACCGCGATGTTGAGGAAGTCACTGGACATCGCCACGTACTGCCCGTGGAAGTGGCCGCCGTGGAAGATCGTCTCCGGGGAATCGAAGATCAGCGGATTGTCGTTGCAGGAGTTGAGTTCCTCTTCGACCATGCGACGGCAGTACTCCATCGCATCCACCACCGGCCCGAGTATCTGCGGGACGCAGCGCAGCGTGTACGCGTTCTGCAGGTAGTCGGACACCGGAGTGACTTCGTCGCTGGCGCCTGCGGCCTCGGTGATCAGACGCATCACTTCCTCGTGCTCCCGGGTCAGTTCGCTGCCGGCCAGGAGACCGTGGATCACGCCTGCGACTGCGGTCTGGCCCTTGTGGTTCTTCAGAAGGTGACCAGCCTCCTCGAAAGCACGGGTCGAGCCGCGCATCACCTGGATGAATGCGGCCGACGCCCACAGAGCCAGGCGCAGTAGCCGCTCGGCACGGACCAGCGCGAGCGAGGCGGCACCGGTCATCCCGGAGGTCCCGTTAATCAGGGCGAGGCCGTCCTTGTAGCCAAGCCGGACGGGCGCCAGACCCTCCTCGGCGAGCACGCTCGCCGAGTCGCGGATCGCACCACGGTAACGGACCCGGCCTGCGCCGATCAGCGGCAGGGCAAGGTGGGAGAGCGGCGCCAGGTCACCACTCGCGCCGAGCGAGCCCTGCTGCGGGACCACCGGGTGGATGCCGCGGTTGATCATCTCGGCCATCAGTCGCAGGGTGTCCGCACCAATGCCCGAGTACCCCTTGCTCAGGCAGTTCAGCCTGGAGACCTGGATCGCCCGCACGACCTCATCGGGGAACAACGGGCCACCGCCCGCAGCGTGAGAGCGCAGGAGGTTCTCCTGCAGCTCTGTCTCGAACTTGGCCGGGATGCTCATGTAGACCATCTCGCCGAATCCGGTGGTCACACCGTAAATGGGGTGGCCTTCGGCGCCCCAGCGCTGGATCCGCTCGCAGGTGTCCTCGACCATCGCGAGCTGGTCCTCATCGACCTCGACCTTCTCCCCACCCACAGCGACCGCGTGAACGTCGTCGATCGTCAGGCCTTCGCCTCGAATGAGCACGGCATCTCCTTGATAGAACATAGGTGTTGACAACTGTCAAACGCGCACCGCGACCGTCCTGGGGGCTGCTCAGCCCACAGTGTCGGCCGCCGCGTTCGGCTCGGGGTCCAGTACGCCAGACCATGATCGGAACGCGCCGAGGCGGCGCGGGGCACCTGACCGGTTCCCCGGGCCATACGCATCGGGCGCCGGCAGGCGGGCCCGATCGACCTTGCCGCCCGCGTTGCGCGGCAGTGTGCCCACGGTGATGTACACCGACGGCACCATCCGCTCGTTCAGGTTTCGTAGCAGATGGGCCCGCCACACTGCGGGCGATCCCCCCGCTGGTGTGGGTACGACATAGGCGACCAGGCCTTGGACAGTGCCGTCGACGGGGTCGGTGGGCACCACCGCGCAGTCCAGAACCGACTCGTGCTCGGCCAGCGCGGCCTCGATCTCGGTCAGCTCGACCCGAACACCCCGTAGCTTGACCTGTCCGTCGCGCCGTCCGGCGAACTCAAGCAGACCGTCCGTCCGCCACCGCCCAAGGTCACCGGTCCGATAACAGGGGGCCGGCGCGGCTGGGGGCACATCGCCGGGGCCGGAGAGCATCCCGAAGCCGGAAGCAGAGCAGTGGGCCCGTCCGATGTAACCAAGCGTCAGATACTGACTGAGGACGACGATTTCACCTGTGACGCCGATGGGACACGGAAGATCCTCCGTGTCCAGAACCATAATCTGGCGACCTGGGATAGCACAACCAACGGGAACCATGCCTTCCCAGGATCCGGTCACCTCCATCCAGGTCGCCAGGATCGTCTCGGTCGAGCCGTAGAGATTGAACAGACGCAGACCTGGCAGGACGGCTGACAGACCGGAGACCAGCCTGCCGGAGAGCGGTTCCCCGGCCAGCAGCAGCCGATCGAGCCCACCGAGCCTGTGCGCATCCCCCCGGAAAGTCAGCACATGCAGCATTTCCCGGGCGAAACTCGGCACGGTCTGCAGGAGATTCACCTGCTGCTCGATCAGCCAGTCGACCAGGAGATCGCCATCGACACGGATGGGGTCAGGCACCGTGCACAACGTGCCACCCGCGACCAGCGTCGCGAAGATCTCGCAGATACTGGCGTCGTAAGCGGGAGACGCCCACTGGGCCGTCCGCTGTCCGGGGCCCATGTCGAACTCGTCGCCCATCCAACGCACGAACTGCGCGAGCCCGCGATGCGACTGCATGATCCCCTTGGGGCCACCGGTGGATCCGGAGGTGTACACCACGTAGACCGGGGCATCCAGGCCGACCTCAACCGGCGTGGGGCCGGGAACCGCCGAGGAAGTCAAGGCATCAGCCGCCGGAACAGCCAGAACCGTTCCGTCAAGCTCCTGTTGGAACCACAGGGCCACCTCGTCCGCCGCATCCGGCTGCTCGACGAGCAGGCAGCCGGCCCCCACCTCGGCCAGGACTTCGAAAGAGCGCTCGACGCCGTCGCCGACCGCGAGCGGAACGAAATAGGCGCCAGCCTTCAGGATACCCAGCAGGGCGGCGACCTGCCCGGTACCGGCAGGCATCCGCACCGCCACCGGCATGCCACCAGCGACTCCCCGGTCCCGCAACAGCGCGGCTATTCGGTCGGCCCAGGAGTCCAGTTGGCCATAGGAGAGACCTGCCAATGCGATCGCCTCGGGCTGCTGCCTGGCCCGTTCGCTCACCATCTCGTGCACTGGCGCAAGCGACATCCCGTCCGCCCACCTCATTGGTTGCCCAACTCATGGACTGTCAGAGATGGTTCGGACACGACTGCCGAGAGCAGGCGGAACAAGCGGGTGCCGATCCGGTCTGCCGTTGCGGGGTCGAACAGATCACTGGCGTACCGAAGCACACCGTGGAGCCCGTTTGCGACCCCCTGCTCATCGAAGGACTCGTGGAACTCGATGAAGAGGTCGAGATCGAATTCCTCGTCCACCGGCAACTCCCTGACGGTGAGCCCGGGGAAGTCCGGCTCGCCCTGCGGGCCGTTCTCCAGCACCACCGACACCTGGAAGAGCGGATGGCGCAAGCCCGAGCGCGCGGGCAGAAGCTCGTCTGCGATCCGCTCGAAGGGTACGTCCCGGTGCGCCTCTGCACCCAGCGTGGTCTTCCGTACCTGGGTCACGAGATCGCCGAAGGAAGGCGCGCCCGAGGAGGTGTCGAGCCTCAGCACCAGGTCCTCGCGGAAGAGGCCGATGACACCGTCCAGCACCGGGTCGACTCGCCCGGCGGTCGATGCACCCAACGGGATGTCGAACCCTGCTCCGAGATCAGTGAGCAGCACGGCGACGGTGGCCTGCAGCACCATGAGCAGGGTGGCCTTGTGCTTCCTGGCTACCGCGCGCAGGCCGAGGTGCAGTTCTGCCGGCACCATGAGCGGCATCGTGCCACTGTGGTGGCTCGGCCGCTCCGGACGAACGCGGTCGAACGGCAGCGCAAGCTCCAGCGGCAGTTCCGACAACTCCTCGCGCCAGTAGGCAAGTTGTCGAGCAACGACGCTTTCCGGGTCACCCTCTTCACCGAGCAGAGCCATGTGCCAGAGCGTCTGGTCCGCGAACTGGACCGATAGCGCCTCCCACACCGGTGCGCGCCCGGACAGCCGCGCGGCGTAGGCTCGGGAGAGGTCGCGCCGAAGGATCTGCATCGACCGCTCGTCGCACGAGGTCCGGTGGACCGCGAGCAGCAGAACGTGATCCTCGGAACCAAGTTCGAACAACACGACCCGCAATGGCAGGTCTACCGCACGGTCGAACGGTCTTGCGATCACTGCCTCCAAGCGAGGCATCAATTCCATCTCGGAGACGGCGACCGCCGTCAAGTCCAAGCGCGCCTTGTCCCGACTGACAATCACCTGCCGCAGGGCACCCGTGCTCTCCTGGTGCAGTGTCCGAAGTGCCTCGTGCCGGCCGAGAACGTCCGCCAGCGCGTCCTGCAGCCGATCGCGGTCAAGCCGTCCGGTGACTCGCAGCGCGACCGACCGAGCCCGGCGTGCGCCCTGGTCCTCCTGTTCCGCCGGACAATCGCGCGCCTGCCGGTAGCTGACCGGGATGGCCGCTGCACGCCCGGACCTTCTCATCGCCGGCCGCGGCTCACCCTGGCTGTCCAGCTGCTCGATGAGGGGGCCGATTGCCTCGGAGTCGAACAGATCACGCACGCCCACCTCCAGATCCGTGACCCTCCGGATGTGGTGTACCAACCGGGCCACCAGAAGGGAGTTGCCGCCGATCTCGAAGAAGTTGTCGTCCATGCGCACGGCGGGCAGCCCGACCACGGCGGCGAACAACTCACGTAGTAGTTCCGAACGAACCGAACGCGCGGGATCGGACGCACTCGAGCGCGGTTCCGGCAGCGCCGCACGGTCGACCTCGCCGGAGGCCGTCAGCGGCAACGCCGTCAAGACCATCACCAGATCGGGGACGGCGTACTCAGGCAGCGTATGCGCCAGGGACTCGCGCAGCTCGCCGCTCGTCGGTGGGGTCGCACCAGTGGCTCGCTCCACGTAGGTCACCAGCCGCTCGTCCCCGCGCTGGTCGGTGTGAATCACTGCGACCGCCCGGGCCACGCCCGGATGCTCGGCGACCTCTTTCTCGATCGCGCGAAGCCCGGCTTTCTCGGATGATTGTGCGTCGTCTATAGAGAGGTCGGTCATCGAAATTCCTCAGGTCTCGCATGTCTTGAAGGCGTACCGCAAAACGTGAGACACCTTCAGCGGGGAGTGGAGTGGTGGCATCGTATGTTGTCAGTCGGCTTCGTCGGCCCGCGCAGGTCGGCGCCGATGGTGCTCATCAGAGGCGGACGGGTCGGTCCACAACACACCGTCGGACCAGATGTACCGGGTCCCGCCCCACCTGGCTGCCGACGCGACATCTGGGAAGAAGCCCCGGCCGTTGAGGTTGGCGCTGGTATTGCACAACACTGGTATGCCGCTGATCTGCTCGTAAGCGGTCAGGATCCGGCTGGTCGCGGTGTCCACCGAGGCGTCGATGGTTTGCAGTCGGGCGGTGCCGTCCAGATGGAGAACGGCTGGAATACGGTCCGTCCAGTCTGCCCGCGTACGGTGCTCGAACAGCATGAACGGATCGCTGCCGCCGGGGCTGAAGACCTCCGCGGCGCGCGAGGCCAGACAGATGGGAGCCACCGGTCGGTACGACGCGCGATCCTTGATGGTGTTGAGCCGGTCCTTCATGGCGACACTGGTCGCCGGGGCCAGGATGCTGCGGTTGCCGAGCGCTCGCGGTCCGATCTCAGCCCGGCCAGAGAGTACGACCACGGGTTCGCCCTCGTGATGCAGAAGCTCCGCCAACTGCCGCTCGTCACAAGGTCTCGACTGCCAAGGCGCTGGCACGTTGCCGACGTCCGCACGCGGACCGGCATACACATTCCAGTCCAGGGCCAGTTTGCCTGTCTGTCGGAACATCTCGCAACTGGCAGTACCAATAGCTGCGCCCGCGTCGTTGGGAAACGGCGGGATCCAGATCTCCTCGAACAGCCCACTGCTCCGGAGCATGCTGTTCCACTTGATGTTCAGTGCGCACCCGCCGGCGAGAACCAGATTCGGCCGGTATGAGGACCCACGCTGTAGCCGCGAGGACAGACTCTGCCCCGGAAGCCTGCGTAGCGTCAGTGCTCGCAGCCGCTCCAGTATGAGGTTGCCCAGATAGGCCTGAAACGTGGCGATGAGATCAGCGTTGGTCAAGCCCGGGAACAGTTCGTCCCGGTTGACCGCGGCCTTCCGGCCGACGGCCTTGGCGTTCTCCGGAGACACGCCGGGAAAGCCCGCGAGGATCTCGTCCAGGAGCGGAAAGGCGGCCTTCTCCGCACTGCCCAGCGCTGCGTACGCCATGGCCTTGCCAGCGATGGACAGGTGGCTGCGGATAACCTCTTCGGGGTTGAGGTCATCGGTGTCCCTGATGAATGGTTCGAACTGCGAGCTGAAGTCGGCGAAGCTATTGCCTGTAATCGGCAGCAGTGTGGCCACCGAAGTGACGATCCGGGTCGTGGCCTCCACGTAGTACAGGCGCGGCGCCATCCCGCCGTCCCAGACCAAGACCAGCGCGTCCTCGGAGCGTACCGCGAACGGGCTCGAACAATAGGCTCCCATTAGATGGTTGCTGACATGGTGATAGCTGGCGTAGCCCCTTCCAGGCGCACCGAAGTCGTAGTCGCCAAAGGTGCGCCGGACAATCGGATCGCCGCCGCCGTCCCGGTCCTGGTACGGCGCCACCGTGATGGCACGCGGTCGGCCGCCGCTGAGTGTGGAGACCAGGGACGGCTCTGTTGAGACGGCCTCCTCGGCGCCGTCGGCCGGGAACCAGCCGTCGACCACGAACTGGTCCACATCGGCCGGCTCCAAACCCTCGGAGCGCAGGATCTCGGCTACCCGTTCCAGATCTCCCAGTGAGCTGTACCGTTCGCCGTTCCCCAGCTTCTCGACCTCAATGCTGAAGCGAAGCTGATTGTCCTCGATAATCGCGACTCCGCCGTCATGTGTGACTTTGATTCCACAGATCAACATGATCTGGTCCCCTTCCTTGCGAGGTGCTTCGTGTCGACTGTTTGTCACATGCCGCTTCCAGCTGGCGGCTCGGGTCATACCGGAAGCTCAGTCTCGGAGGCCCTCTCCTCAAGTCGGCCGGTGCCTCGCGTGCCCCGATCGAATGGACTTGCGGCACCCAGTAGCCCCATCGCCTCTCCGCTCATCTGCGCCGGGGCCAGGTTGCTGATCGCCTCGGCATCCGGTGCCAGGGCGGGGGTACACATCAGGTTCATCGGGATCAGGACGATCGCGAGCAGCCACCAGGGATGGCTGCGACGACCGCAATTGGCCCCGGTAAAACGGCCAACGCCGGCGCCGGCAAGCGTTCGAGGCAGCATCAAGTGGTCTCACCATCGGCCTTGACATGGCAGTTCAGCGCATGGGGCACTTCTCGCCGTCCTTGAACCCGCAACCGTCCGGGGCCACTCATGGCCGTTTCGACGGGGCCGCTTGTAGTCGTCGCAGCCAACCAGGGATACGCGAACAGCCCAACCGGCACCAGCAGAGCCCCTGGCAACGCGGCGAACGCCGCCTGTGGCCAGGACCTGCGGACGGCACCGTGCACCAAGCCGCCGACGATCGACGCGCATGCCCATGGCAGTCATCGGAAGCCGGGCCAGGAACGTCATCAAAGACGTCGTACGCACCCGGGGAAGCGCCAGTGCACGACGGTAGACATGCAGACCCATGGAGTGACCAGTCCTTCTTTCGCCGGGATGAACGGAGGAGATCAGCGGATTCACGGTGATGCCTGGCCAACTGACCTTCCACGGCCGGCCCGAACGCGATCGGACAGCCGGTTTCGGATCGGCGAGTCTCGTCGGCCCAGGTGTTCCAGGGTTCCGTCCGCTCGCCAGCGGGCCAGATCGTCAGTCCGGTACAGACGGGCGTCACGTCCCCCGGACCAGCACATGGTGTCCGCGCTGTCGGCCGCCGTCTGGAACGGACCGGACAGGAAACGCTCCGCGGTCAGCTCGGGCCGGTTCAGATACCCGCGTGCCAGTCCGGGCCCCGCGACGAAGAGCCGCCCGACAGCCCCCACCGGCACCGGTCGTCCCTCGGAGTCCAGTACGAATATCCGGGTGTTGAGGCTCGGCCGACTGGCGAACCCACCACCGTCGTGCCGTACCTCGCCGATCGTCGATGCCGCGGCTTCTGGCGACCCGTACTCGCGAAACAGCTCGGCACCGCATGCGTCGGCCGGCCACGGGTCGGACACCGGGCCCGTGCCTGCGTCGGCAAGGACGATCCGCTTCAGTCCCGGCACCCCACGCAGCTCGCCGTGGCGCAGCAGTGCGGTCGTGCCGCGCAGATGGGTCACACCGTTGGCACTCAGGAAGCCGGGGAGCGCTGAGCTATCCAGCCACGCGCGATCGGGGGCCAAGAGCAGCGTCCGCCCGTGGAGCAGGGCCAGCGGCGCCAGCACGAAGAGGTCATCGACGGCACGGCTGCCGGCTCCGAGCATGACGTCGGTTCCGCCGTCCTGGCAGATCCCATACCCCGCAGCGGCCGCATACGCCTGGCCGACCACCGAGTGGTGTTCCACCATCACACCCAGCGGCTTGCCGTCCTCGCCCAGGAGGTAGGCGACATAGGCCAAGTCGGTGCTCGCGGCGGGCGGTTGCGGGGGTGTCCACGATCCCGCTTCGAGCCGCCGAAGCAACAGCGGAGTGTTCAGGACGACGACAGCCAAGCTGTCCAGCGTTTCGGTGAGCCGCACCAGCCTGGTCTCGCCCTCGCCTTCACAGAGAATGATCCGGGTGTCGCTGTCCCGCACGATGAGCCGCGTGAGTTCGTCGGAATCGGTTGG
Organism: Streptomyces sp. NPDC037301; assembly: GCF_055602785.1. Classification (NCBI taxonomy): domain Bacteria; kingdom Bacillati; phylum Actinomycetota; class Actinomycetes; order Kitasatosporales; family Streptomycetaceae; genus Streptomyces; species Streptomyces sp. NPDC037301. The sequence continues at coordinate 15,301 of NZ_JBVJWD010000047.1, forward strand.
ATCGATCGGCACGCAGACGCCGCCGGCCTTCCAGACGGCCATGGCCGCCGCGACCATCCACGGGCCCCGGCCGACCTCAATGGCGATCAGCTGACCTGCCCGAACGCCGTGGGCCTCGGTCAAGTAGCCGGCGAGCCGGTCGGACTCCTCGTCGAGCTGGCGGTAAGTCAGGCGGTCAGTACCGCAGACGACCGCGAGCTCGGCCGGACGCGCGGCAGCCCGCTCGCGGAACAGGTCCGGGACTGTGCGGTCCTCCGGGAACGCCGTCTCGCTCCCCCGGCCGAACATGCTGAGCGCCTCCCGCTCCACGGGCGTGCCGTTCTCGAGGGCGCAGACGCTGGTGCTGGCCCGGGTCCGATCGCGGAAAGCGGTGGCCATCTGACCAAGGATCGCCCGGTAGGTCGCAACGAAGCTGTCGACGACGGCCCGGTCGAACAGGTTCACGGCGTAGGTGAGGGCTCCGGTGAGCGTGTCCGCGCTGTCGTCAATCACAACGCCCAGGTCCAGCTGGGTGACGGCATCTGATCCGGCGCCGTCCGAGGCGAAGGGGCGAAGTACGCCGTCCTCGGCCTGCGAACTGCCGATGGAATTGACGTCGAACCAGACCTGGAAGAGGGGATGCCTGCTGGTATCCCCTGCCCTGCCCAGTGCGCTGACCAGGCGTTCGAACGGGAGATCCTGGTGCTCTTGCGCCTCACTGATCCGGGCGGCCACCTTCTCGACGAGCCGCTCGATCGAATCGGTGCGGTCAATCTGGAGATCGATCGCCAGGCTGTTCACGAAGCAGCCGATGAGGTGCTGCGTCTGACTGTGTTGCCGATTGAACGCGGATACCCCGACGACCAGCTCATCCTGGCCGGCGAAGACGCGCAGCATCAGGGCGTAGCCCGCCAGTAGCACGCTGAAGAGGCTGAGGTTCATCTCCCTGGCCAGGCCCCGCAACGCCACCGACGTATCCTCATCGAGTACGAAACGGACCGTGGCGCCCCGGTGGTCGAACTTCGCCGGTCGCGGGTGGTCCGTGGCGAGATTCAGCTCGGCCCGGCCGCTCAGCCTGGCCATCCAGTGGTCGAGCAGCTCGGACAGCCGAGGGCCGCTGATGATCTGGCGCTGCCAGGCGGCGTAGTCGCGATACTGGATCGTCAGTTCAGGCAGATCGAGATGCGCCTCGGCGCCGGCCGCAAGCCTCGCGAAATATTCGTAGAACGCGCGCAGGTCGGCGAGCAGCACGCCGGTCGACCAACCGTCGAAGGCGATGTGGTGGAAGACGAACCTCACGAACGCGCGCCTGTCGGCACCCGTCCCCAGGTTGTAGAAGGCGGCCTTGAAGGGCGCCTCGCCCTCCAGGTCGAACCGGTAAGCCACCTGCCGGGTGAACTGTGACGTCAGGTCGGCGATATCCGCGACCTCGATCCGCTCGACGTTCAGGTCCACCGCCGCCACGTCGAGGACCTGCTGATAGGGCTCCCCGTCCTCGTTCTGCCTGATGACCGTCCTGAGTACCTCGTGACGCTCCAGCACGGCGTGAATGCTGCGATCGAGGAGATCGAGGTCGGCCTCGGGCGACAACTCGTAGCAGAGCGGGACATTGTATGCGTTCGTACCCTGCTCGAATTGATCGATGAACCAGAGCCCCTCCTGCGGGTACGACAGGACCTGCTCCGCCTCGTCGCTCGCGTCGAGGCGACCGATGGATGTCGGCTGTGCGTCGACCGCCTCCAGGCTCTTTGCCAGGTCTGCGACGGTCGAGCGCTTGAACAACGATGCGATGCTGACTTCAATGCCGAGGTCCCGGCTGAGCGCGCTGGCCAGTTTGACGGTCAAGACGCTGTTGCCGCCCAGGCCGAAGAAGTCGTCCCTGAGGCTGATCTGGTCCGCGTCCAGGTCGAGGACCTGGGCCATCGCGGACCGCACCCGCGCCTCCAGGACGGTTCTCGGCGCGACGAACTCGCTTGCGCCAGTGAATTCCGGCGCGGGCAGCGCGTTGCGATCCAGCTTGCCGTTGCCGGTGAGGGGCAACCGGTCGAGTGGGACGAGCGCGCTCGGGACCAGGTAGCCCGGCAGCTTCATCCGCAGGTGCTCGATGAGGTTCTCGGGGGTTGCACCGCCGTCACTGACGTAGTACCCGACCAACTCCGTGGGACTGCTCACCATCTGTGCGTCCCCTTGCTGACTGCGTGCCACCACGACGCACTGCCGCACACCGGAGAAGCCAGACATCGCCGCCTCGATCTCGCCCAGTTCGATCCGGTGCCCCCGGATCTTCACCTGCAAGTCATTGCGGCCGAAGTACTCGAGGCTGCCGTCCTGGGTCCACCGGGCCAGGTCGCCGGTCCGGTAGAGACGGGACCTGCCTCCTGGTGCGAACGGACTGGGAATGAAGCGTTCCTGGGTCAGCTCAGATCGGTTCAGATAGCCGCGGGCAAGCCCCGCACCGCCGATGAAGAGTTCACCGACCGCGCCGACCGGCAGCGGCCTCAGGTTCTCGTCCAGCACATACGCCGCCATGTCGGGCAGTACGCGGCCGAGGCCCGCGATGTCACCCTGGTCGTCCTGGCCCAGCAGCTTGCTGGTCACGTGGACCGTGGTCTCGGTGATCCCATACATGTTCACCAGCCGCGGCTGCTGGTCACCGTAGCGGTCGAACCAGCGCCTGAGCAGGGCGACGTTGAGGGCCTCTCCGCCGAAGATCACGTACCGGAGATCCTCTAGCAGCTCACCCGCTGGCTTGCCCACAGCGATGCCGGCGAACTGGTGGAAGGCCGTGGGTGTCTGGTTGAGCACGGTGACCCGCTCCGCGCGACACAGTGCGTAGAACGCGTCGGGATCACGTGTCTGGTCGAAGGTCGGAACCACGAGCCGCCCGCCGTGGACCAACGCACCCCAGATCTCCCAGACCGTGAAGTCGAACACATACGAGTGGAAGAGCGTCCATACGTCGTTCTCGTCGAAACGGAATGAATCTCCAGTCGATTCGAACAGGCGCACCACGTTCGCGTGGGTCTGCAGGACACCCTTGGGCACGCCGGTGGTACCGGAGGTGTAGATCACATACGCGAGGCTGTCGCCAGCGAGTCGGATGCCAGGGTTGTGTACCGGCTCCTGGGCAAGGCGCGCGTGGACCGTCTCCTCATCGACTGCCAGCACAGTCGTCCCCCGCAGCGGCCGCGCGTCCGTATCGGTGTGCAGGCGGTCGAGGATCGAAGCGAAGCGGTCGGCGTAGTGCTGGTGTGTGATGACGATCCGCGCGCCGGTGTCCCGCAGCAGGAACTCGATCCGGTCGTCCGGGACCGACGGATCGACCGGAACGTACGCCCCGCCGGCTTTGAGCGTCCCGAGGATGGAGCCGATCAGGAGATCGCCCCGGTCCAGGCACAGCAGGACCAGTTCCTCTCGCTCCGCCTCGTGCTGTCCGATCAGGTGGTGCGCGAGCGCGTTGGCACGCTCGTTGAGTTCTCGGTACGTGCGCCGAACGCCGTTCCACACCAATGCGATCTCTTGCGGTCGCCGCTGGGCCTGCCGCTCGAACAACTCGTGCAGCAAGGCGTTCGACTCGTAACGCTCTCGGGGCTCGCCCCAGCCGCGAACGATCTCATCGTAGGCAGCGACACTCAGGTAGGAGACATCGGCGATCGTGAGTCCTTCGCGATCCGTGCTCTGTCCGGTCAGAGCGGCGAGCTGACGGAGAATCTGAAGATAGGTCTCGGCAAAGCTGTTGACGGTCGAGGTGTCGAACAGGCTGGTCGCGTAGTTCAGGTTGACACGCAGGGTTTCGCCGGAATCGTCGATCAAAGCGCTGAGGTCGAACCTGGCCGCCGTATAGAGCTCCTCGGTCTCCGGTGCGGTGCGCAGGATCCCAGGCGTGGCGTCGGCCGGGCCTTGCGTTGGCGCGCCGAAACTCTGCACGCCGAAGGTGACCTGGAAGATCGGATGGCGACCGGCGTCGCGCGGGACGTTCAGGGCGTCCACGAGCCGCTCGAACGGAAGCTCCTGGTGCCGCAGCAACTGGACTACCTCGCCGGCAGTCTGGCGGATGTACTCGACGACCGGCATCTTCGGCAGGAGACGCGAGCGCAAGGGCAGGGTGTTGACGAAGAAACCGATGAGCCGTTCCAGTTGCGGCTGATCGCGGTTGGCGGTGGGCGTGCCGACGACGATGTCATCCTGACCGCTATAGCAGCGCAAGGTCAGGTAGTAGCCGCTGAGCAGCACACTGAACAGACTGACCTTCAACTCCTGGGAGAGTCGCCTCAGATTCCGTGAGGTCTCGGCGTCCACCTCGGCTCGCAGGTTGCCTCCGTGGTAGTCCTTGCGTTCCGGACGCGGCCGATCCGTCACCAGATCCAGATCGCTGAAGCCGTCGAGCCGGTCCAGCCAGAACCTCAGGAGGCCGGCCAGTCGATCGCCGGACAGCTGCGCGCGCTGCCATACAGCAAAGTCCCGGTAGCGGACCGCCGGCAGGCGTGGGTCGGCCGGCGAGTCGTCAACCGTTCCGAGTCTGGCGTTGAGCGTGTAGTGATTGGTCAGGTCCTGCAGCAGGACGTCGGTCGACCATCCGTCGAAGGCTATGTGGTGGATAACGAACGCGAGGTAGCGCCGCTGTGAGTCCACAAGCCGGTAGAATCGGATCCGCGCCGGGAACTCCCGCGTCAGGTCGAAGACCCGCGCGAGCTCCCCCTCAATGTCCGCGCACATCGCGGGCCGGTCCGTGACCTCCGTCCGCTCGATCCGCCACGCGTCGGGAGCCAGCGTTTCCGCAACCTGGTACGCAGTTCCGTCAGCGCGCTCCTTGATCAAGGTGCGCAGGACATCGTGGCGGCGAACCACGTCGAGGACGCTCAGGGTGAGGAGGTCAGTGTCGACGTCCGGCCCGATCTCCAGGAGCAGCGGGAGGTTGTACGCGGTCGTGCCGCCCTCAAACTTCTCGATGAACCACAGGCGTTCCTGGGCGAAGGAGAGCGCCTGCTCCTGCGACTGCTGGTCCGGCGCGGCAGTGATCCACGTACCTTCCGGAGCCCCGGTGTCCAGGTTGTCGACGAATTCACGGACCGTCCGGTTCGCCAGCATGTGGGTGACGCTAGTGGTCAGACCCGCCTCTCGGGACAGCAGCGCGATCAGCTTGATGGACAGGATGCTGTTTCCGCCGAGCCGGAAGAAGTCGTCATCGATGCCGACCTCACTCTCTCGGAGGCCGAGCAGGCGCGCGATGGCTTCGCAGATGGTCGCGTCCAACGGGGATCGCGGCGGCACGTGCGGGCGGGCGCGTACAAGGTCGGGGGCCGGCAGCGCCCGACGGTCGAGTTTGCCGTTGATGGTGAGCGGCAGAGCCTCCAGGCGCACGAACGCAGTGGGCACCATGTAGTCGGGGAGCGAGCCGCGCAGCGTGCGGTCGACCTCGTCGAAGTCGGTGTCCTCCTCGCAGACGCAGTACCCGACGAGCGTCGGGCCGTGTCCGCCCTCGGACCTGACGAGGACGACCGCCTGTCGAACCCCGAGACACCCGGCGAGAGCGGCTTCGACCTCGCCGAGCTCGAGTCGATGCCCGCGGACCTTCACTTGGAAGTCGTTGCGGCCCAGGTACTCCAGTTCACCGTCCGACCGCAGCCGCACCAGGTCACCGGTACGGTACAGCAGCGTGCGAGCCTCTCGACCCTCGCGTTGGACCAGGACGTTGGTGAACTTCTCAGCCGTCAGCTCGGCTCTGTGCAGGTAGCCGCGGGCGAGGCCGCCGCCACCGATGAGCAGCTCCCCGGTCGCACCGAGTGGCACCGGCCGCAAGCACTCGTCGAGGATATGGATGTCCTCGTTGCTGAGCGGCGTGCCCAGCCCGACTGCCTGGCCGATCGGCCTCTCGGCGTGCCGGTACAGCCGCGATGTCGACCAGATGGTGGTCTCCGTGGGTCCGTACACGTTGACCAGTTCGAGGTCTCGCGCCAGGACTCGCTCGACCAGCTCGCGGCTGAGGCTCTCGCCACCGACGAGCAGCAGCGTCCCACTGAGTCCGGTCAGCCGATCGAGCATCAGTTCGCAGACGGTGGGCGTCATCTGAAGGAAATCGAGACTGGTGCAGTCCAGGGCGTCGGGCAGTCCGACGGCCAGCTCCACCGAGCCACCTGTGATCAGCGGGAGGCCGTACTCCAAGCCGAAGATGTCGAAAACGTGGTTGGTGACGCTGTAGGTGCTGACCGTGGCCCGGTCCGCGAAGTATCGCGTCCCCACCGCATCAAGAGTCAGGCAGAACGAGCTGTGCTCGATCATCACCCCCTTGGGCAGTCCAGTCGTGCCGGAGGTATAGAGCACGTACATCAGGCACGAACCGTCGGCCGACGTCGTTGGATCGGTGTCGCAGGCGACCGAGAGTTGCTCGACGACCTCGGCAGCGTCCACCGCCACGATCCGCGGGCGACCGGTACGGCTCGCGACGGTGATCAGGCGCGCGCGGTGCTCGCTCGTCGTGAGCAGCACGGGCGATGCCGTTTCGGTCAGGATGTGCGCGATCCGGTCGTCTGGGTAGCGCGAGTCCAGCGGCACGTACGCGGCCCCAGCCTTCAGCACCGCCAGCATGGAGACGATCAGCTCCAGACCGCGGTCAAAACACAACACCACCAACTGCTCGCGCTGTACCCGGTGTTCGGTAAGGAGCACCGCCGCCAGTCGATTGGCCCGCTCGTTCAGCGCACGGTACGTCAGGCGCTTCCCCTGAAACACCACCGCGACCGCATCAGGTGTCCGCCGGGCCTGCTCCTCGAACCGTCGGTGGAATGTCTGGCCAGCGACCAGATCGGCGGCTGTCGGATTCAGCTGAGCTTCGGCGGCCGCACGCTGCTCGCGATTCATGAGCTGCAGTTCGTGCCACGGCCGCTGAACCTTCGCCAGCACCTCGTCGAGCAGGTACTCGTGCGTCCACAGCATGGCCTCGACATAGCTGGCGTCGAAGAGATCGTGGGAGTAGTTCAGGCGGAAGTCGATGCGGGTCGGCGTCTCGGAGATGACCGCGGCAAGTGGGTAGTCGAGCTTCTCGTACTCCCCTGCCGGCGTGCTCTTCAACTCGGCCTGCCAGCCGTTCTGATCGAGCTTGGGCCAGTTCTCGTAAATGAAGAGCGAGTCGAACAGGCGGGTTCCGCCCTCGGCCAGAGCCGACAGGTTCACGCTACTGCGCGCGTTGAACTCGTTGATCTGCCGCTGAACCGCACGAATGCCGTCGATGACGGCCTCGTCGGGGTCCTGGCGCTGCACGATAAGCGGGACGGTGTTGATGAAGAGGCCGACGGCGCTCTCGATGTCGTTGACCGGCAGGCCGCGGCCCGACAGCACTACCCCTGAAATGGTCGGGCCGCCGTCGCCGTACAGAGCCAGCACCTTGTGCCAGATGTAGAGGAACAACGCGTTGGTGGTGAACCCGCACTCCCGCACGACACTTCTCAGCAGCTCGCGCCGCTCTCCGAGGACCGAGAACCGGATCTCCCGCATGTCCCGCAAGTGGCGCACTTCGTTGAGCTGCACGCCGCGCGCGCGAGCCGCTACATTGAGCAGATTCTGCAGGCCGCTCCGCTCCGCTGAGCTGGCAAGATAGTTCCGCCAGAACTCCAGATTGTCCTGCCGGTGTTCCTGCAGATACCGCTGACCGGCCGCATAGCCGAAGTCAGGCACCGAGTCCACGTGCTCACCACTGACGAGCCTCAGATAGGTGTCATGGACATAGTTCAGCAGGATCGTGTTGCTCCAGCCGTCCAAGATCGAGTGGTGATGGCTGAAGAGACAGGTGTACCGATCCGGCGCCCACCGGACCAGGTGGACGCGGAACAGCGAGCCCTGGCCGAGGTCGTACGACTCCGCACGGTCGGCCTTCTGGATCCGGCGCAGCGAGTCGACCTGCTGGTGTGCTGGCTCATGGCTCAGATCGACGAACCGCCAGTCGACCGCCCCCTTGGTGTCGATGATCTGGACCAGGTCTTCCTGCCATCCGAACCTCAACCGGAGGCTGGCAAACCGACGTTGTGCGTCTCGCCATGCCTCATACAGCGAGCTCGGGTCGATTTCCGTCGCATAGTTCCAGACCATCTGGACGATATAGGCGTCGTCAAACTGCCCCTGGGTGACCGCATGGAAGATGAAACCTTCTTGCAGACTGTTGGCGAGATGGACACTCTCGACCTCACCCCCCGCCTGGATCTCGTCGAGGTAATCCGGCGAGACCACGTAGTCCACGTCGGCGGACGTGAGATAGCCGCAGTCCAGGTCGGACAGCTCGTCCACGAGCTCCGTCAGAATTTGGCTGTACCGGCCTGCCAGCAGATCGGCAGTGTCCTGAGGCAGTTTGCTGACAAAGGTGAAGCTGAGCCGGCCGTCAAGGACCTGCCCGTTGATGGTCATGATGTTGTTGTCACGGTTGTCCGGATGCACGGCGACACCGGCGCTCTCCCGGGTGATCCGCCACCTGCCGTCGGCGGACTCCCCATCGTCCGCGCCAAACTGGCCGAGGTAGTTGAAGTTGATCCGCGGCAACTGGTCGTTGTCGTATCCGAACAGGGCTCCGTACCCGATGCCCTTGGCGGGGACAGCCCGGAGTGTCTCCTTGATTCCACGAAGACTGGCCTGGCGGTCGGCCTGCGCCAGCAGCCGCACCGGGAACATCGTGGTGAACCAGCCGACCGTGCGGGCGACATCGAGGCGGGGATCGATGTCCTCCCGGCCATGTCCTTCGAGGATGACGTAATTCTCCGGGCGACCGGTGAGTTCGGCCAGCGCGTGGGCGAACGCCGTCAGCAGAATGTCGTTGATCTGCGTGTGATAGGCGCGGTTGCTCTCCCGCAGCAGTCGGCTCGTGACCTCCCGCCCGAGTTCGATCGCTGACGTCGTCCGGGTGTCCTCACTCTCGACGAGCCGAAGGAGCTCCGTCTCGCCGGTCCTGGCGAACCCGTCCCGCACACCAAGCCAGTACGCGCGTTCCTCGGCGTGGTCGGCCGGGTACTCACACACGGCCCGCGTCCACTGACGGTAGGTGCTGCCCACGGCCGGCAGGTCCGCGCCCCGATAGAGGTCTTCCAGGTCCTCAGCCAGTATCCGCCAGCTGATGGCGTCGATAGCAAGGTGGTGGCAGGCGATGAGGATCCGGGCGCTCCCGTCCGGGAACCCGTGGACATAACCTATTCGGTAGATCGGACCTTTGCTCAGCTCGAAGTCCGACTGCCATTCCGTCAGCTGCGTGTCCAGGCTGTCGGTGTCCCGAACCGAGGCTACGGCCAGGTCGGTCGGCTCGAACTCGTCGCTGTAGTGCTGGACGGCTTGCCCGCTCTCGTCCCGGCGATATCGTAGCCGGAAGGATCCATGGAGCTCTCCCAGCTCCCCTACGCATCCGCGGAGCCGCTCAATGTCCAGCTCGGGTGTCCTGATCACGAATGCCTGGTTCCAGTGATCTGGCCTGGTGAAGTCGTTCTCGAAGAACCACCGCTGTATTGGCAGCAAAGAGAGCTCGCCTGTGGGGACTTCTGGCTCGACCCGGACTTGGGCGGTGTCGAGCTGGTTCTCGGCCGTCACGGTCTCGAGGAAATCGCAGAGCTTCTCGATGGTCTTGCGCGTGAGGATCTCCACGACCGGGATGTTCACGCCCAACTTGCGACGCAGTCTGCTGAGCAGCTGGATGGCGACGATGCTGTCACCACCGAGATGAAAGAAGTCGTCCGTCACACCGAAGACCTGATCGCCGTTGTCGAGCAGCTCGGCCCACACCTCGTGCACTGAGCGTTCGAGGGCGGTTCGGGGTGCTACGTAGTTGCCGGCCGGAGTCGGTGCGGGCTTCGGCAGCGCCTCCCGGTCGATCTTGCCGTTCGAGGTCAGCGGCATTGCGTCGATGAACAGGTAGTCCTGCGGAATCATGTACTCGGGCAGGAGCCGCGCAAGGTGCTCGTCGAGTTCCGCAGCGGAGCTGCCGAACTCGCCGGGCACGACGTAGCCCAGCAGACGGGTGACGGGCTTGCCCGGTCCGTCGGCCAACCCTGTCACCAGCGCCTGCTCGATGTCGCCGTGCTTCTCGATGGCTGCGGCGACTTCGTCAAGTTCGATCCGGTAGCCACGGATCTTGACTTGGGAGTCGCGGCGTCCGATGTATTCGAGGTTGCCGTCGGGCAGCCATCGGACGAGGTCTCCAGTCCGGTAGAGCCGCTCGTCCCGCTCGGACGTCTGCTCCCCTGACAGGCCGAGCCGGATGTTGTCGACGAATCGCTCGGCCGTCAGATCCGGGCGGTTCAGATATCCTCGCGCCAAACAGTCGCCGCCGATGAGGAGTTCGCCGATCTCGCCGACCGGGAGCCGGCGCCCCTCCGCGTCGAGGACCAGCCCGCGGTAGTTGGCGTACAGCCGGCCGATGTTCAGGTCCCCGGAGGACAGCGGGAACACCTGGCTCACGCAGGCGCCCACCGTGGCTTCGGTCGGCCCGTACTCGTCGTATACCGCCAGCTGTTGGTCAGCCCGGGTCCGGATTCTGCGCAGGATGTTCTTGCTGAGCTTCTCTCCGCCCAGGACGACCGTCGCGACACTCGTCTCGTGCAGCGCTTCGGCGATCAGACCGAAGTAGCCAGGCGTCAGCTTGATGAACGTCACCGCGTTGTCCACCAGAAACCGATGGTAGGCGTCGAGATCCTGCACCGGTCCTTGATAGACGGCCACGCGGCCGCCCAGCGCCAGACAGGCCAGCGTCGTCGTCACCGTGAGGTCAAAGCTCAGATTGGTCGAATAACCGCAGGTGTCCGCCGGCCCCAGTCCCAGGCGACCGCGCACGTTGCTTATGTAGTTCATGACGGTGCGGTGCTCGATCATCACCCCCTTCGGGCGGCCCGTGGTACCGGAGGTATAGATGATGTAGGCGAGGCTGCTCGGCTCGACGGCCTGCGGGCGGTGAGGGGCGCTACGGCGCGACAACTGTTCCGCAACCGCTTCGCCGTCCACGCTCAGGACGGTCACGCCTGCGGCGACGATGCCGTCAAGGCGTCCGCAGTGTGCCTCGTCAGTCAGGACGACCTTGGCGTCCGCGTCCTCGATCGCGAACCGGAGACGATCGTCCGGATCATTGGGATCGAGCGGAACGTACGCGCCGCCCGACTTGAGGACCGCCAACATGCTGATCACCACGTACTCGCTGCGGTCCTGTACGAGCACGACCGGCGTGTCGGGATCGATCCGTTCTGTCTCGCTCAGCAGTAGCGCGAGTTGATTGACCCGGTCATCAAGCTGATGATACGTCAGCTCAACTTCCCCGCTGGTGATCGCGATCGCATCGGGCTGCTCAAGAACCCGTTCCTCGAAGAGCTGAGGGATCGTCAGCGCGAGGGAGCGCTCGGTCTCCGAGCGGCTCCCGGCTTCGGAGTCTGAGTGGTCTGCGGCGGAAAAGATCACGGGATCATCATCCTGATCAGCGAAAGCACGAAGGGCGGATTCGTCGGGAATGCGAGATTCGCTGCACCGGTACGGCAGGGCGTCGGCCACCCGCAGGCTGAAGGGCTGTCCCGTAATCCCTGGCGGATCGGCGTGCGGCGTCGGATGCGGTGCATCGCAAGGCGGAGGGACGCCCGAATACCGGATGTGTCCGGGCGTTCCGACAACGCGGCGAGGAATGGGGGCTCCCCTGCTCAAGCGCAGCCGAGAGCTTGGGGAAGCAGCTGTCGTCGCACGCTCGCCGGGGATTACGGGTCAGCCCTTAGAGGTCCAGGTTCGGGAAGTAGGAACGCAAGCCACCGGTCCGTCGTATGTCCACGGTGCAGCAATGGAAGCTGCCGCCGAACGAGTACACATCCTGGAAGGGCAGGGCGATGACCCGGAATCCCAGGGTCTGCAGGAACTTGACCATCGGCTCCTGATGCTCCTCGCAGATGACCGTGTCCTCGTTCACACTGAAGACGTTCATGGAGATCCACTTACTCACCACGTTCTGGCCCTCGCCGGTGCCCTTCGCCGGCAGTGGGGCCTCGACCACCTCCCAACCATTCTCCTTGAACAGATCGAAGGTGCCGTCGAGAGCGGGTCGCGCTGGATTCGACATCACGAGGCCCGGGCGCAACGGGACCATGGTCGCGTCGATGTGCTGGGGGATGTAATCCTTGAAGCGCGCGCGATGGAACCGGTACTCGGGTCCCAGATGCCGGCTGAGCCACTTGGCGCCGAAGTCGTTGGTCACGATATCCGGCTGGTAGAAGATGTCCTTCCCGATGCGAGAGAAGCTCGCCGCGTCGAAGCATGGCTCGAACTCGGTCAGCGAGGCGTGGCTTTCCGCGTCGAAGTCCTCTTCGAGTGTTGAGTAGTCATTGACGTACAAGGCATCCGACATCGAGGGTTTGGGAGCCGCGGTCCACCTGGCCCCCCGGTTGAAGTAGTCCTTGACCAGTTCACGGTAGGCCAGATACTCGAAGTACCGCGCGCGCATGGCCATCGGGGCCTCGATGATCTCGTTGCCCACGACTAGCAGGACGTCCCGGGGGCACGCGCTGGTGTTCTGGCTGCCCACCTCGAAACTGGGCGTTGTAACCGGGGTGAGGTAGTCCATCGGTGTGGGGCGGCGAACGATGGCGCCCTCGGCCTCCAGGGCCCTGGCGAGTCCGTCCAACTGCTCCTCGGCCGCCATGATTTCCTGGTCCGTCCGTCGGACGGGCTCGCCGTGACGGGTCGCAGGATCGGGGTAATAGGCGTTCAGGGCCGGCTCGTAACCGGGCTTGGCCGCGCCGATCACACTTCCGACGACGACCTCTTCAAGCGGATCCCAACCGTTGTACGAGTTGACGATCTGTTGTGCCGATGCGGCGGAGATGGCGTTCACTATGTCCCTTGCCAGATGGAGGTGTCGATTCGATGCGGCGTGCGCGGAGAACAACGGCTGCGAATTCAGCCCATGGCGACAACGACCTTTCTCGGCCCCGTGAATGGGTTCCGCGCGTGCGCGAACAGGATGTTGTCCAGGATCATCACGTCGCCCTGTTCCCAGGCGAACTCGGTCTTCTCCTGTTCGTAGGCCTCACGGATGTGAGCGAGCACCTCCGGCTCGATCACCTCGCCGTTGCCGTAGAAGGCGTTCCGCGGCACGTTCTCCGCCCCGAGTTCGTCGACCAGGGTGCGCTGGTCGGCCGGGTCGAGGGCCGAGAGGTGGAAGAGGTGAGCCTGGTTGAACCACACCGGCTCCGAGGTCTCGGGATGCGTCAATGTGGCGACGCATCGCTGCCCCGTCCTCAGTTCCGGCTGGCCGCCATCTCGCCATTCCACGTCGATCCGATGCTCGGTGCAGAACCGCTCCACCGCAGACCTCTCATTGGTCTGGAACACGTCCTGCCAACTCAGATCGACGCCCGTGGTGTAGTTGCGTACATACCTGACGCCTGTACTCTCGAACTTTTCGCGGACATCCGCGTCGATGCGCCGGTAGACCCGACGGCTGTCGGCGACCGGAGTCTCGCCGCCCGACTCGGCGACCACGGCGCTGTAGAACATGATCTTCTTCGGCCACACGTCCGCGTACGAGCTCTCGTTGTGCAGGGGGATGCTCTTGTCCGCCGGGTACTCGGTCGCGGTGTAGATCTTTCCGCCGAGCTTCGTCCGCGGCGTGGAGCGGTTCACGTAGTCCAGAAGGTCGGGACAGAGGAGGTGAGCCGTCTTGTTGAACTCCGAAACCGAACTGAGTCCGAAATCCCGTAGCACCACGCCGCCGTACCGCAGAAGGAGGTGATCGATCATCTTTCGGTTCTCTTGGAGCCAGGTGAAAGTGTCCGCCGCCTTGACCGGGCGTCGCAACAGAACTGGTCCGCGGCCGTCCGGTGATACAAATTCGTGCCGCCTGTCGCCAGCGGCGAACGTCATGATGCACTCCCGAATCTGGTATAGGTTCTCTTGCGGTGGGAAGCAGGTCGGAAGATCAGTGAGGGTCTGCGGCGGCGTCGATCAGGCCGACCAGACCGGCCACCGTCGGCGCATCAAACAGTGCTCGAATATCGATCTCCACGCCCATGACCGACCGGATACGCCGCAACAGCCGGATAACCAGCAGCGAGTGACCGCCGAGCTCGAAGAAGTCTTCGTCGATTCCGACCCGCTCGACTCCCAGGATGTCGGCGAACAGCCCGCACATGGCCTCCTCGCGCGGATTGCGCGGCTCCCCGCCAGAAGAGAAGGAACCGAAGTCGGGCGGAGGCAGGTCCGACCGGCTCAGTTTCCCGTTCGCGGTCAGCGGAAGCCGGTCCAGGAGCACGACCGCGGCCGGCACCAGATAGCCTGGCAGTCGGCGCGCCACGAAGTCACGCAGCTCTGCGGGGCCGGTTCCTGTGCCCTGGGGCACCACAAATGCGACTAGACGCCGATCGCCAAGCCGGTCCTCCCGCGCGACCACCACCACCTGGTCGACTGCGGCATGCTCGGCAAGCACCGCCTCGATCTCGCCCGGCTCGATCCGGAAACCGCGGATCTTCACCTGCTCATCGACGCGGCCGAGGTACTCCAACTCGCCGTCGAAGCCCCAGCGTGCCAGGTCCCCGGTGCGATACATCCGCTCACCGGCCTCACCGTACGGGTCGGCGACAAACCGCTCCGCCGTCAACCCCGGCCGATCCAGGTACCCCTGTGCCAGGCACGAGCCGGCGAGGTACAGATCACCAGGGACTCCTGGCGGGACCAACCGCAGTCGATCGTCCAGCACATACGCGCGTGTACTCCCGATCGGGCGCCCGATCGGGACCCGGTCCGGGGAATCCGCCGACGCTTGCCAGATCGTCGCGTAGACGGTTGCCTCAGTCGGCCCATAAGCGTTCACCACGCGGGCGAGCGGGAACTTCGCGCGGGTACGTCGCACCAGATCAGGCTTCAGCTGCTCACCACAGAACATGATCGACGCAGGACTCTCGCGAAACTCGCCGTCCAGCACGGTGGCAATGGCCGACGGCACGCCACTGATCACCGTGTCGGCCAGGGAGACGTGCGGAGCCGACAGCGCGAGCAGGTCGGACATGATCTCCACGGTCTTGCCAGAGATCAGCGGAGGGAAAATCTCCAGCACCGAAATGTCAAAATTGATCGAGGTCGTCAGAGCCATGCGACGGCTTCGCGCGATCTCGTCCCTGTCAGCCGCCCACGTCGCGAACGAGCCCAGACTTCGGTGTTCGACGACCACGCCCTTGGGAGTTCCGGTCGACCCGGAAGTGTAGATGACATAGGCGGGGTGAGCAGGGTGCAGAACGGCGACGCGGTCGGAGTCGGACGGGTTGGTGCTGGGCCAGTCCCCCGGTCGCGTCGGCTGTCCGCTCTCACCGATCGTCAGGACTGGCACTTGGTGCTGGGATATCCGCGGTGGGGTGCCGCCGTCGGCAAGCAGCAATGCGGGAGCGGCGTCGCCGAGCATGAAATCGATGCGCTCGGCCGGGTAGCCCGGATCGACCGGAAGATAGGCGGCGCCGGCCTTGAGGACGCCCAGCATGGAGATGATGACCTGCTCGGAACGCGGCAGGGACAGGGCGACCAATCGGCCCGGTCCGAGGCCGGCGGCGATGAGCTCGTGGGCGAGTTCGTTCGCGCGGGCATTGAGTTCCGCGTAGGTCAGGGTGACGGCACCGAAGGCCACGGCGTCCGCGTCCGGGGTCCGGGCGACCTGTGCCTCGAACAACGCGGGCACCGGAGTGGCGGGAGCCTCGCCGGCGATGTTGCGCTGGTCCGGAAGCAGGTCGCGCCGTTCCTCAACGGTCAGCAGCTCAATGCAGCCGACGTGAATGTCCGGATCGGCCACGACGGCTTCCAGGAGCCGCACCAGCCGGTCCGCCAACGCTTCGATGGTGGACCGGTCGAACAGGTCCGTGGAGTACGCGATGTCGCCGCTCATCCCGGCGGGCCGGCCGTCGCGGTCATAGGTCTCCCACACGTCCAACGAGAGATCAAACCGAGCGGTGGGAGCATCGAAGAGGTAGTCCTCCACGCTGAGACCGGCGAATTCCGGGGCCGTCTTGACATCGGTGTGGAAGATCAGCATGACCTGGAACAGGGCCTGGCGGGCCACAGATCGGGTCGGATTGACGATTTCCACCACGCGGTCGAACGGAAGGTCCTGATGACTGTAAGCATCGATGTCGACATCGCGGACCCGGGCGACGAGTTCGCGAAACGTCGGGTCTCCTGACACATCGGTGCGCAGGACCAAGGTGTTGACGAACAGTCCGATCAGGTCGTCCACGTCGTCATCGGTCCGGCCCGCGACGATGTTTCCGATCGGAATGTCCGTCCCTGCCCCGAGGCGGTGGAGCAGTGCGACCAGGCCGGCCTGCACCACCATGAACAGGCTGCTGCGGGTCCTCCGTGCCAGCTTCAGTAACTGGTCATGCAGCTCGGAACCCACCGCGAGCCTGGCATGCTCGCCCCGAAAAGTGGCAGTCGCGGGGCGCTGGCGGTCGGTTGGCAGCCGAATTTCGTCTGGAAGGTCAGCCAACTTCAAACGCCAGTAGTCCTGTTGGCGTGCCATCGGGCTATCGGGGTCGTCAGCCGAGCCCAGGGTCTGACGTTGCCTCGACGCGAAGTCATGGTACTGAAGCGGGAGCGGCTCCCACCTCGGCTCCCCGCCGGCGCGGCGAGCCTCGTACGCCGTGCCGAGATCCCGGAGCAGCGGGGCGGTGGAAGACCCATCGACGGCTATGTGGTGCATCACCAGCAGGAGCACATGGTCGTTCGGCTCCAGCTCGACAATCTGCGCGCGTATCGGCAGCTCACCCGCCAGATCAAACCCCTGCCCGACCGCTTCGATCAGCAGCTCCGGAAGCCCCGCTTCCATACACCGGGTGTGGACTAACCGAATACGCGCCTCGTCCGAGACCGGCAGAACACGCTGCCAGCCCTGACCGTCGACGGTTGGATACACCGTACGCAGGCTCTCATGCCGAGCAACCACGTCGCTCAGGGCCTGCGCCAGGGCTTCCCGGTCCAGCGGCCCACACAGGCGCAGTGCCAGCGACTGGTTGTAGGTGGCGGCTTTACCGTCCCACTCCTGTAGGAACCACAGCCGCTGCTGCGCGAACGACATGGGTGTCAGCGACAGTGTGGCCGTTGACGCACCCTCTGATTCAGTGAACGCGGGAGCATGCTCACGCGCGCTGTCGAGCTGTGGTCCTTCGGAATGCGTCGACATCTTCCACCTGTTAGAGCTCGGGGCTGATCGCTACGGTCATCCGGAGGCGGGTGCGGTCAGGGAGCCCTCTGATGGGCTCCCTGACCGATCACGGTCCGCCTACCGCGGGCGGGTCGAGGCCGGCCCTCGCTCAACCCGATCGGTCGTATCGGTCGTAGATCGATATCCGCGATCCTGGCCGGTGAATGTTTGTCGATGCTCACCAAGGCGGCCTCGATCGACCCGAGGAAATCGGCCATCTGCTTCAAGCTGCCCCACGCGGGCGGCTCCGATGATCTGCACCGGATCGGGGCATTCCCAGTCGTAGATACTGCGGAGCGTCTCGTTCGGCATACGGCTGCTCCACTCACCTCGACGGCCATCGTCAATTACTGGTTGATCACACACAACTACAGAGGCACACACCGACACCGCGAGCACCGCCACGCTGCCCGGGAGCGACCACTCCCGGAAACGCAGGCAGCGGCAGGCGGCTATTCCACGTCGCAGTAGATGAGGGATTCGACCAAGGAACTCTCTAGCTCTTTGAGAAATCCAGCGATCTCATCGGAAGGTAGGAGTTCCGTATCCGCCCGCAAGGACACAAAGTATTCGCCATCCTCTGCATACGCACCAAGATAGAACTTGATGTCATCCCACTCGCACTCTCGCACCGGAGCGACGGTAGTTTCATGCATAACCCTCCTCACCTCGGCTATTTGGACACTCGACCCCCTACCGGTGTACCGCTCGCCGGATTCGGAATCGGGAATGTCTAGATTAAAAGAGCAGGATATATCCGGTCCATGATCCTGCCGCGCGGAATAATCGCGCAGCATCTCCGTCACTTCGTCCGGATTGCATTCAGCCGACAGAACAGCCAGGAGGGTGGCCCTGTGCACCTTCCTCACAAGGTCCCGAATTCCTCTACCATCGACCTCTAAAGACACCGGAACACTCTGCACGAGGGTACCCGAATACCGTTCAGCATCATCATCGAATCGGTTATGCGAAAACACTAGAAATCCGCAACAGCTATTACCGCTGATTTCCCTTAGGAGCATGACAGAATGCGCGAGCATGACCGACCCTGGGCTCACTCCGAACTCACGGGCTAACATCACTGCTGCACCTGCCACAGCCTTCGACCGTATAGCGTGTTCCTTGAACCGAGGCTTTTCCGGCGCGCCTGTCCGCCGGGGCAGCACACGCTGGGGAAAACGCTGCAACTCCCGCCGCCAGTACTCCAGCGCCCGCTGTGAACGGGCCTGCCCTTCGGACCCCTGCTCGACCTTCAGCCTGTCCACTGGGTGGGATATCTCACCCAGGACGGGAGCTTCAATCCCGTCCGCCCGGGCCTGCAGCAGCAGTTCGAGTTCGTCAGTGATTCGCCGCATCCCCTGACCATCGATGGCCATATGGAAGACAACAAGCAGCAGATGCTTCGGGATTCCAGACGACGCGACAACGGCAGCCCGGACGGATATCTCCGGAACAGTGAAGGGCATACACGTCAGTTCTTCCTCGAGTCGCCCCATGGCACCCTCCAGACCGGACAATTCAACGTCCCGCACTTCCACAGGCAATTCGCCATCCCCCGAAAGGATCTGCCGGGGCATCCCGTGCTGATCCAAACAGAACCTGCTGCGGAGCGTCTCATGACGTTCGACAACAGTGGACAGCACAGACAGGACATCTTCCACCTGACAGCCGCGAGGGATATCCACCCTGAAAGGAGCACCCAGATGAGCGTAATGCGGGGCCCGCGAGGCGACAGCCTTCCAGATCCAGCGCTGCCCCCAGGTTAAGGGGAAAATGCCGGTTCGTCCGCCCGAGTACCTGACCGTCTCAAACCTCGACGCAGTACCCATCTACACATCCATCCCTGGGGCGCAAGAACACAATTCGACCGACTACCTTCGAAGGGTTTACTACAGATCATAGAGCAGAATAAACATGCAGTCCGCCTTCGGCGGCCGCCAGAGAAGAGTGCGACGGGAAGAGAAACATAGTGATTCTCTCACTGAAAGTCCGGAGGGCGTCTGCGATGAATCTAGCCTAGAGCATGAATTAGCGTTCAACCAGACCCTGCCTTGAATGAACTTCATCTGGCTGAAGCACTCCCTCCCGCTGACTGGTTTCCGTGGCCGAGTTCGGGGTTAAGGACATGACTGGAACCTGCATTCCCGCGCGGACGCAGGGGAAGAGGTGGATCGTTCGACGCTACTTCGGCAGGTTCAACAAGTTCAGAAACGACCGGTGGGTGTTCGGCGACCGCGGCAATGTGCTCAACGACCGCGGAGAGATCCCCATCCTCGTGAAGTTCGCCTGGACGAACATCGTCCGGCACCAGCTGATCGCAGGCGGGGCCGTCACCCGACGATCCCGAGCTGACGGACTACTGGGTCAAGCGGCGGAGGAGAGTCAAACCCCCGCTGGACAACTACAACTTGCGCCTGCTTGCCAAGCAGGACGGTCGTTGTCCGCTCTGCGGGGAACACCTTCTCACCGCCGATCAGCCCCCTCAGTCGCCCCAGGAATGGGAGCGATGGTGGCTGAACGTCGTCAAGAGAGCGATAGCCGCCGACTATCTCACTCTGCACGGACGGCACGACACGCCGGACGGGAACCGAACACGCCTTGTGCATGCCTCCTGCCATCGCGGCCTTCGGGCCGGAAACCGCAGGAGACCAGCAGCAGCTGCACTCTCGTGATGCCCGTGGGGCTTGCTTGAGCCGTGGTGCGGGGAAACCTGCTAGCCCGGTTCTGAGGGGGCGGGGACGCAGTAATGCGTCCCCGCTACCCGACATGAGGGAAAGGTCCTCGCCTCATCTCGGACGCCGAAGTGGCGGAAGCGGGTGAGGTAGGGCCTTCCCCCGTGAAGGTGGGCACGCGGTCGGGTAGTTCGAAAATGTCGACGAGAACTTCGCTGCCGAAGGCGGCCGACGGGCGGATCGTGCTGGCCGTGGACGTGAGCAACTGGCTCCGTCCCGACGCCCCGACCAGCGACGACCGCCTGTTCTGCCACGTCTACGGGCGTGGCGCCCGCAGCAAGGACCAGTTCGTGCCGGGCTGGCCGTATTCCTTCGTGGCCGCTCTGGAGACCGGCCGCACCTCCTGGGTCGCTCTGCTGGACGCCGTGCGCCTTGGTCCCGCCGACGACGCGACCGTGGTCACGGCCAGCCAACTCCGCGGCGCCGTCGAGCGGTTGATGCAAGCCGGACAGTGGGAGCCCGGGGATCCCGAGATCCTGATCGTCATGGACTCGGGCTACGACGTCACCTACCTCTCCCACGCACTGAAGGACCTGCCCGTCGTGCTGCTCGGGCGTCTGCGCTCGGACCGTGTCATGCTCCGCGACCCGGGCGAGGCCCGCTCTGGGCCCAGGGGCGGGCGTCCGCGCCGGCACGGCGGCGCCCTCGCCCTGGCCCGGCCCGAGACCTGGCACAACCCCGAGGTGACCACGTCCACGGACACCACCCGCTATGGCACCGCTGAGACGATGGCCTGGGACCATATGCACCCCCGGCTCACCCATCGTGGCCCCTGGCTGAACCACGCAAAAGATGAACTCCCAGTACTGCACGGCACGTTGATTCGACTCAAGGTCGAGCACCTGCCGGGCGATCGCGACCCCAAACCAGTCTGGCTGTGGTGCTCGGCCACCACCGCCACACCGGCGGACGTGGACCGCTGGTGGCAGTCGTTCCTCCGCAGGTTCGATCTCGAACACACCTTTCGGCTGATGAAGCAGACCCTCGGCTGGACCGCTCCGAAGGTCCGCCACGCGGACACCGCCGACCTGTGGACCTGGCTGATCGTCGCGGCCCACACCCAACTCCGCCTCGCACGTCCCCTCGCCGAGGACCTCCGCCGCCCCTGGGAACGGCCCGCCGAACCCCGCCGCCTCACCCCCGCCCGGGTCCGTCGCGGGTTTCGCAACGTCCACGCGGCCACAGCGAGGCTGTCGCACGGCTCCAGCCCGGTGAAGGTCAAGAGCGATTCGTTGTTCGGTTCCAAGGATCATTGAGGCGTCGGAATCTTGGCTGGTGGAGCGGAACTTCTTGTCGTGCGACCGTGAACGTGATCTCGAGATGCCGCGGGATATGCGGGAGTGGCTGCCCGAGCACCTGTGCTGGAAGGTGCTCGATGTCGTCGAGTTTCTTGACCTATCGGCGTTCGAGAACAGCTACCGTGACGACGGGCGGGGCGGGGTGGCCTACCCTCCCGCGAGCCTGATTGCGTTGCTCCTGTACTGCTACAGCAAGGGAGTGCGCTCCTCCCGTCGCATCGAGCAGGCTTGCTGGGACGACGTGGGCTGCCGAATCATCACAGCGAACCGCCGAGTGGACCACTCCACCGTCGCGCGGTTCGTACGACGCCACCGTGCCGCCTTGAACTCGCTGTTCGTGCAGGTGTTGTCGCTGTGTGGCCGACGTGGCCTGGTCGATCTTTCGGCGGTGGCCGTGGACGGCTCGCCGATGGAGGCGAATGCCTCACGCGACGCCAACCAGCGGCTCCAGCGCCTGGAGGGGACCATCTCCCAGTGCGAGAAAGAGATCCACGCGCTGATGGAGGATGTAGTCGACCACGCGCTGAGCGTCGAGGCCGACGGCTCGGCAGCACAGGGCGATGGCGAGGGCGCGTGCGATAACTGGCCTCGCCTGTCCCGGCTGTGCGACCGGCTCACCCGGGCCCACATGGCCAGGGACAGACTGCATGAACGGGCTATGCCTTCACCCACCGGGATCCGGATCAAGGTCGAAGCTGCCGAGCGGATGGTGGCCCGCGCGGAGAAGCGCCTGGCCGCTGAGACCGAGGTTCACCAGGAGAAGCTGAAGAAGTACGAGCTCCGCGTCCAAGAGGACCGGGCGGCAGGACGTCGTGGAGCGAACGGACGGCCGCCGGTCCCGACGGAACGCAAGACCGTCCTCGTTCGCCAGCGAACACGACTGGTGAAGATGCGGGCCTGGCTGGAGCGGGCCCGCACACCCCGACCGGCCCCCTCCCCGGATTCCCGTGCCTGCCTGAGCGATCCCGACTCCCGGCTGATTCCCGGCAAACGCGGCGGCTACCTGCAGGGATACAACATCCAGATCGTGTGTGCCCGCCGTCAATTCTTGCTGGCCATCGAAGCGCACGACAATCCCTCGGACAGGACGGCCCTCGTTCCCATGGTGAAGAAGACCCAGCACAATCACCAGGCCGCACGACTTCCCGGCGACATCCAACTCTGGCTTGCCGACAGCGGGTACGCTTCCGCCGCTTCCTTCGAGGCCCTCGCCGACCTCCCGCTACTGGTCTCGGTCACCAGCGATGCCGACCAGGCAGGCTTTCCCGCGAAACGTCAGCAGGCCCCGGCCGGCCAACAGGACATGGCGGCCCGCCTCGCCACTCCAACAGGACGGGCCCAGTACCGGCAACGCAGTGCCCTGGTCGAGCCGGGATTCGCCCAGATCTTCCAACGGTTCGGACGACACCTCAACTACCGCGGTCGCCAGGCGGAGGACGCCGAGATCAAGCTCCTCGGCACGGTGCACAACCTCAACAAGCTCATCAATCACACGCCCAAGAATCGCTCTTGACCTTCACCGGGCAGGAGCCGTGCGACAGCCTCCAGCCCGCCCGGCAGCCGCACCAAAACCGTCCCGGCCAGGGCCCGGCAGGCCACCCGGCTCGAAGAACAAGCACCGAGCCAAACGCCACGACGTCGGCAAGACGGTCAAACGCGCCGCGTCGATCAAGGAACACAAAGCGCAGCAAGGTTAAACGCCAAGCTCAGCCGTTGACTCCCGTGTAGCGGCTGAGGCTTGCCTTCCACAACAGCCGAGACAGAACGTAGAAGCCCAGGCCCAGGAGCGGCGCGGCCGCCGCCACCGACCACGGCACCAGCAGCCCATGGGCCTGCCCTGTGAGCACCGCGGCAGGGAGATAGGCCACGAATGCCAGAGGAAGAACCCATGTGAACAGACCTTCGAGTAGGCCAGGGAGGATCTTCAGTGGGTAGTTGCCGAATGTCTCCAGCAGCTCCTGGACCCAGTGGGTCCACGCCGCCGCACCTGGATAGTGCAGGTGGAAGGCGGACAGCGCGGTGTGGATGGCGGCTTCGACCAACATCCCGCCCAACACCGCCGCGATCACATAGGCGACATGCAGTGCCGTCCACTCAAGATCGATGGTTAGCACGGCTCCTGTGAACATGGACACGCCCACGAGTAGATCGCCTATGGCGTTGCTCGGGAAGAAGGCCAGTTGCACTTGGCGGTGGACCGGCATGGGCCGCAGCAGGTAGCCGTCCACCTGCCCCTCCTGGACCAGTTGGGACAGGTAACTGACCCGCCCCAGAAACAGCACAAACAGCCCGTGGCTGAGCATGCGCATGGCGGCAATCAAGAGGACAGTGTGGCTGGGCCAGCCACCCATGCCGGAGAACCGCCCCAACAGCACGGTCGCGAATACGATGACGGATATCTGCCAGATTGCACCAATAGCGATCATGATGAGGAATTCGGCGCGGTATTCCAATTGTGCGCGCAGGTTCAGCTTCACCACGCGCCAGACCACCTGTCCGGCCGTCAATCCTCTGTTGTGCGTCTTCGCATACGTCTGCATGGTCATCCTCCCTGCGAGACGACACGGACAGCGGCCCGGGTCCACAGGAGCCGCGACAAGGCCGCCAGCAGGACCACCCATAGGGCTTGGACGGCCAATTGGGTGGGCAGCTCGGACAACGGGATGCGGCCGATGTAGAGCGACAGTGGCGTGTTGAGCGTCGACTGGAACGGAAGCAAGGAGCTCATCGCGCGAAACCAGTCGGGGAAGTACCACAACGGCGCATACGCACCGGACAGTAGATTCTGCGCAAACACCAGGATCAGCAGAACGGAGTTGTTGCGGATGATCCAGAAGCACGCCAGGTCGGTGAGGAGCGACAGGTAATACAGCACGCACTGGCCCAGCAGGAGACTCAGGAACGCGCCTCCCCCGGCTGCCGCGCTCTCCGGTCCAACCAGCACTCCGGCCAGTCGACAGATCGCGTAGCCCACAACCACCCACGCGAAGCCGTACATCTGGTCGCCGAGCGCCCGATACAGGTAGTAGCGACGCGCGGGCAGCGGACGTAGGAACCAGTAGACGATCGTGCCGTAGCGGATCTGCTGGGGCACGGTGTCGCGCCCGGGAGACCTGTCCAGGGAACGGAGACGGGTGACCAGCACCGCCAGTACTGCGTAGCTGACGGCCTGCTCCCTTACCAGTCCCGCGCTGGAGGTGGTGGAGGTGTACAGCGCCCGCCACAGGAAGATCACCAGGACCACCTGTACCGTCAGCCGTAAGGCCGTACCGGTCATCCGCGGGGGTGAGAGCAGTTCACCGAGAGCCGTGATACGGGCGGTGCGCCAGCCGCGGGGCGCAGCCAGGGTGCGTCTTGATATGGCGGGCGCGCTCATGCAGCAGGTTCTTTGGTCATGTTGCCACCCTTGTAGGCCGCCCTCATGACATCCTCCAGGTCGCTCTCCTCG
Organism: Streptomyces sp. NPDC037301; assembly: GCF_055602785.1. Classification (NCBI taxonomy): domain Bacteria; kingdom Bacillati; phylum Actinomycetota; class Actinomycetes; order Kitasatosporales; family Streptomycetaceae; genus Streptomyces; species Streptomyces sp. NPDC037301. Next base: position 39,934 of record NZ_JBVJWD010000047.1, read on the forward strand.
ATGTCGGCGCCGGCGACCTCATATCGTTCAATGATCAGTTTGAGTGCATGGTGCGCGGTCAGGCCTGGAACACTCCCGTCCGACCCGAAGAGCACAAGTGGCCCGTCCTGCCGGAGCACCTCAAGGCCCCGCGGCGGCGACTCAACGCGGCCTGAGCCGGATATGGTCGCGGACACACGCCAGCCACTTCCGAACTGCTGGCGGATGTCGGTCAGGCTGCCGTCCAGAACGATCCGGCCGTGGTTGATGAGGATCACCCGCTCCACCAGCCGCTCGACCTCGGTCATGTCATGCGTCGTCAGCAGCACTGTGCGGCCGCGCTGCTCGACCTCGTATTTGAGGAAGGCGCGAACCTGCTCCTTGACGACGACATCCATGCCGATGGTCGGCTCGTCCAGGAAGACCACCGTCGGGTCATGCAGCAGGGCTGCCGCGAGGTCACAGCGGACCCGCTGCCCCAGCGACAGATGCCGGATCCGGGTGTTCCAGAACGCGGAGAGCTCCAGGAGGTCGTCGAACTCCCGCAAGCGTGCGGTGTATGTGTGCTCGCGCACGCCGTAGATGTCCCGCAGGATGGTGAACGACTCGCGCGCGGGCAGGTCCCACCAGAGCTGAGAACGCTGTCCGAACACCGCGCCGACGTTGTGTGCGTTGCGCTCCCGCTCCCGGTACGGCACCACCCCGGCTACCGTGGCGCTTCCGGAGGTCGGTGTCAGGATCCCCGTGAGCATCTTGATCGTCGTGGACTTCCCAGCACCATTTGGTCCGAGCAGCGCGACCAGTTCGCCGGCACCGACACTGAACGACACGTCCCGCACGGCGTTCTTTACCGATTTCACCGGGGCTAACAGCGAACGCACAAAAGCTAATCGTCCATCGCGGCGCTCCCTGGTCTCGAAACTCTTGGTGAGATCGCTCACCGTAATCATTGCACCCGGAACTACGGGAGCACTCCTGGCTGCTTCTGAATGGGCCACGGGCAGAGAGTGGCCTGTCCCTACGCGACTTGGCAAGCGCACGTGGTGCATGAGCCGGTCGACGGTCGCGGTGGCCAGCGTCTTCGGCATGATCTCGTCGAATCCATCTGGGGTGGAGGTTGCTGCTGACGGCGAGCACGCGTCGTTCGTAGGCGGCGTCGACCAGGCGGTAGAAGCCCTCGGCGGCGTCGGGGCTGACGGGCAGCAGGCCGATGTCGTCGACAATGATCAGGTCGGATCGGATCATCCGGGTCAGGGCCTTGGCGATGGAATCGTCGGCCCGGTGACGGCGGACGAGGGCGCCGAGGTCTTCGATGGAGAACCAGGCGACGGCCATCCCGGCCTCGACGGCGGCCTGCCCGAGGGCCTCGCACCAGTGGCTTTTCCCGGTCCCCGACGGGCCGACTACGCAGAGATTTTCCCTGCGTAGGACCCATTCGAGGGTCTTGATGGAGTCCTGGGTGGCGCGGGGTATGGAGGATGCCTGCTCGTCCCAGTCGCCGAGGGTCTTCCCGGCGGGGAACCCGGCCCGCTTGCGTCGAGTGTGCAGTTCGCTCGGTCGCGGCCGGCGGCCTCTTCGGAGAGGAGGACGCGTACGACTTCTGCGGGGTCCCACCTCTGGGCCTTCGCGGTGGGGATCACATCGGTCAACGCCTTGCGGATGTGCGAGGAGTGGGGTCTGTCGACAGCGACTTATCTGGCCGTTCAACTGCGTGGAACTCACAGTTGAACAGCGCGCCTTGCCGACGGTCGGAGCGGAGACGCCCACCGTGGAGGCCATGACTCGATCCAGCCACTCGGGGTCCACTGGCACGGCGGTCACAGGCAGTCAGGGGTACCCCAGGTGCATGGTTGGCCCTCACGGAATAGACGAGGGCTTCGCCTTCAGTTCCGTCGAACGACCAAGCTCTAAGGCTTGTCCCGTAAATGATCTCTGACTGGGTGTGGCATGGTCGGTGGCCAGTCCGGCTGCTCGCCTATCCGGCGAGGTTGAGGTTGTGCAGGCGGGCGATGCCGAGCATGGCGTGGTGGACGCCGTCGCCTTTGAGGCGGCAGTCGCGGAGGATCTTCCAGGTCTTCATGCGGGCGAAGACGTGCTCGACGCGGGCGCGGACCTGCTTGTGGGACTTGTTGTGGGCCTGTTTCCAGTCGGGCAGTTCTTCGCCTTTGCGGCGGCGGTGGGGCATCACGAGCCCGGTGCCCGGATAGCCGCCGTCGGCGATCGTCATCGTCTTGCCGACGGCGGCCTTCGCGCCGGACTCCTCCCACGCCTTGCAGTCGTTGCGGTTGCCCGGCAGAGATCGGCCGACCACCACGACGAGCCGGGTGTCGGCGTCGACGACGACCTGGTGGTTGGTGGAGTACCTGTAGTTCTTGGACTGTGCGGCGATGGTGTGGTCGCGGGTAGGCACCAGGGTGCCGTCCACGATAAGCACGGTGTCCTTGCGGAAGCGCTTGCGTGGCTGGAGCGCGAGTGATGGGCCGAGGTGGTCGATGACGCGGTCGGCCGCGGACTTCGAGATACCGAAGAGCGGAGCGAGTTGGCGCATCGTCAAGTTCGTACGCCAGTAGGCCGCCACAAGCAGCACCCGGTCCTCCAGCGGCAGAGCCCACGGGCGACCCTTGCGGACCGGATCTACACCTTCACGGCGCAGCGCGGTCACCAGCTTGCCGAAGGAACGCGGGCTCAGCCCGGTGAACGGGGCTATCCAGGAGGGCTCCGACGCCGTGATCACACCAGACACCGCAAGATCATCTCACCTGTGACCAGCAGTTACGGGACAGCCCTTAGTCTCCACTTTTCGGCTGGGGTGACCGGTCTGACGGGAGGGGGAGCGGTCGAAGCCGGTGGCTTTGGGTGCTTTGGCACCTCCGGCTGCGGTGTTGGCGCCGGCGTTGCCCGGCCGGAGCAGACCTGCCAATCCTTCGCCGCCTGCTCCTTTTCCCAGCGGCAGGTGACCAGGGTGGCGTCGAGGTCCAGGACAAGTCCGGGCAGGTCACAGCCGCCCGCTCGGGATGACGGTATGCCCCGGCGGGCGTCGGCGGCCTGCAACCAGGCGATGCGGGTGAAACCGATGGGCCCGAACACCTCACGCTGGTCACGCACCACGCGGCAGGGGGATCCGGATGGCTGACCACTTCGCGACCGTCGGCGGTGACGACACGTCGGGGACGTGACGCGGTAGTGTGCACGCGGATAGTGCCTTCCCTCACGGACGACAGAAGCCTTAGACAAGCCTTGACGTCCCAGGCCAGAAGGCACTTTCGCGTTCCTGCTAAGAATCCGGACACGTCCCCAAGGGAAACGCGCAGGCAAGCCCCCTGTAAGCGTCCGTCACGGAGTTGACTGGTCTCGAAGGTCTCTTTGTGAGACCGCGGACCGCTGACGTACCCAATAGAGCTTGGCAAGCTTTCCCTCCGAAGAATACGGTGGCTTTGCCAACGGATAGTCGCACCGACCTCTCGGTTTTTCAATGACAGGAATGTACTGGCAGCAGCTGCTGGTAGCGTCCGAATGGCGTGCATGTATACGGTGTTCAGCGCCGTCGGCACCTCGACCCGAGACAGGAGCCGTTCTCGCATGGAGGGCGCAATGGATCGCAATGTGGTGCTCGCAGACATGGGAATGGCTGCCGAGGACTGTCAGTTGTTGTCGCTATTGGCGAATGGCCATCCACCACAGGTCATCGCACGTGAATTGAGTACCTCCGAACGCACCTTGCGGCGCCGCATCCGGACGCTGTGCGACCGCATAGGAGTCGCCACTCCCATCGAGGCGGTCGCCTGGGCGGTCAGGAACAGAGTGATCTGAACCTCTCCACTGTCCCCGCAAGCTCTGAGGCTGTGACCTCTTCGCGCACCAGCGCTGCCACGGTGAGTCGCTCCAGATCCCGCAGGAACGTCACGAGCTCCTCCTCCGGCGTACGTGAGGTGTCCGCCCGGAGATGAACCCGCAGCCCATCCTCGCCCTCCTTCCACATCTTCAGGAAAAAAGACATGTCTTCATGAGCGAAGCCTCCTTCGGAACGCACCACTGTCCCGGAAGCGGCATTATGGATCGCGGCCCGGTCGTATGAGGCCGGAATACCCGGGGGGACACCAGCTAGTTCTCCCTCCGAGAGGTCGATGTTCACCGTGCAGGAAAGGTCCGCGTACCGTCCGTCGCCCCGGGTGCTGTTCTGGAGCAGGTCTTCCAGGCCCTTCGGGTCGTATCGGGCGTGCATGCTGGCGAACACGGCCGCCCGGTAAGCGTTCCGGAAGACGTCCGGCATCCTTTGCCCGGCTATCCTCAGGAACATGGGGGCATCCTGAACAAGCGTCCCCGACTCGGCGCTCGCCTGTTTGTCGAATCGGTTGTGGCTGAAAAGAATCAACCCACACCCGTCGTTTCCCGACTTGGCGGCGAGCAGGACGGCGGAGAGCCCGAGAGCCACCGCCCAAGCAGGCATGCCGTCTCGCGCGGCGAGCGATCTCGTTGCCAAGTACATCGACTTCGACCTCATGGAGAATTCCTGGAACCGCAAGGCCCGGTGAGGTCCGCATACGGGCGGAAGCGCACGGTCTGGAAACCTGGCGATTGTCTTTTCCCAGTATCGAAGCGACCTTTGTGACCGCTTCTCACCCTCTGGGCTGCTCTCGTACAGTGCTGTGTCGACCGGATGCACGACCGGGGGGCCGGGGATGTCATTGCCGGTTTGTTCCCGGGTCGACAGGAAGTACGTCAGGTCGGTCATCAGGGTGTTGAAGCTCTCCCCGTCGGCCGCCAGGTGGAAGACCGTGAGGGCGACTCTTCGGGGTATTCCCTCGGCCGTCACCACCGCCACCCGAACCGGGAGCTCGGGCAACGTGAACGAGCGGTCGGACAGGCGTTGCGCAATGTCTTCCGCGGCGGTGGCCATGTCGCCCTCCCCGACTTCGTATATCTCGATCGGGATCCTCCCCTCGCGCACCACCGCCTGCCGGGGCGACTCTGTCTCGTCGAAGGAGAACCGGGTCCGGAGGGCCTCGTGGCGTTCCATGAGCCGACTGAGGGCCTCCAGGACGTCGTCGATGTCGCAGCCAGACGAGACCTCGACCGTGCGCGTGACGTTGAGGTGCTGGTAGTTCGGCGCCTGTGCGGCGACCGCCTTCCAGATCCATTGCTGGCCCCAGGTCAGACCGCTGACCGCAGAGCGCGAGCCTTTGAAATGGACTGTTGTGACAGACCTGTTAGCTTCCACTTTTCACCCTTCCGCGAGGAGCCGGAGCAGGTTTTCGCCGAGGATGAGCCGTCGTTCGCGCTGTCGCACGCCCGCGAACACCTGTGAGCCGTCGGCGAATTCGGCGAGCAGTCGGCGCAGTCCGCCCGACATCCGGTTGAGCGGCCAGTCGGTGCCGAAGACGATCTTGTCGTTGACGCCCGAGCGGAACAGCCTGTTCAGATGCTCCGGCCACCCGCCCGTCAGGGGCGCCCCCGCGAACCCGCCGATGTCCAGATAGACGTTGGGGCGGTAGGTGGCCATGGAGAGCGCCGTCTCGGTATGTGTGACGCCACCGTGCCCCAAGATGAAGGAGACGGTCGGGAAGTCGCGGGCGGCCCGGTCGACCTGTAGCGGGTGGGCGAGCTCGAAGTCCAGGCTTCCGGCCGTGGGCCCGGTGTGGAGGAACACCGGAAGGTGCCGCGAGGCGCAGATCTCGTAGTACGGGTACAGCCCCGGGTCGGATGGCGAATAGCCACAGGGGGGATAGAGCTTGAGGCCCTCGAACCCGTATTCGTAGACGCTCTTCTCGAATCTGTCCAGGCCTTCCGCGCCCTGCCGCGGGTCGGCCCCCATGAAGACCCAGAACCTGCCGGGATGCCTGAGCCTGATCTCGTGGTGGCGCCAGGCCATCTCCGCTGGCGGCAGGGGACAGTCCATGCGCTCACTGAAATCCGGACAGAGCAGCACACTGCGCCGCACCCCGGCCGCGTCCATCTCCCGTACCAGCTGGTCCGCGTCGTGATCCTGATGCTGGGACCTGACCCTTGCGACCAATCGCTCGATGGGCGGTGCGATCCCTTCGGCGGTGAGCCGACGGTGCATGTTGGCCGCTACGTCCCGGATGAACTGCTCGGGGATGAAGTCGGTGGTAGCCACATGGCAGTGCCCGTCGTAGATCTCCACCACAGCTCACTTGGCCTCTGCGCAGCGCGCCAGGATGCCACGCACGGTGATCTCCGCATCGGGGTCGAAGTCCGCGTAGTCGAGCTCCGTACCGGTACGGTCCTCCACGAAGGAGATGAGGCCGACCAGTCCCACCGAGTCCAGCAGTCCCCTGCCCAGCAGGTCGGTGTCGGCCTTGACGCTGTCCGCGGCCAGCCCTTCATTCCAGTCGCTGATCCAGGCGAGGATGTCGTTCTCGAGCTGGGTGACATCGTGCTGGGTCATACCGCGGCCCCTTCGCCCGTCGAGCTGCTTCGCCGAGCGACGAGGCGAAGAAGATTTGCGTGCATGATCATCCTTTGGTGGGAGGGCTTGACGCCGTCGAAGACGGGCTGTCCGTTGGCGAAGTGGCACCTCATGCTCGCGAGAGTCGTGCTCATCCGGTGCGCCGACCAGTCGGACCCATAGATGATCTTGTGGTTGACGCCTAGACGGAACAACCGGTTCAGCCGACTCAGCCAGCCGTCCGGGTGCTGGACTCCCTGGGCTCCGGCGATGTCGAGGTAGACGTTGGGACGGTGAACGCACAGGTCGACACACTCCTCGGTCTGGCGCACCCCGCCGTGTCCGAGGATGAAGTCGACCTCGGGAAAGTCTCGGGCCGCACGGTCGACGAGGAGCGGTTGCCCGTAGCGGAACTCGAGGGCCTGCCAGGAGGGCCCGGTGTGGCTGAGTACGGGCAACCCCCATTGCCGGCACAGCTCGTAGTACGGGTACAAGCCCGAATCGCTCGGCGAGTACCCGTTCACGGGGTAGACCTTGAGCCCCTCGAACCCGTACTGCGTCACGCACCGCTCGAAGAGTTCCAGGCCCGCTGGGCCGGATCGGGGATCGACCCCCCAGAAGACCAGGAAGCGGCCCGGGTGTCGACAGCGTACCCGGTCGTGCTGCTCGGCGATCGCCGGGCGGTCCAGGGAGCAGTCGGCGACAAACGAGTAGTCCGGAGCCACCAGCACGGCCTGGGCGATACCCGCGGCGTCCATCTCGGCCACCAGCGCGTCACCGTCGTGGTCCTGGTAGAGCGACAGCAGACGGTGGCGTATGCGCTCCTGCGAGATGTTCCGTCCCCCGAGCAGGCTCATCCGCGAAGCGGCGTTCTCCGCCTGCTGCTCTATGAACCGGCGTGGAATCGCCTGGTCGGAAGCGAGGTTGATGTGCGCGTCGACGACCGTTTCAGTGTTCTCTATGGGAAGGGTCATCGGGCCTCCTCCACTACGGCGGCCTTGTCGGTAGTAGCAAGAAGCTTCGCGAAGTGTTCTGTGGCGGCCTTCCGGCTGAGCTTCATGTTGGCGGTCATGAAGCTCGCTTCGCTGCGCACGGATGTGGGCGTGAAGACGATCGAGACGATCCGCTGATGGGGGTCCAATGTGGTGTTCAGTTCGACGATCTCCTTGCGGATGCCGTCCTCGGCGTCCCGACTCCCCGGTTCGTGCGCGGTGATCAGCGCTCCCAGCCGGTTGGCCACAGGGGTGGGAACCACCACGATGTCCGCCACGCTGGGCAGCCGTGCGAACATCCTTTCCACCTCGACCGGATGAACCTTGCGGCCGCTGCCCAGCATGATCAAGTCCTTCTTGCGCCCGTTCAGGACGAGGAAGCCGTCCGGATCCAGCGAACCGAAGTCCCCGGTGGCGATGGCCCCGTCGGGCCGGTAGGTCTCTTCTTCGACAACGCTGGGCGTCTCGAAGTACCCGGTACTCAGAGGCATGGCGCGGCGGATGAGCAGCTCACCGTCGGGCAGGAACTCCACGCAGTCGGGATCGATGAGACGGCCCACCGACCCCGAACGGTGGTTCTCGGGAGTGTTCCAGGCGATCATTCCGGACTCGGTCATCCCGTAGGCCTCCAGCAGTGCGACGTCGGCCGCCCGATAGGCCTCCACCGTCTCGGCGCGGATGGGCGCCATGCCGGTGATCATGAACTTCATCCGTGAGCCGATGAACTCGGGCAGGGATGCCGGTGTTACGGCCTTGCGGTGGAGATGAAGGAGGGTCTCGTAGAAGACCGGCGGTGCGATGAGGAACGTCGGCCGCTCCTCACGGAGCACGGTGAAAACCCGTCCGTACGGCGCCAGTACGAGATCGCTTCCCGTCCACAGGCAGCAGTAGAGAGAAAGCCGCTGCTGGTAGTTGGCGAGCGGCAGAAAAATCAAATGACGGTCGTCGGCCCCGACGGGAAAGCACTCCATGAACCGCCTGATGACGTATTCCGTGCCGCGCCTGCTCACCTTGAGGCCCTTCAGCCCGCCGGTGGTTCCCGAGGAGTACACCAGACTGTGCAGGTCGGGGTCGGTGGTCCGGGGGGAGTCGAGCGCGGTCGCAGGCCGGTAGACGGCCGCGTTCCAGGCCACCACGGACCGGTGAGCGTGCGCCGCCGGTTCGTCGGTGATCAGGAGAGCGAGGCCGTGGCGGACCAGGAACTCCCCCGTGTCGGAGGGCCGTATCTCGTCGGGGAAGGCCTGCACCACGGCCCCCGCCCACAACGCCGCGAGATCCCAGAGGACCCAGTCGATGCCGTTCGGCCCACGCAGGCCGATCGTCTGGCCCTGCCGTACACCGGCTTCCCGCAACAGGTCCGCCCGTTGACGTGCCGCGTCGGCGAGTTCGGCGTAGGTCATCTCGCGTCGGGTTCCGGACGTGCCGATCTCAACGATCCGGGACGACTGGTTCACACCGAAACGCTCGAACAGGTCCTTCATCAGCATGGAAAACTCCCTCGGTCTGCCGCCGACGCGAACCGGCCGATGAGATCGGTGATTCGCTGCTGAACGAAATGGCTGATACGGCCCGCGAGCAGCTCCTCGTAGGGACCGGTCCCGCAGTCCCAGTTGATGGCGATGTCCACCGTGCATCCGGTGCCGTCCGGGCCGGGACGCACAGTCGTGCTGCGGTCGAGTCGACGCCAGAGCCAGCAGGGCTCGGCGTGCGCGTGCACGGTGTTCCCGGAGAGCGCCAAGGTGTCGGCCCACTCCACAGCGTCGTCCCCGAGCGTTCCCCGGAACCGATGCTCGGGCTGGTCAACGAAGGCGACGTCATTGTCGGCGGCGAAGGGATCCAGCGCTCTCGGCCGCGTCATGAGCAGGCGCAGGACCTGTTCGGTCGACGCGTCCAGGGGCACTGACCGTGTCACGGCCGCGCGCAGCGGCTCCGCCGCCCCACGGCGGAAGCCGTCGACGGTCCGCAGCACGGACGCGAGCACGGCCAGCCCGCGCTGGAGGTCCTCGTCCGATATGACCACGGGTGGCTGAACACGCAGGACCCGTGGGTTGTAGAGCGAGTACGTCGAGGTCACACCGCCCTCGTAGAGCAGCCGGAGGACCAGCCCGCCGAGGGACTCCTCGTGGAACTCCAGCCCGTGCATCATCCCCAAGCCACGGTGCTCTCGCACCAGTTGGGGAAACTCCTTGGCCAAGGCGCCCAGCTCACCGTCCAGAAGCAGAGCTTTGTCGCGGACGCCGGCGAGGAACGCCTCGTCGGAGGCAAGCGCCAGCGTCTCCAGGCCGACCCGGCAGGACAACGGGTTGCCGCCGAGGCTCGAACCGAAGGTCGAGGGGAGCGCGCGCAGGGCATGCCAGACCTCGGAGGTGCCGAGCACGGCCGAGATGGGAAGTACGCCTCCGCCGAAGGCCTTGCCGACGCACACGAGGTCGGGTGTGATGCCGAACTGCTCGTAGGCGAAGAAGGTGCCACATCTGCCGAAGGCGGTCTGCATCTCGTCCAGGACGAGAAGCGCGCCGGCTTCCGAGCACAGGCGCCGGACTCCTTCCAGGTACCCGGCTGCAGGAGTGATGACGCCGCCTTCGGCCTGTACCGGTTCGAGGATCACCGCGGCCGTGTCGGGTCCGATCGCGCGGGCGAGGGCATCGAGATCGTTGTACGGCACCTGATGGAAACCGTCGAGGAACGGTGCGAACAGTGACGCGTGCTCAGGGCGGCCCGCGGCGCTCAGCGCGCCGAAGGTCTTGCCGTGAAAGCAGTCGACCGCCGAGACGAACTGCTTGCGGCCGGTTGCGGCCCGCGCCAGTTTGAGGGCGTTGTCGATGGTCTCGCCGCCGCTGTTGGCCAGATAGGAGAAGGGCAGCCGGCCGCCGGTGACAGCCGCGAGCCGCTCGGCGAGACGGATCGACTCCTCTTCGAACATGATCTTCGTGCTGTTCAGCCGGCCGGTGTCGATCTGGTCGGCGAGCGCCGCCACGACGCGTTCGTGGTTGTAGCCGAACGATTGGTTGCCGTATTGGTCGAACAGCGCGAGGAACCTGCGGCCGTGTTCGTCGACCACATGGCTGCCCGCTCCCCTGCCCTGGACGCCACACCCCATCACATAGGACATGACCGAGTAGACGGGATGATTATGCGCCGCCTTCAGCTGCGCCAGTTCTTGCCGACGCGTGGGCATGCTTCTCCTTTCCGTCGTGAGGGCCTCATGCCCGGTGACTGCCGTAGTCGTGGAAGAAGTAGTGGAGAAGCGAGGTGCCGTCCTGCTGGTCGTCGGCCGTTCGGGAGCGTTCGGCGGCGTCCGCGAGATCCAGTACTCCGGTGACGCTGAGCGGTCCGCCCTTGAATCTTTCGTCTTGGTAGGACGGGCCGACCTGGACGAAGCCCAGCTCCCGGTAGAACGTGCGCAGGCTTCCGTCGGCCTCGGCGAAGAAGTCGCCCAGGACATGGGTGGCCCTGAACCGGACGAGGCTGTGGATCAGGGCGGCGCGCATGAGCTGGAGGCCGATGCGTCGCTTGCGCACTCGTGGAATGGTCATCAGATGCCCGAACTCCACCAGGCGGTGACCGCTGTGTCGCAGGTGGCCGATGTCGACCATCCCGTCGACCGGGAGGCCGATCTCCGAGTCGCCGACGATCTTGACCGTGCCAACGGGTGTGATTCCCGAGTCCGTTGTCTCCTCGGCGATGATGTATTCGGCGTACGGGTCGAACCGGTCGAAGGTGAGGGCGGTGTCGTGGGCGTCGCCCAATCGCCCCTGGTCGCGTACGTACACCAGGTCGCGCAGTTGCAGCAGGGTGCCCTTGTCGGCGATCGCGTGCGCTGTCCGAAGGGTGATGCTCCGGTCCTCCGTCAGGTATTCCGGCACGTCGTGGCTCCTTCTCGGCTGGGCCGCGCCCGGTGCGCGCACCCCGTGGCGCCGTTCAGATCCGTTCCGTCGGGACCGAGTCCTGCCGCGTGTCCTTCTTGGACAGCAGGCTTCTGAAGAAGTCCCGGTACGTGGGGTGGTAGTACTCCAGACGGTCTTTGATCTCCACGTGCAGTGCCGGGAGTTGACTCATGGGGAGGTTCGGCATGAGGTGATGCTCGACATGAAAGTTGTTTCCGTTCGTGAACCACGTCATGATCCAATTCGACCTGATACTCCGGGTGTTCTTGAACGGATCTTTATCGAGGGTTTCACACCGGTAATGCTCCGGCAGTTCGACAAAAGCATGGATTGGCGCCGCCACGAGTAGCGGGAGCAGCCACAGCCAGATCATCAGTGCCTCGCCGAGCAAAATAGACAAGGCCACGGATAGCACCAGCGTGAAGCAAATAATGCGGTAGTTTCTGCGAATTCGGCGAGACGTGGTCTCGGTTTCACCTTCGAACTTCCTTCGACTGATGGAGCAGAGTACTAGTTCCTTGGCGATCTCACGGAAGTGCTGGATCATCAGAAAGCGTGACAACCATTTTCGGGCAGACACAAGTCGACTCTTTTGGGCATCGGTTCCGTACTGGTCTCCGTAGTCGAAGAACTCTCGATTCTGTGGAGTGCCGAGATACCGGTGATGTCGCAAGTGGACAGCTCGGTAGGCGGCGAAAGAGATCCCCAATGGAATTCCGAGAAGTGTGCCTGCCGCGGTATTGGTCCATACTCTGTTGAACCCGAGATTATGCAGTGCCTCGTGCTGCAGTTCCGCAGCATGAGCAAACATCAGGCCGAGAAGGAGGATACCGCCCAGACGGCACCAAAGTAACGGCTGCAGGGCTAACGCGCCGCCGACGACGACCAGCGTCGCCCAGAAAATCATCTTCACGGCAAACTTATAACCCTTGATGGGTACCCGAAGATGTTTGAATGAAGTACGCAACTGCATCTTCGCCGTCGAGGTCGCCATTTCTCTGTTTCCGGCCACGCGGAGTACCCCCGATGTCTGCTATCTGCTCTCCCGCTTGCAGCGTATGGGAGCGGATCGGATTAGTGGACACGACGGGAGTGGCTTGGCCGAGGTTGGACAATTGCCTGGGAAACTGTTGACTCAGGGCGTGCAGGTCTTTGTCTCGCGGCCTTCTGTTCGGTGGTTCGTCGATCTGGCCTGAGCGGGTTAAAAGAGCAACGGGCTGTGTTGGCAGCCAAGTTCTGGGCGATTCTGCCGACCTTGACGAATGGCAGCGTCGTCTGTTGATAGGGGCGAAGGCCCGGCCCCTCGGTCATGGCCGGATCAAAGCGGTCGCCCCTGCAGCCGTCGTCCGTGAGGCCTAAGCCTCGATCCACCGACGCGCTCTGAAGACGATCTCTTGATCGTTTTGTGAGCTGGTTTCGGTCGGTGGTCGTGGATGGGCAGGTGGTATCTGCTGGTCTGCCCAGCTTTTCCACGGGTTCGGTTCCGGTCGGGCCCTGGCGGGCGGGGTGGTCAGGGGGATCAGGCCGGTGCGGGTGGGTCGTGGACGGTGTCGAAGAGGTGTGTCCAGGCTTGCTCCCAGGGCCAGTTGTGCGGCAGATGCAGGGTGATGCGTCGTGCGGATCGCGCGATCCGGGCCGGGACCTGGACCAGATGGGCCCGGAGGGTGGCGGTGGTGGCCTTGGTGTGGAACGCGGAGGCCAGGGAACCTGCGGCCCGCAGCAGGTTGTAGGTCATCGCCCACAGGGTCAGCCAGGCCGCGTTGGCGTGGAAGTGCCCGGACGGCAGATGGGCCAGGGCACCGGCCTTGCTGTCCGCGATGACCTGCTCGACCACCGCATGGTGCCGGTGTTCCCGCTCGGCCCGCAGCGTTGCGGCAGGCTGATCGGTGAAGAAGGGGTGGTAGCGCCAGACGGGAAACAACTCGCCCTGCTCGCCCACGACGGCGGGTTTGGCCAGGTCACGGACCCGACGCACGATCGGCCGCGCGGTGACCCGCTCCGCTTTCTTTCGGCTCGCGAACGCGGTGTATTCGGGTATCTCGGCCACTTCGGCGTCCGAGATGAGTTCACCGGTCTCGGGGTCGGGCACTGCGGTCGGATAACTGATCTGCTGCCAGGCGTCGTTGGGGATGCCGAGGACAGCCCGCTTGATGGAGGGGTTCATCCCGGTGGTGATCGAGAAGTGGGCTCCGGCCCGGTGGCAGGCGGCGATCACCCCGGCGTTGTAGAACTGCGAGTCGGCCCGCAGGATGCGCAGGCCAGTGCAGCCGGACTCGACGGCGGTGGCCAGGGCCTCGCTCACGAATTTCGAGGCGCCTCGGGAGTCTGCTGCTTTGCCACGTCGCATCCGCACCCCGGCGATCACCGGCCGCGCGTGCGGGGTGCAGACCGTGGCGAGGAGGGGGTGCAGGGTGCGGATGCCCTTGAACCGGCCGTACTCGGCGCCCTGCTTGGTCCGGCCGTAGACGCGTTTGTGGGTGGAATCGACATCGATGAACGCCTTCTCTCCAGAGCCGGGCAGCAGTGGAGTGCGCGCGGCCGGCGCGGTCAGGAATCTGCGGTGCACAGCATGGAGTTGGAGGGCGTGACCGTGGGTGAACGCGCGAAGGAAGGTGCCCAGCGTGGACGGGGCGCGAATACCGCCGAACAGCGCCGGCATCGCCCCGTGCCGCAGCACGCGGAGGTCGTCGATACTGTCCGCGCCCGCCGCCATGCCGGCCACGATGCTGCTGATCTTGGAGTCCGCCGCAGCCCCCGCGCCGTTCGTCGTCCCGGTCAGCTTCACCTTCTGCGTCACCAGGTCCGACAGCCCACACCGTTCGGCCAGCCGCATCACCGGAACCAGCCCGGCATGCGCAACCAGGTTCGGGTCATCGAACACAGCGGACACCGCACGTGGCGGCGTGGAAGAATGCATCCCGGAGATGCACCTCCGAACTGGTTGAGTAGAAGCCTAGAGAACTCCTATTTTCCCAGGTCAGAGTGCATCTCCACTTTCATGTCCAGGCACTGGACGAACCATCACCCGGTGGATCGAGGCTAAGGCTTGTCCCGTAAATGATCTCTGACTGGGTGTGGCATGGTCGGTGGCCAGTCCGGCTGCTCGCCTATCCGGCGAGGTTGAGGTTGTGCAGGCGGGCGATGCCGAGCATGGCGTGGTGGACGCCGTCGCCTTTGAGGCGGCAGTCGCGGAGGATCTTCCAGGTCTTCATGCGGGCGAAGACGTGCTCGACGCGGGCGCGGACCTGCTTGTGGGACTTGTTGTGGGCCTGTTTCCAGTCGGGCAGTTCTTCGCCTTTGCGGCGGCGGTGGGGCATCACGAGCCCGGTGCCCGGATAGCCGCCGTCGGCGATCGTCATCGTCTTGCCGACGGCGGCCTTCGCGCCGGACTCCTCCCACGCCTTGCAGTCGTTGCGGTTGCCCGGCAGAGATCGGCCGACCACCACGACGAGCCGGGTGTCGGCGTCGACGACGACCTGGTGGTTGGTGGAGTACCTGTAGTTCTTGGACTGTGCGGCGATGGTGTGGTCGCGGGTAGGCACCAGGGTGCCGTCCACGATAAGCACGGTGTCCTTGCGGAAGCGCTTGCGTGGCTGGAGCGCGAGTGATGGGCCGAGGTGGTCGATGACGCGGTCGGCCGCGGACTTCGAGATACCGAAGAGCGGAGCGAGTTGGCGCATCGTCAAGTTCGTACGCCAGTAGGCCGCCACAAGCAGCACCCGGTCCTCCAGCGGCAGAGCCCACGGGCGACCCTTGCGGACCGGATCTACACCTTCACGGCGCAGCGCGGTCACCAGCTTGCCGAAGGAACGCGGGCTCAGCCCGGTGAACGGGGCTATCCAGGAGGGCTCCGACGCCGTGATCACACCAGACACCGCAAGATCATCTCACCTGTGACCAGCAGTTACGGGACAGCCCTTAGCCTCGATCGTTCATGAGTCCTCGTCGGTTCGCTGACGGGGGCTTCGTGCTTGCGAGGTGCGGTCTTTTCGGGGTTGGGGCAGGTTGGCGGCCCGGCTGTCGCGTCGGGTGGGCGCCGGGTTCTACTTTCCCGGTGCGGTGATGCGGATCGTTGGGGCGGCCGGCGTGGCTGGTCAGCCGGGGCTCGGCAGGGCATTGAGCCGGTCGATTGCCTGGATGACTTCGTTTGTCCAGGGCCATCGTGTGGTGAAGCGGAGCCAGCGGCGGCGGCCGGTGGTGACGAGCTGGGCGGCGGCGGAGAACAGCCTCAGGCGGAGCTTCTTGGGTTCCCAGCGGCGCGTTTCTGTGGTCAGGGCGAGCATCGGCATCCAGGCGAGGAGGTCGAGTGCGAGGGAGACGATCTCCAGCCAGATCTGGTTCTGTGCGGTGTCGTGCAGGGGCAGGTTGCGCAGGCCGGTGTCGCGGGCGTTTCGGATGCGGTCCTCGCAGCGGGCCCGGCGGCGGTGACGCAGTTCGAGGTCGGCGAGCTGGCCGCCTTTGGTGTTGGTCGCGAAGCAGGTGAGCCGTAGTCCGTCGAGGTCGGTGAAGCGCAACTGTGCGCCGGGATGCGGGCGTTCCTTGCGGACGATCAGCCGCATGCCCTTGGGCCACGTTGTCAGGTCGGGCATGTCGGTGATCTCCGCGACCCAGGCGCCGGGCCGCTCGGTGCCGCCGGCGTCGTAGGCCGGTGTCCACGCCTTTTTCGGGATCTTCAGGACGGCCTGGTGGATGGCGTCGGTGTTGGTCATTCCGACGGAGTACGACAGCCACCGGCCCGGCTTGGAGAGCCAGTCGAGGAAGGCGTGGGTGCCGCCGGCGGAATCGGTGCGGATCAATGTCTGCCGGCCCCGCCGCAGGTGTTTGGGGAGCTGGGCCAGGGCGATCCCAGTGGTGGTGATGTGATCGCTCGCGGTGTTGGAGCCTGCGTTGCCGGGCCGCAGCAGCGCGGCCACCGGCTCTCCGGAACCGGCCCGGCCGTGGTCGACGAACGCGACGAGCGGATGATGACCGAAGGTCTTCTTCCAGGTCGCGGTGGCGTCCTGCTTCTCGGAGTGCGCAAGGACCAGCACGCCGTCGATGTCCACGATCACCGAGCCGTCGGCGGCCGGACCGTTCGCCCCGGCCAGTTCCCAGGCCCGCGAGCGTACTTCGGCCCGCGCCGACCGGATCGCGGTGAGCGCCTTCGGCCCGGCTGCGGCAAGGGCGTCGATGAGCCGTGAGACCGTCGGGTCGGATGCCACCGGGCCGAACACGTCGCGCTCGGCCCGCAGCATGGCAACATCGGCGAGGCAGTCCCCGCCCAGAGCCGTCGCGAGCGCGACCTCCAGCAAGACCTTGCCCGGATCGTGCACCGCCCGCGGCTTGCGCCACGGCGCCAACGCCGTCGATATCGCGGTGTCCAGGCCCAACTTGCGGACCGTCTCGGCCAGCAGCACCGCCCCGCCCTGCGAGACCGCCCCGCTGCCACCGCCCTCGACGCGGACACGCGGGTACAACCCGATACGCTTACTCACCTGGAGAGTGCTTCTTTCCATGCAGCCAACAGGACCCTAGACACAATACCGGTGATTTAGGTCTTTTTCCGGGAGGTTGGGGCTGGTTTGGTGGGTCCGACGAGGGTGACGACTGGGGTGTCCGGCCGGGGCTGGTTGTTGTGTTCGGTGCGTTTGAGGGCCCAGTTGGACATCTTGCGTTTGATGACACGGGGATTGGAGCGTAA
>NZ_JBVJWD010000048.1:0-9220 GCF_055602785.1 Streptomyces sp. NPDC037301
GCCCAACAGGACCAAGCAGCCCGACCGGCCCGAATCGCCAAAACCCACACGATCAGGCGACCACAAGACCGTCATACCGGCTCAGAATGACCTCTGAGAGGTCGGACGTGGCTAATCGAGGCGGGAGACCTGGTAGTGGCTGATGTACCAGCCGTCCTCCGCGCGCTCTACCAGTACAACGAGCTTGACACCCAGTGTGGGCCGGTCGGCGAACGAGAAGTCGACGCTCAGGTAACCGAGCACGAAGTCGTCGGCGGGCTGCCTGGTTTCGAGAATCCGATACGCGGCTGTCATCCCGAGGGGCTGGGAATCGTAGTAGTCGGCGATGCCCTGCCTCCCGACGCTGTAAGGGCGCAGTCCCTGGAAAATCGCGTCTTCGGTGAAGCAGGAGGCGACCTGCTGCGGCTTGTGCCCGTCAACGGCTGCTTTCCACCGGTCGAGGACGCTGTGCAGGATCGCTTTGCTGTCTGTCGTGCTGTTCATCAGGGTTTCTCCTGTCGAGTGGAATCGGGGTGCACAACTGCTGGGCCAGGCGGGTCGCGATGGCGGCCGCCGGTGCGGCCGTCCCGTGCCGGAATCGTGTGCCGGCCGGTCGGTCCTTCTCCGGCATCGGATCTGGAGGCGGGCTCATCGAGGAGCCGGTGCCGACGATGACCGATGCGCCACCAGGTCGCCCGGCGTCGCGGCCGGGTCCTGGCCGGCGCTGTCGATGCATTCGGGGGCACCCGTCTCCTCGGTGAGCTGCTCCTTCTCGGGGCCGCGGGCGATGGCGGCGACACCGTGGCCGAGTCTGTGGGCGTATTGCAGGGCCAGGTGGCCCAGCCCGCAGATGCCCCCGCATGGCCACCAGGGCGCCGTCTTGTGTGGTCACCTGATGCAGGGCATGCAAGCCGTCAGGCCCGCGTACTGCAGCGGCGCGGCTTCGACGGCGGTCAGGCCGCCGGGGATGCGCACGAGTCCGTCGGCCCACGAGCAGGCGACTTCGGCGTAGCCGCCCTCGGTGGTGGTCCCCGTCCGCTGCCTGCGGTATCAGTGGCCGGCGCTCATACCGCCGTCGACGTGGAGAATCTCGCCGGTGACGAACGGTGCGTTCTCCAGGTAGATCACCGCGTCGACGATGTCGCTCACCTCGCCCATCCGGCCGACCGGGTGCAGGGCGGCGAGGGCCGGGTGGGTCTCGTCGGGGTGCATGGGGGTCTTGATGGTCCCCGGGGAGACGGCGTTGGTGCGGATGCCACGGGTGGCGTACTCGATGGCGAGGGACTTGGTGGCGGACTGCAGGCCGCCCTTGGTCAGCGAGGCCAGCACGGAGGGGACGTTGGAGTCGGCGTTGTCGACCAGGCTGGTGGTGATGTTGACGATGTGGCCGCCGCCCTGGGCGAGCATGTGCGGGATGGCCAGCTGGGTGATGCGGAAGAACCCGGTCAGGTTCACGCCGGTCACGGAGGTGAACTCGTCCTGGGTGTAGTCGGTGAAGGGCTTGGCGACGAAGAGCCCCGCGTTGTTGACCAGGGTGTCGATACGGCCGAACCGCTCGACGCCCGCCGCGATCACGTGTTCGGCGGTAGCGGGGTCGGCGATGTCGCCCTGCACGGTCACGATGTCGGCGTCGTCGGCGGGGGCGATCGTGCGCGAGGTGGCGACGACGGCGTATCCGAGCTGCCGGTAGGCATTGACCAGACCGGCGCCGATGCCCTGCGACGCGCCGGTGATGACTGCGACCTTCTGGCCTTGAGAGCTCATGATGACCTTCTCCGAAATGAGGTTGATGAGGGTGAGGATTCTTCGAGCGATCACTAGCCGACCGGTCGCCTATTTGGAAGCTACGTGCCGGACGGGACGAAGTCAAAGATCAACAGAGTCGATTCCGGGACCGGCTTACTCATAGCTGGTAGGCGTAACCTCCCAGCCCACGTCAGCAGGCATCGGCGGAGTGAATTCCCCGGCCTCGTCCGGTGGGGGAGCGGGGTTGCCTAGCGCCGGTGCGGGTCGCCGTCGGGCAACCAGGCGCCCGGGGCATGGATGCCGAAGTCGCCGACGCCGTCGCAGAGGGTGTCCACAACGGCTAGGACCGTGGCGCGGACTTCGCCGGCGCGCCGGACCAGGGACCAGGTCCAGTAGACCTGCGGCACCACGACCGGGCGCTGAACCAGGTCGGGCGGCAGCCGTGTGGATTGGCCCTTGGGCGAGTTGATGACCGGGCGACTGCTGCGACGGACGTGGTCGAAGAAGGCCGGGCCGGTGATGCCGCCGTCGGATACGTGCACCACGCGGGCCCCGGTGTCGCGGGCCACTTGTTCCGCGTAGACGTTCCAGGACGACCAGGAGGTCGTGTCGTCGTCAAGGAGGACGACGGTGTCCTGGGCGGGTACGTCGCTGGTGTCGTCGCCGGCGGCGACGGCGTAGAGCCGGTCGGCGCCGATCAGCCGGGCCCGGAGGCCGCGCTGTTCCAGGTCCTCGTTACGCACCCAGCACACTGCTAGGTCGAGGCTTCCGTCGGCTACCCGGGCGGCCTGTGTGTGAGAGGGCGCGATCCACGCGTCGATGTGCAGTCGGGCCACCGCGGAGGTGCGGGCGACCAGGCCTGCCGGAAGCCAGTTGACGTAGCCGAGCCTGACCGGTTCCGATCCGGACAGTCGGCCGGCGCGGCGCTTGAGGTCGTCGGCCCGTTCCAGCAGGGCGTGAGTGTGCGGGAGCAGGGCCGCACCGGCTGGAGCGAGAGACACCGAGCGGCGGTCGCGGTCGAAAAGGCGGACGCCGAGGTCGCGTTCAAGTGCCTTGATCTGCTGGGACAGCGAGGGCCCGGCGATCAGGAGCCGCTCGGCGGCCCGGCCGAAGTTCAATTCCTCGGCGACCGTGACGAAGTACCGCAGTTGGCGCAGCTCCACGCCCGCCATGCTACGTCGGTGGGAGGCCGCTCCTACCTGCAGGGAGGAAGCCGGTCGTGGCGTCGGCCCTGGTGGCGGGCAGACGATGAGGGCATGGCAATCCGACGGCACGTCGACGCAGCAGCTCTCGCCGGCCTCCGGCGGGCGGTCACGGTGTGGCTGGTCGGCGTACCGACCGCGCTGATCGAGGTCGGCGGCCTCCGGCTGCCGATCGACCGCGAGCATCACCGGCCCGGTCACCGGGTTCGTCCTGAGCGGTCCAGACGTCCCGAAGGTCCACGTCAGCGGCGACAACGCCTCCCTGAACATCGCGGAGCAAGTCACTGAGCGGTTCGCTCCCGTCCACCTGGCGATGGTGTGCGCGGCAGCGACCGTACCCCGCTGCTGGACGGCTGCCCGGCCTGACCAGCGGCCAGGCTGCCCGTGACACCGGGATCCTCGCCACCCGCACCGTCATCCCGGCACATCAGACCGGGAGTACTCCACCGAGGGTCCCGACGGGCTGCGTGAGGCGTTCACATGACCGTCATGCGGAGTACCGTCTCTGGACGGCAGTCCGCGCTGGCAGAAACCGCTCCGGACCGATCGCCCCTGCCCTCTATGGTCTGACGCCCCGTTGGCGCCTGCCGTCCAGCCCCTTGAACCGCCCGCCGCGCCGGGCGGGCATCAGATGCCGGCCGGAGCCACCTGCGGTGCGCGAGCACCGAGCAGGGCCAGGCAGTTCGCCCACAGAGGGCTGAGGCGGTGGGTGTTGTTGTAGAGCTTGGCGAACAGGACCTGGCCCTCAAGCTGGGCGACGACGGACCGCGCTGCTTCCCGGGTGTCCCTCACGGTGACCTCTCGGCGTTCAAGGGCCTCGGCGATGACCGAGTCGACCATCTCGACCTGTGCGTCGAAGATCTCCTGCAGTCGGATGCGGACGGTCTCGGTCTGGTTGCTCATCTCCAGGGTGAGGTTCCCGAACAGGCACCCCGAGACGGTGCCGCAGCTCTGCTGGCCGGCGCGCTGGCCGGACTCCGTCACCTCGAAAAGCCGCCGCAGCCGGTGCAGTGGTTCTGCGCCGCTGTTCAGGATGCCTGTCCATTCCCGCTTCTGGCCGGCCCAGTGCTCGTCGATGACGGCCAGAGCGAGAACTTCCTTGGACTCGAAGAAGTAGTAGAAGCTGCCCTTGGGTACACCGGCCGTCTTGCAGATCTCGGCCACGCCCAAAGAGGAGTATCCGCGCAACTCGATGAGCGATTGCGCGGCGCTGATGATCTTCTCTTTGGCGTCACTGGTCCGTCCCATGGCGCGAGTGTACGACTGGTCAACCACTGTTTACTAGACCGGTCGGCTAGAACGTCTCCTCTGGATCACGGTCGAGTGGTACCGCTCGCGCGTCGCGACTGGACCTGTGGATATCTCTGTTCATGACCACTGAGGAGAGGCTCCGTCGTGCAGCGGCTCAGGTCGTTGATCTCGTCTTCACCGACGATGACGTATACCCGGATGCCGTGGGAGCGAGGTCGCGATGCCTCTGGTTGAGGTGGGCAGGAGTTTGGACATCGTTGGCCTCGGCCGAGCCAGCGACGCGACGGCATCGTTTGGTGGTCAGGTGCAGGGAATAGGTGTCGCACACGACCGCCAGGCGGACCGTCGGTGGGCAGAGCGTGCGCAGGCAGCGGCAGAACTCCAGGAACCTCGACAGGTTTCCTGGTCTTCTTGACATGACTGTAGAGGTTCTTGGCCAGTCCAAGGCGGCGAACAGGTGCCGGACCCCGTGCGGCCGGGTGCAGGTCGCCCGCCGCCTGGGCCTTGGCTCGCGAACGGGGTCATTGTGTCTGCAATCGCGGTCGTCAATCCTCTTGTTCTGCCGCATCAACGAGGACCACGGAGGTGTCCTGCGCACGCAGTGCCGCGACGATCTCCGGGTCCGCCGCCGAGTGTCACCAGCGTCCAGCCCCGTGGCAGCCGCGCCCACGTGTGGAAGGGCCTGCGGCCCAAGCTGGCACAGCGAAGCCTCCGGGTGCGCGGTGAGCGCCATCGCGCCGCCGTGGGTGCGGGCCAGGCGCCCGTCGGCGGTGAGTTTCGCGAGATCGCGGCGGATGGTGGACGCGGTCACGTCGAAGAGCTGGGACAACTCCTCGACGCTGGTCAGGCCCGTCATCGTGGCGAGACGCGCGATCCGGTCGCGCCTGGCCGCCGTCGTCGGCGCCGGCGAACTGATCGTCACGACCCCGCTGGGTGCCAAGGCCGGGTTCGCCCCGCTGTGGCTCGTCGTCATCAGCGCCGGGGTCAAGGTGTGGGTGCAGATGGAACTGGGCCGCTGGACCATCCTCAACGGCCGCCCCGCACTCGACGGCTATCGCGAGGTCGGCCCGCGCATCGGCCGGGTGAGCTGGATCAACTGGCTCCGGATCGGCATGGACTTCGCCAAGATGTTCCAGCCCGGCGGCACCGCGGCCGCGTTCTCCATCATGCGGCCCATCACCGGCGAGGCGCTGAGCTTCCGTTCGCTCGCCGTGTGGATGGTCCTCGTCACCCTCAGGGCGGTATGGCTCCTGCACAGCGGCAAGTACGGACTCGTCGAGCGGGCGTGCGTGGTCTCCGTCGTGCTGTTCACCGTTGCCACCGTCTCCCTCGCCGTCGGCCTGCCGTTCACCGACTACGGCTACGGTCCCGCCGATCTCGGTGACGGCCTGAGCCTCCTGATCCCCGCCGGAACCATCGGTGTCGCCCTGTCCATGTTCGGCATCACGGGTGTCGGCGCCGACGAGATGACCACGTACACGTACTGGTGCATCGACAACGGCTATGCCCGCTGGACCGGACCCGACGACGGCACCGAGGAACGCGCCCAGCGCGCAGAGGGCCGGCTGAAGGTGATGCGCCTCGACGGCCGCTCGAGGGCTGCATCCTCGTCAGCAAGGGGGCCGCGCCGCAGCCGAGGGGCGCCTAAAAAATTGGCGAGTACACGCCCATTGTCAGGGTCGTCGCGAGGGAGTTACATGGTCCCTGCCCGCTAACGAAAGCGCTTTCTGTCGACCGGGAGACCTCGGTGGACTGCCCCTTCGCTGCCGCTGGGAGGCTGTATGGCTCCGCCACGCACCAGACGCTGCTCATTTGCTGTCGCCGCGCTCGCCGCGACTGCCTCGCTCGCCGCCACGTTTCCGGCCCAGGCGGCCCGACCCTCAACCGCCCACACTCCGCTGCGAGCCCAGGCCGTGGTTGCGTACGACTTCGGGCACCCGGACCCCGCCGACCCCGGTCGCGAGCAGGACATCGGACGTTCCGGCACCGCGCTCAGCCTGATCAACGGCGGTTCCGCGATGCGCGTGGCCGACGAGGCGTACCCGGGCGCTTCGCCAGCCCTGCAGGTACGTCAGCAGAACCCGGCCACCGCGGGCAACGACGACTGGAAGGCCGGGACCTGGGACGCCGAGGGCGTGTCGTCCCTCCACGCCTTCCGCAGCGCCCGGGGCGCCACCGTCATGGGCTGGTTCAAGATGACGGGCGACAATCCCGCCCTCAACTCCAACACGGCCGACCCGAGCGACCGCTACAACGCGATCGGGCTGGCCGGCGTACTGTCCGGAACATCCGACGGCCACGCTGTGCGCGCGCTTCTCGAACTCATCCAGGTCAACGGTGAGTTGAAGCTGGTCGCGCTGGGAAGACGCCTGGACAGCGGCGCCTCCCAGACCTTCGCCGCCGGCGCCCCCTGGGAAGAACTGCTGCCCCGCGGTGAATGGATCCACCTGGCCGCGACGTTCGACTTCCGCGACGGCACCCTCGCCCTCTACCGCGACGGCAAGCCCCTGGACGGCTTCTACGTCACGCCGGGCGACCCCTGGGAACTCGCCACCACGCCGGCGCCCCATCGCGCCTCGCCCACCGATCCCCGCGGCATCAAGATCGGCGGCAGCTTCCCCCAGAACACCCGGGAGAACAACGCCTGCGACTGCCGCATGGACGACCTCCTGTTCCTGGACCGCCCGGTGCCGGCCGGAGCGGTGGCGGCGGAGTACCGGCGCATGACGCGGGGCCGCTGACCGTTCGCGTCCCCGGATCGTCCTTTCCCTACTTGTCACGCCAGCCCGAAGGGACCCGCATGGCGTCACGACGTACGTACCGAAGGACCTGGGCGGCCGCGGCCGTCTGCGCAGCCCTCGCCCTGGGCGGTCTCGCCGCGCCTTCCCATGCCGACGAGCCCGCCGCGGCGACAGCCGCCCTGACCGACCCCATTCCGCAGAAGCCCGTCCAGTCCAGGACGGGTCTCGTCCTGCAGGAGTTCGCACAGTTCCCCAAGTCGGAACCGGTCCCGGCGCCGACGGACCCGCGCCTGATGCGCCATGCCCGGATCAACACCATCAATGAACTCCCCGACGGCTCCGGCCGGATGGCGACCCCCGACCTCAACGGCACCCTGTACCTCACCGAACCGGGCACCGCGACGCGCACCTCCGGGGGTACTCCGCACCCCTACCTGGACGTCAAGGCAACATTCCCGCATTTCTTCTCGGGCCGCGGTCTCGGTCAGGGCTTCGGGTACGCCGCATTCCACCCGGAGTTCGGAGCGAACGGGCGCTTCTACACCACCCACACCGAACTCGCCTCGCAGGCCACCGAGACCCCCGATTACCGGCAGGCGGGCACGCCCACCTATCACGGCATCATCACTGAGTGGACCGCCGACGATCCCTCCGCGGACGTCTTCCACGGCACCCACCGCGAGGTGCTGCGTATCGCCTTCACCGGCCAGGTCCACGGCATTCAGCAGATCGACTTCAACCCGACGGCCAAGCCCCACGACGAGGACTACGGCCTTCTCTACCTTGCGGTGGGCGACGGAGGGCAGGGCGTAGGCAACAGCGAGCCGCAGAACCTGACGCTCCCGCACGGCAAACTTCTGCGGATCGACCCCGCGGGCCGTGACAGCGCCAACGGCCGGTACGGCATCCCCACGTCCAACCCGTTCGTCGGTGAGCCCGGTTCCCTCGGGGAGATCTACGCCATGGGCATGCGGGACCCGCACCGCTTCAGTTGGGACGCGGGCGGCAAACACCGTATGTATCTGGGCCACATAGGCGAGCACGCCATCGAGTCGGTGTACGAGGTCAAGGCCGGTGACAACTTCGGCTGGAGCGAGCGCGAGGGCCCCTTCGTGTTCGACAAGAAGGCCACCGACCCGTGCGCCCGCATCCTTCCCCTGCCCGCCGACGACGCCCAGTACGGCTACACCTATCCGGTCGCCGCCTACGACCATGACCCGGGACCCGACTGGAACTGCCGGTCCGATGTGGGCCGCGCCATCGCCGGAGGCTCCGTCTACCGCGGCAAGGACGCGCCGGCGCTGCGCGGAAAGTACATCTTCGGCGACCTCGTGGACGGCCGGATCCTGGCCGCGGACACCCGCGACATGCACCGCGGCGGTGAACTCGCGCCGCTCGAGCAGCTGATGCTCTTCGACAAGTCCACCGGGAAGACGGTCGCCATGCGCGACCTCGCCGGTGACCAGCGTGTCGACCTGCGCTTCGGCTCCGACCGCAGCGGCGGTCTGTACATCGTCTCGAAGGCCAACGGCAAGGTCTGGAAGGTGACCGGGACTCGTACCTTCGCCGACTGCGAGATCGGCAACACCCCCACCACCCACACCACCGGGCCTGACAACTGGGCGCCGGTCACCCCGGCCAAGTGGGCTTACACCGCACGGGAGACGATCATGACCGAGCCGGGCGTCGCCCGCCCGGGACCGCGCCGCCCCTTCGAGTACGCCGTCCTGGCCGCGGGCCCGCGCTACTCCTCCGTCACCGTCGAGGCGGAGGTGCGGATCGACACCCCCGTCGAGGTCACCAACCGTGACGTCATTCTTATCTGGGACTATCAGTCGGACACCCGGTTCCAGTACGCGCACTTGTCGAGCGACAACACCATCTACCCGCACAACGGTTTGTTCACAGTCAACGACGCCGACCGGCTGCGCATCGACGACCAGTGGAACGGAACCCTCGGTGCAACTCCGGCGATCAGGGACGACGGATGGCACAAGGTACGCCTCACCCACTGCGCCGACACCGGCGAGACCGCCGTCTACCTGGACGGCAGCCGCAACCCGCTGATCACGGCCACCGACCCGGTCTTCGCCTCGGGCCGGGTGGGTTTCGGATCCTTCGACAACGTGGGCCGCGTCCGTCACCTGAAGGTGACGGGCACTCCGGCCGGCGACTGACCTCGGGGGGGGGGGGGGGGGGGGTGGGGGCGGCCCCCCCCCCCCCCCCCCCACCCCCCCCCCCCTTCCAACCAACACAACCAAAAAAGCCACGCGGTACGAAACTCGCCGACCTACCCCATCT
>NZ_JBVJWD010000048.1:9230-53044 GCF_055602785.1 Streptomyces sp. NPDC037301
CTTCACTCGCACCTCCAACCGAGGGCCTCCCCCCCCCCCCCCCCCCCCCCCCCCCCCCCCCCCCCCCCCCCCCCCCCCCCCCCCCCCCCCCACCGCCCCCACATCCGCATCCGTTCAGCGAACCCGACGCGGCGACAAGTCCTGGGATGCCCGCTGGCCAAGGCCTGACGCCCTTGCCACGAGGGGAGTTGGGGCCGGGTGAGCGCCCCGGGCGGATAGAGGGGTGGGGCATGTCGAGGAAGAAGGATCAGCGGGACCGCAGCGCAGCGCGGCGTCGCCTGGCGAAGGAACGCGGGTGGACGTACACGGACTGGCACCCCGAACGCCTGCAGTTGTGCGCGGGGCCGCTCGGCGTCGATGCCACGAAGGCGATGGCCCTGGACGCCGTGAGCACCTGTTGTCTGGTCAGACCTCTCTTGTGAGCGATGGTTCGTTTTGGCGGTTTTCGTTGCGGTCGTAGGCGTGAACCTCACGGAGTGGGCGAAGACGCAGGGTGTGCATCCGCAGACCGCGTATCGCTGGTTCCGTGAGGGCACCTTGCCGGTGCCGGCTCAGCGGGTCGGGTTGCGCACGATCCTGGTGAACGTGGAGACCAACGCAACGCGCGAGGTTGTGCCGGTGTGGCCTGTATGCCCGTGTCTCCTCCAACGGTCAGTGGCCAACACCACCGGCATCGCGGTCATCGCCGTCGATCCCGCCTACACCTCCAAGTGGGGCACGCTCCGTGGCGGATCTCCAGCGTGGCCGCGACCGCGGTCAGGTCGGCCCTCTGGAGGTGGGTGTCGGCGTTGAAGGTGTGTGCGGCGTGGAGGAACGCCATGCCCAGCAGGCGCTTGCTCGGTGCTCGGGCGGATCAGGCAGGCGGCGGCCGCGTCGTGCACGGCAGCTTCGCTGATCCGGGCGGTGGCCTGGCGCAGTTCGTGGTCGGCGAATGCGGTGAGCGTGGTCTCCAGGTCCTGCTGCCGGCTGATGAGGGTGTCGTCGGTGGGCAGGCGCATGGCGTTCCTCCAAAGGTGGGGTCAGGCGGTCGGGTCCGGCCAGGGGATGTCGGTGTCGACGGGAGCGGTGTAATCGATGCCGGGTACGGCGAAGCCGTACAGGCGCTGGACTTCGGCCTGGAACCACTCGAGGTCTGCGAGATCACCGATGCTGCTCGTGGTGGCGCTGTTCCAGCGGTCGGTGACGGCCTCCTGCACCGAGGGTGCGAGTTCCCAGGCATCGAGGCGTACTCGGCCGTCGTCGTCGAGAGTGAAAGGGCGGGCGTCGGTGAGCTGGTCCCACAGCTCGGTGAGTTGGTCGATCGGCGGGACCATGCCCTGGTCGAGGACGCCGCGCAGCAGGCCGACGTAGAGGGCGATGCCGGGGATGGCGGTGGAGGACTGGGTGACGGCGGCTCCGTTGACGGAGGTGAGCGCGCGTCCGCCGACGAGCTTGTCCAGGCGTTCGTTCAGGGTGCGGGCGGTGGCCTCGAGATGGGCCTTGGCCGCGCCGATGGTGCCCTGCCGGTAGATGCCCGCGGTCAGAGGCGAGCCGATGTAGGAGAGCGCGGCGGTGGTGAACCCGTCGGCGAGCAGGTTCCGTCCGGCCAGGTGGTCGATCCACCGCTCCCAGTCCGCGCCGCCCATCACCGCGGTGGTCTGCTCGATGTCGTCGCCCGCTGCCGGTGCGGTTTCCACCTCCGTGACCTCCGGGGCGCCGGAGGCGTCCAAGTTCAGGGTTTTGGTCCGGTAGGGCTCGCCGATCGGCTTGAGGACGGAGGAGTAGGTGACGCCGGTGTCCGGGTCGGTACGCCGCGGGGCGGCCACCGAATAGATCAGGTAGTCCAGCCGCCCGTACCGCTGCTTGACGAGGTCGGCGACCTGATGCTTCATCGCATCGGAGAACGCGTCGCCGTTGAGGAAGATCATGTCCCGGCCGTGCTTACGGGCCAGCTCGGCGGTGGCTGCGGTGCGGTACCAGCCGGCCGTGCCGGTGCGTCGGCCGGGTGCCTTCTCGAAACAGACCCCGATGCCGCGGATCCCGGCGCGGGCGAGCCCGGCGATCGTGGCGGCGAGCCCGTACCCGGCGGACGAACCGATGACGAGTGCCACCGGACCGACCCCGCGGGGCTGCCTGGCGGGGACGGCCTGCCACATGTCGGCCACCATCTTGCGGCAGCCAGCCGGGTGGGAGTCGAGGAAGAGGAAGCCGCGGTTCAGGGGGGAGATGACGCGTTCGCTCACGATCAGGTCCTTGGGGTCGGCGCGGATCAAAGCGCGGCAGCCACCAGGTGGGCCACCGCATCCTGCAAGTCTGCGACCTTACGGATACGGGCGGTGACCTCATCCGGCACAACGATCGACAGGCGGCCTTGGAGGGTCTCCACCAGTTCGAGCAGAGCGAGGCTGTCCATGCCCAGGTCCCGCTCCAGTACGACGATGCGGTTCTGCCGCAGGCTACGGGCTGTTCGGCATGGGCGAAGAGGTCGGCGCGGAGGGAGCTTGCGTGTGGGTCGGCGCGCCCGGACGCCACGCGCAGCGAGTTGCTCGCGCGGAACTCGTCGTATGCGCCAAGCCGGTCACAGTGGACCGCCGAAGAGCGATCCCAGTCGGTCGCGTAGCCGGCGGGTTCGAGCAGGATGACCTTGATACCGAAGCCGGTCACCTCCGTTGTGAGGCTCAAGCCTTCCAGTACGAACTTGGAAGCGTGGTGGATGCGTGGTACAGGCCAAGGCCCGGCAGCGAGAAGACGCCGCCGATCGAGGAGCCCCGGAGGATGTGCCCGCTGCCCTGTGTGCCGCCACGTGGCCTCATAGCTGAATGGGCAGATGGCGAGGTCCGCGGAGCATGGCGTTCTGCCGGTAGGGGGGCGGGTCCTGGACCAGGCGGGCCGTGCCGAGGTGGGGGATCAGCGCGCCGAGCGCGGCCTGAGCCTCGATGCGGGCGAGTGGTGCGCCGTAGCATAGGTGGATACCGCTGCCGAAGCCGAAGTGCTGGTTGTCCGGGCGGGTGGGGTCGAACCGGTCGGGCTCGCGAAACCGCTTGGGGTCGCGGCTGCCTGAGGCCAGCACCAGTACGACGGACGTGCCTTTGGGGATCGTGGTGCCGGCGACGTCGATGTCGGCTCGGGGGATCCTCTCGCGCATGTGGACCGGGGGTTCGTAGCGCAGCAGTTCCTCCACCGCTTGCGGTAGCAGGTCGGGTTCGCGACGCAGCTGATCCAGATGCTCGGGGCGGCGCAGCAGGGTGAGGACCCCGTTGGCGATCAGGTTGACCGTGGTCTCGTGTCCCGCGATCAACAGCAGCACGGCGGTTTGTGCGAGGTCCTCGCGGGTGAGCCGCAGGGCCGGATCCGGCTCGTTGACGAAGGCGGACAGCATGTCGTCGCTCGGGTGGCCACGGCGCTGTTCGGCGAGGTCCACCAGGTACCGGCCCATCTCGATCTGCGCCTGGTTGCCCGTCTGGTCCTGCTCGGTGGAATCCTCATCCGGCCTCATGTCGGCGGATGCGACCAGAGCGTCGGACCAAGCTCGAAACAGCGGCTCGTCCTCGCGCGGTACGCCGAGCAGGCGGCAGATCACGGTGACGGGCAGTGGGTAGGCGAAATCGTCGACGATGTCGATCTGCCGGCCCGCCCGGAAGGCCCCCGTCAGTTCCTTGGTGAGCTGGGTGATCCCGCCGCGCATGGCATCGACCCGGCCCGGGCTGTGCGGCGGGCCGAACGGGCGCATGGCCAGGGTGCGCAGCCTGTGGTGCTCGGGGTCGTCGAGCCGCAGGAACGGCGGCTTCGCCGTCTCCTCGGACGGAGACGTGGTGGTGCGGGAGCGCGGAACGGCACTCATCCGAGGGTCGTGGAGCAGAGCGGCGATCTCGTGGTACGTGCCGACCAGATAGCTGCCGTCTGCCTGGCGCACCACGGGACCGGCCTCGCGGAGCTCCGCGTACAGCGGGTAGGGGTTGGGACGGTTCGCGTAGTCGGTGATCCGTGCCAGCAAGGTGTCGGAGTCCATGGTGCCTCCTCGTGGTTGGGCGGGACGTGGGTCAGCCGGTGGGCTGCACCACCGTCAGCCGGCGATCGGGCAGGTGACCGGTGAGCGCCACGATGGGGCCGTGGGAAAGCCCCTTCGGATCCGGCACGTCGGACGGAATCGGGATGTCGGCCGCGATCGCCCGGTCCGCCGCGCCGGGCGGGGGCGGGAACGGAGCAGCCGTCTCGATCAGGTGCCTGTAGTAGTCGAGCGACTTGGCCATGTCGACGGTGACCGCGGCGGTGACCCGCCCCTGGTAGCCGTAGACCATCGCCAGACGGCGCGCCTCCAGAGAGCCTTGCGCGATGACCACGTGGTCGGAGAAGGTGGGCACGCCCACCGACTTGATGTTGAGCCCGAACTGGGTCGACCAGAATGTCGGGAGGGCGAGGTGCGGGCGCCGCAGGGGTCCCGGATTGACCATGTTGTGGGCCGCCACCTCGGCCTGCGCGACCGCGTTGCCCCAGTGCTCCAGGGAGAGCAACTGGTACCCGAACAGCGGGTGCGGGAACCGGGAGACGTCACCGGCCACGAAGACGTCGTCGGTGACGATCCCGTACATGTTGAAGGCCCGGCAGCCGGCGTCGCAGGCGATCCCGCGCGGGCCCGCGGCCAGGCCGGACTCCGCCAGCCACTCCACGTTGCGGACCGCCCCCAACGCCACGACGCACACGTCCGCCTCGACGCGGCTGCCGTCGGACAGGTCCGCACCGATGAACCGGCCGCTGCCGTCCCCGCGCAGGGCGGTGACCGTCACCCCGCAGCGCAGGTCCACGCCATGGTTGCGCTGCATGACGGCCGCAAGTTTCGACAGGGTGCCGCCGAGCGCGCCCACCAGAGGTGCGGGACCGCGTTCGGCGACCGTGACCTCCAGCCCCCGTTCCCGGCAGGCCGAGGCGATCTCCGAGCCGGTGAAGCCGCCACCGATCACCAGCACCCGCCGAGGCCCGGAGGCCAGTCGCTCGGCCAGCTTGCCGCCCTCGTCGCGGGTGCGCAGGGTGAAAACCCCGTCCAGGGCGGCCTCCTCAGGGTTGGGCCAGGGGCGCGCCCGGGTCCCGGTGGTGATCAGCAGCCGGTCGAACGGCAGTGACTCGCCGTCGGCCAGCATGATCCGTTTCCCGAGAGGGTCCAGGCCGGTGGCGGCTACTCCCAGCCGCCAGTCGGCGTCCGGGTCCCGGCGCATCGGCAGCTCCGTGGTGTCCGCCGGCGCCTTGCCGAGCAGCACTTGCTTGGACAGTGGTGGCCGGTCGTAGGGCGGATGGGGCTCGTCCCCGACCACGGTCAGTGAGCCGGTGAAGCCCTCTTCACGCAGCGTCTCTGCGGCCCTCAACCCGGCCAGCGACGCGCCGACGATGACGATGCGGCCGTCTTTGAGGTCACCGGGCACCGGCGCTCACCTTCTCACCGAGGAGGATGGCCTGGACCGGGCATGCCGCTGCGGCCTGGCGCACGCGCTCGACCTGGTCGTCGGGGACGGCCGGGGCGTACAGCAATCCCTCCTCCCCGTGCAGCTGGAACACCTCCGGCGCGAGGAACACGCACTGCGCATAGCCCTGGCAGCGCGTGAGATCCACAACGGTCTGCATCCTCACCACTCCTCCGTCGCTTCCCCCCTCATTTCCAGCATGGGGGTAGACCCGGACGCCCGCACGGCCACTGTTCGACTCCCCGACGCGCTGGTACGAGCCGGCACCGGTTGCCGCCGGCCGGGGGACCGGGCGGGGGAGCGGCGGGGGCCGGTGGACGGCCTCTCCGGCTCGGCCTGGTCAATGATCCTGCCGCCGCCAACGACATCGCCGCCTGGATCGAGGCGGGCGGCCAAGGCCTCGCGGATCCGCCCGGCATCCGCGACCTCTACACCTTCACCCCTCTCGCCGCATCCGCGTCGAACTGCTCGACGAGTGCCTTGCATGACCGCACCGGCGACATCGTGCACGCCGCCGGAAGCTCGTCCACCCCCACCACTACACCGGGTTCAGCGTCGAGCTCACCTCGCGGAACACCGGCACTCCTACCTGACCAACCTCCCGGATAGACCGGCTCCGATCTGGGGAGGCAGAAGGCGGGCATACCGCCGAAGGCAGAGGAGGGGCAAGCATGGGGACTGTGCTGCTGGTGGCGTCGGCCGCCGCGGTCGCCACAGTCGTCGTCACGGGCCTGGTACGTGCAGGGCGACGCGAAGCACAGGCCGAGAAGGCCCGGCTTGCCGAAGAAGCACGACGGCAGGTCCGCCGGTCGCTTGAGTCGGTCTGGGCGATGGACGACCGCGAGTTCGAGGAGTACGTCGCCGATCTGTGCCGCCGAGACGGCTGCACCGACGTCAAACGCGTCGGCGGGGCCGGCGACCTCGGGGCCGACGTGACCGGCCTCCTGCCCGACGGCCGACGCATCGTCATCCAGTGCAAGCGCTATGCCAAGCACCGCACGGTCGGCAGCCGTGACATCCAGATGTTCAACGGCACCGCCCGCGCCGAACACGGCGCCGACGTTCCCGTCTTCGTCGCCTCCTGCGTCTTCACCGACCCAGCTCGCAAGTTTGCCGCCCGGCACCAGCTGTGCCTGATCGACGTCAACCTGCTCGGCTTCTGGAACAGCGGCACCGCCCTGACCTCTTTACTGGATCTGGATATCGGCCGCTCCGGAACCAACCGCAAGCTCCACCCGGACCACGACTGACG
The DNA here is from genome assembly GCF_055602785.1 of Streptomyces sp. NPDC037301. Classification (NCBI taxonomy): domain Bacteria; kingdom Bacillati; phylum Actinomycetota; class Actinomycetes; order Kitasatosporales; family Streptomycetaceae; genus Streptomyces; species Streptomyces sp. NPDC037301. The sequence goes on from NZ_JBVJWD010000048.1 coordinate 15,915, forward strand.
GAGGGAACCGCTGCGCAGGACACCGAGGCACCTCTCCACAGCTGGCGTATCGATGACCGTGAGTACCAGCGCCAGGAAGAACGTCGCGGCCGCCGCTTCGCGTACACCAGCCTCGATCCCACCCGCACCGCGCTGGTCGTCATCGACATGGTGCCGTTCTTCATCGACGCCAACCCCTATGCCCGCGGCATCGTGCCGAACATCCAACGCTTTGCCGACCGGCTGCCTCCCGTCGGCGGAACCGTCGCCTGGGTGCTGCCCGGTCGCGCCGAGCGCACCACAGTCGGCGACGAATTCCACGGCCCGCAAGCCGCCGAGATGTTCCGCAACTCCGGCGGCAGCGGACCGCTGCACAAGCGTCTGCGGTGCGGCTTCACCCCGTGGTGCCGGGGCCACGGCTGACCGGATCCGACCGGCTGGTCTCGGACGCGGCCGTGCGGTGGGTGCGGGACGCATACTACGCGGGGCCGGGGTGGCTTCGGTGTGCAGCGGCGCCGCCGTTGTTGGGGAGGCGGGACTGCTGGACGGCCGGGCGTGCACGACGCACTGGTCGCTCACCACGGCCATGCGCCAGCCGTGGCCGACCCCGCCAGTGCCAACGAGGCGCGGCTGCGGCAGTGGATCGTGGAGCGGCACCGTAGGGGCGCGCGTGTTCTGGGGTGTGCGCGGGCTCGGAGCTGCTGGCGGCCTCCGGCCTGCTGGACGGCCGTGACGCGACGTCGTTCTGGTCCGGCATCGGCGCTCTGAAGCACCGGTACCCCCAGGTGCACTGGGAGTGTGGTCAGCGGTACGCCGAAGACGGCCGCGTGACCACCACCGCCGGCATCACCTCCGGCACCGTCGGTGCGCTGCGGGTGGTGGAGGAACTGGCAGGCAAGGACGAGGCCGCCCGGATCGGGAAGGAACTGTCGTATCCGGGCTGGACTTTGGACGGGCCGACGGAGATCCCGGCCAACCACCTTGCTGTCGGTGACCTGCCGTACGCGCTGAACGCAGCGTTCCCCTGGCTGCGTCCGACGGTGGGCATCGGCCTGGTCGACGGCGTCGGCGAGATCGACGCGGCCGCGGCCTTCGAAGCCTACGGCGGGGTGTCGTTCACCGCGCGAACGGTGGTGCTCGGCGCCCGTGGCACCGTCACCACCCGTCACGGTCTCGTACTCGTCACCCGGACAGCAGACCGTGGATCCCCCGGGGTCGACCGCTTCGTCGTGCCCGGCGTCGCGCAGCCGTCGGCCGTCGATGCGCCGCTGCGTACCTGGGCGCACCACAACAAGCCGGCCGTGGAGCTGCCCGGTGGGGGCCGCACACCGAGGAGTTCGGGTTCGACCCGGTCCTGCGTGACCTCGCCGAGCACAGCGACCGCCGTACGGCCCTGGTCACGGCGAAGTTCTCCGAGTACCCCTCCTCCCTCCTGGCGCTGGCCGGCGCGGCCTGGCCCTGGCGTTCGACCCTGCTGGCCGGGGCCGCGGTCGTGGTCAGCGTTGCTGCGGGGTTCGTCCCGACCGTGATACGGCGAGCGGTGCGACGTCGGCGGGAGGCGTAACCGCCCTACGGTCTGCCAGGCCGGACGGGTGCCGAGGTCCTGGAATACCTGGCAAGTGAGGCCAGTTCCCGGAGGCGTTCTTCAGGCAGGCATCGGTAAGCCGTGTGCGTCGAGGCGGTCGGCCAGGACCGTGACGACGAGCAGGACGTCGACACAGTCGTTGCGGCAGACCTTGGGCAGTGACGGCGGGACGGTGCGGGCCACGGTGCCCTCAAGCGACGGTGATCGCCTGCGGCCGCCCCATCCGGCACCCTCAACACCGCCGTCGCCTCCGGCGCGCAGGTAGCGCGAGGCCGCCTCGATTGCCGCGCTGTCGGATGCCGAGGTCGGGGAGGCACTGCCGATGTGGGCTGCTTCGTCGCCTGCTGGTTCTCAGCGATCTTGCACATTCTTCGGGTTGCCAGTGCTCAAGCAGTGGCCGAGTCTCCGGGCGGTTCCTCGGTCGGGAAGAGGATCGGGCTCAGCAGGTATCGCGCGCGGTCGCTTGTGGGCTGGTTGGCCAGTCGTGGTGCGATCGCGCTTCGCAGCTCACTGATCAGGTCGTGGAGTTCGTCGCGGCTGAGCCAGACCGCGTGCTGACGGTAGCCGACGAGATCCGCGGCCGGGTCGGCGTGTTCTTGTTCGAGGTAGGCATTGAACTCGGCAGCCAGCACGGCGAGTGCGGTTGCGAACGCGCTGCGGTGATCGTCGAGCGAGAGTGACTTGACCATGTCCGTGTCGATGACCGCGCGGTCCTGGCGCAGGCGGAAGGTCCGTTCCACCGCGCCCCGCACCCGCCGCTCCTCGGCCACTTCGAGGATGCCGTTCCCGGAAAGCAGGTCGACATGCCGGTAGAGCATCGCTTTCGATACGTCGGGCAACAGCGCGCACAACTGGGCCGTGGTCAGCATTCGCCCGCCACGCATGGCGTGCACGATCCGGAGACGCACCGGGTGCGCCAGGAGTTCCAACGTGTCCATGAGTGAACCTTCTCGCAATCTGCTACCGTTCGCAAAAAATGAGAAAGGTAGTGGGGGATGAGACCGAGTCCGATGCAGAGTGCGATGCTGGTCGTTGACCTGGCGCGCAGCGGGCGCTTCACCGAGATCGAAGAGCTTTTCGCCCCGCGACTGCGAGCAGTCGTGTCCGCGGAAATGCTGCGGACGGCCTGGGCGATCGAGACGGGCGCGAAAGGACCGATCTCGGAAGTCGGACAACCGACGAGCGAACAGCACGAGCCGAAGCTGGTCCGCGTGAGCGTCCCGGTGACCTGCGAACACGGGGGCCTGACCGTGGTCATGTCGGTCGACGACACCGGCATGCTGCACGGCCTACGATTCGCGCCCCTGTCCACCATGTCCTGGACGTCGCCGCCCTACGCGGCCCGGAGCAGGTTCACCGAGCAGGAGGTCACAGTCGGCACCGGCCCACTCGCCGTGCCCGGCACGCTGACGCTGCCCCGCAGGCGCGGCCCACGGCCCGGCGTCGTACTCCTCAGCGGCGGCGGCCCCTTCGACCGCGACGAGACCAGCGGACCGAACAAGCCGCTGAAGGACCTGGCCTGGGGACTGGCCAGCCGCGGTGTGGCGGTGCTGCGGTTCGACAAGGTGACACACATCCACCCAGATGTCGCCTCCACGCCCGGTTTCACCATGTCGGACGAGTACGTGCCGCATGCGGTCGCCGCCGTCCACCTGCTCCGCGGCCACCCGGCCGTGGACGCCGAACGAGTCTTCCTGCTGGGTCACAGCATGGGCGGCAAGGTAGCGCCGCGCGTAGCAGCCGCCGAACCGTCTCTTGCCGGCCTGGTGATCCTGGCTGGGGACACCCAGCCGATGCATCACGCCGCCGTCCGGGTCACCCGCTACCTGTCCACCGTGTACCCCGGCCCTGAACTCGAAGCCGCCGTCGCCATTGCCGCCGCACAGGCCGCACGTGTCGACAGCCCGGAGTTGGCTGCATCGACGCCGGCCGAGGACCTGCCGTTCGGCTTCCCGGCACCGTACTGGCTGGACATGCGCGACTACGACCCGGTCTCCACTGCTGCCGGGGTGGACAAACCGATGCTTCTACTTCAGGGAGGGCGCGACTACCAAGTGACCGTCGACGACGACCTCGCGCGGTGGAGGCGTGGTCTCGCCCACCGCTTGGATGTGACGATCCGCATCTACGATGCCGACGACCACCTGTTCTTCCCCGGCGAAGGCCCATCCACGCCGACTGACTATGAAGCACCCCAACACGTCGACCTTGCCGTCGTCACCGACATCGCGCAGTGGCTGTCGGTCGAACTCGCCCGGTGACGAGGCGTGGTGGTCCTGCCCAGCGAGCCACCACTTCTGGGTTGGATCAGGATCTCAAGGGACTGTCCGCATGGCCTTTCGTAGGGCGAGCCGGAGCGACGCGATGGTTTCTTCCGATTCCTCATGTTGTTTCGCGAGTCCATAGGCGCGAGTGCGGGCCTCGGTGAGGTCTCTGGCCAGGGCTTGATTCTGGCGTTCCGGGTCCTGTATGCGATGTACGAGATCGGTTTGTGCCGCGTTGTCGATATCCGCGCCCAGGGCAAGCTGGACACGGCGCTTCAAGGTGTCACGCTCTCGTTTCAGGTCCTGGATCTCCTCACGGGCGAGCGCGAGGTCGGTGTGCAGGCCGGCGGGCGTGGTTCGCTCAGGCCGGGGAACCGCGGCTGCTTCCACGCCGTGATGGTCCTGGTCGCTCATCGCCTCCCGGATCGTGGCCTTGACCGCGGGGTTGTTGTAGACGAACCAGGTCGACACGTCCGCTTCGCGTGCCACACGGACGAAGGAAACGCGCTGTCCGGCAGTGAGCAGGCGACGGATGGCGCCGTGCGTGCGGGCGGGCTTGGAGGCGCTGTCCGCCTGCCGGGCCCGACGCAGGCGTGCCACACGGGCGTCGCGGGACGATTCAGCTCCGCTCATGTGCGCTCCGGATGTTCAGCCCATCCACGGGGATGAAGCCAGCGGCCGAGCGTGCCTTGCGCAGTTCTCGCATCGCTTCCTCGACGGCCGTTCGTTCACGTTCGGGCAGTGCCTCCAGGGTGTGCCGCATCTGGCTTCGAGCCTGATCGTCCTCACCAGGCCGGAGGCCGAGATTGGTCGCAGCCGTGTCGATACATCCTGGGCCGGGTCTATTGCGGCCCACAGCGCCGCGGGGAGCGCGGGACGGTGAATTGCGGACCGGTGCCCGTGCAGTGACATTGGCGGGGGAGTCGCGATGCCGGGCAGCAGTGTCCCGTGGGCATCGGTATCGATGACGACGAGACCAGCACCTTTGTGCGCGATACCGGCTCCGGGCCCGGGCTGTTGCGCCCGCCCTGTCCGGATGCACCCGGGATCGGTCGCTGCGGTGTGGGAGCAGTGACACCGGCGGCCGGCCCGGGTGCCCGGGCACCGGCGGCTGTGGCCCGGTTTTTGGTAATCGTGGCAGGGGGGTGTCTTGCGACGGACAGCCAGCGGCTGCACCGCCCGGCGCCGGCGGGTGCACCACAGTGCGATCGACAGGGCGTCAGGCGAAGTTGCCGGTTGGGACGCTACGGCCCGGCCTGAGTCGCTGTCACACAGGTGCGGTTCAGGAATCATGTGTACTCCTTTCAGCGACTGAAGCGACTCAATTTCCAAATTGGTGGAGTGCAGATGGAGGGAACACCTGGGCCTGCACGAGGTCCGCTCGGTGCCTGTTGTCCTCATGTTCGTCCGGCTGCACGGGCAGTGTTCAACTGGGGAACTATCTGGCTGAATCGATGCGGTGATGACAAGGAGTCATCTCTTTTTTCATCTGCAAGGTCCAAGCTCGGTCACCTTATATGGGGAAGGAATTTTATTTTCCGCATGAATGCGCTCTGTGGGGGGCAGGGTGGTGCGCCGGGTGGTGCGCCGGGTGGTGCAGCGTGGAAATGGCTGGTTGTTATACAGATGTGGCTGGTGAGCATCGCCTGATCTCGCTCACCCGACGTGAAGATGCTGCGGGAAGCCTGTCGCTCGGGTGTCGGTTCCATGGCCGAGTCTTCTGCCGGTGCGCGACTTCATCTGTTGCAGCGCCCAGGCTGTTCTGTTTCGTGACTCGGCGTCGAACGATCACTGTGATGCGGTGGTCGGGGTCGGTGGCCGACTGTGCGGCACGTGTCGATATGCCTGGTCACGGCAGTCGGCGGGTCCGTCTCACGCCGTCCGTTGGTCGGGGGGTCCGTGGTGCCGGGGGCAATCTGGCCTGTGGCGGTGCGGTTTTCGGCCGAGTCATGGGTGCCGGACAAGGTGTCGAAGCGCACAGCCACGCAGAACGAGAGGGTCGTGATGTCGTGACGCCTTATGGCTCTGTCATGGGGCGTTACCGGCCATCGAATTCACCGACGTGATCAGGCCGAAAAGATCACGCCAGGACCAGCTGTGGCAGACGGTTGTGAAAGGGAGTCAGGAGAAGCGATTCTCCAAGAAGGATCGTTACACCATGTGGCATCGGTTCCATGGCATCGCGGGCTGCCCGCGTGCATGAACCACTCCATCCGGGATGCTTGAAAGACGGCCCTGCCCGGGGAGCCTTTGATCGGTCCGGTGCGGGGGCGAGGATATTGACACAACTACGCCATCCGGGTGACATCCTGTCGGCTTTGTTGCTGTCATATGCGGCCGAGAGGATAACTGTCATTATCCAAACCGGTGGGCCGCCCACCCTTTCCGGGGGAGCGGCTGCTCATTTCTCTCGTAGCTGTCCAGGTGAGGTGAAAGCCTGGGGATCTGCAGGGTGGGACTGCCGCAATGGGCACCCCCGTGGGAGGGGTTTGGATCCGCCAGTCGGTGCCAGTAGCCGGTGCCGACTGGCGCGGCGGCCCATGTGACCTCTTTGGGGGCACCATGCGCGCTTCCCTGGCGACTGTTCCGACGTCCGACGCCCGGCACCGGACTGCTGAGTTCTGCGGTGAGACCGCTCCGGTCGGCGCAGTGATACACCGGTCGGCGTGGGATACCTTGTCGCTCCCACCCTGTTTTCGGTCTATTTGCCCAGTGTCGCGCACGGTGCGGGGACGTTGCTTGAGCATGGGGTCTGCTGCCTTCCACGGCATCGAATCACCTTCCATGCCGGCGGCGGGCATCGTCCGGACCCCGTTCGGTGACTGGCGTTCGGGGTGCCGGTCCTGGCTGGACGGCCGTATCACCACCGGGTACCGGCACTGTCTGCGCGACCGTGACCGCTCCTGGGGATCCGGGTGCCCGGTGTCGTCCTTCTCGGCGAGATCGCCGTTCATCTCGCGTCTGTGCTGCCACCGGGGGCAGCGCAGGCGACCTCGACGGCACCGGTCCGGGCATAGCCACCGGGGGCCGCAGCCGATCCGGGCCGGGATCGGAACCACCGCGGATGCGGGGCTGCGGGCGGCCCGGCTCACCCCGTGTACGGCCCGCCGTGCCGGCGGCGGGCGGGTGCGCCCCGCTTCCCGTCACTGAACCGCCCGCTGGGCTCCCGGCGCGGTTGTCCCCGCCCGGCGGGCACCTTGGGTACGGCAGGCAATCCGCAGCCGGCGGCTTGTGCCGTGTTGTGTCCGCAATCGCAGACCTGCCACCCCGCCACCTGAGCAAGGCTCAGGACGAGAAAGGAAGAACTATGCTGCCGACTGCTTGGGCGGGGGCGCAGATCGCATTGTCCCCCCAGGAGATTGAGCAATGGCCGAATACGGCGTCAGCCCGGGCCCTGGCCGACGACTGGCCTACGGGACGACCGGCCTCGTTCCGCGTGCCGACACTGGAGCGAGCGGTGCCGGTCTGCCGCCAACTGGCCCGGCTGTGGATGGACTTTGAAGGCATAACGGACGGAGGTGCCCGATGTGCGGCCTTACTCGTGATCTCTGAGCTGATGACCAACGCTATCGTCCACACCGACAGCCTCTCGATCACCGGCCGCCTGCAAAAGGACGGTGACTGGCTCCTCGTGGAAGTCCAGGACGAGGGGGGAATATCGTCCGTCCCGCACCGTGCCGGCGAAGCCAACGAGTACGGTCGGGGCCTGGTGGTGGTCGCGCAGTCCGCCCAGGCGCTGGGAACACGGCGGGAGACCGACGGCGGCCGCACATTCTGGGCACGGATCTCACTGACCGGGTGAAATCCCTCCAGGCCGCGGTCCGCGACCGCGATCCCGTCCGCCGGGCCCCGCGTGAACACAACACGGCGCCCGGGTCCGCCGCGGCTTGTCCGCGGGACGAGGTCGGAGCGGGGCCGCAGAGGCCGTCTGCTGTGAAACCGGGCCGGGGCGATCGTCCGGCACGTCGCCGTGCGAGGGGTGCGAAGGGTGCGAGAACAAGTTCGGTGGCCTGCGCCACGGGGTGCGGCGCGGCTGGGTCGTGAACACCGGACCGGTAGGAGACCGTCCGCGGGTGGGAGTACGGCCACTTCGGTTTGAAGACGCGGGCGTGGCAGGATCTGGCGGCAGGGCGGCTGGTACTTCGAATGGACCGGCGAGCGTGTGCCGAAGCCCTGCCGGGACCTGATCCACACCGACGGCAGTGCGGGCACCGGCGTCGACGGTGGCAGCCCCTGCCTGCCCATCACGCAGGTCTTGCACGGCTGACGGCGCGATTGGCCCGGGTCTCCCCGTCTTTCTCCCGAACCGCGGGACCGGCCGGACGACGCGAGAACGTTCCAGGAGGTCCCGGCCTGTTGGCAGGCCGTTCGAAGAAGGGCGAAGCCCTGACCGCGGGATCGGACACCCCGTAACGCTGATCGGAAGAGATGCCGCACAGAACGCCTGCGTGACATTCCGCCCGGGCGGTTGACGGCTCCCGCATCGAAAGTAATCGAAGAGGCGGCTCTCGCTGTCGCCGGGGTCCGGCGCCCGTCGCACGAGGCGGACGAGAGAACGCGGCCTGTACGGTTCCGGCCGGCCGCGTCCTGGTGGGCTGCCGGGAGGCGCGGGGGAGGGGCCGGGCCGAAGCGGCCCCAAAGCGCCGCATCGCAGGTGAGGGTTCGCAGGCCGCTCGCGTCTGCTGACCGGGGGCCGGCGCGGGGGCGTCGTCCCGGCGGCAGATCACATCCGGACTGCGAACGCTCCGGCGGCGCGGACCGATCGGGCACAGCCGGCGCACACGCTTCGCAACGTATCCTCTGCCGTCGCGTCCTTGGTTTTACCACCCCCGGGTGGGCTGGTCGCGGCGGAACCGTCCCTGATTGTGAACAGCGCCGGCCTGCGCGAGGAACTCGCAGGCCGGCGCTGTTCACTGCCCTGGCCAGCCGGTGTGGCGACGTGGCAGGCAAGGGGCCGTGAGGGGGACGGCTGGTCAGATGTAGGTGTACCCGCCGGGGACAGTGGCGGTGCCGGCCGCGGTCGTGACCACGACCGGGACGTTGCCCGCGGCGGCGCCGGCCGGGATGATCCCGAACAGCACGATCCCGGTGGGGTCGCCGCCCAGCACGGTGGCCGGAACTCCGTTGACGGTGACAGTGACACCGCTCAGGTTGGTGCCGGCGATCACGAACGGGGTGGCGCCGACGACCGGGCCCGAGGCCGGGGTGATGCTGGTGGCGGTGGGAGGAGCGGGCGTGGACGGGTCCACGTAGGTGTAGGACACCGGGTTGCTCGTGCCACCGCCGGTGGTCACGGTGACCGGCACCGTGCCTGCGGCGTTCGCCGGGACCGTGATCGTGACAGTGAGCCCCAGCACGTCCTGGGAGACGATGGTGGCCGGCGTGGTACCGAACAGAACGCTGGTGGCACCGCTGAGGCCCACTCCGAGGAGCTGGACGGTATTGCCGCCGGCGACCGGTCCGGAGTTGGGCAGGACCGCCAGGAGCAGCGGACCGAAGGGGAAAGGCAGTTGGGTGACCGACCGCGACTGGCCGGACGAGGTTGTGTCTGTGGACATGACGGGTCCTCCTGTGACAGGCGGACCGTTGACGGTCCGCACGGGGACTGGCCGGGATCGACGGCAGGCTTCCCTCATGCCCGACGCGGGGTCAGGGATGAGAGGAAGAACGGATCCTGGCTGGGGGGAAGCCGACCGGGCAGTGGCTTGCGGCGAGAGTCCGCCAGGGACGGGGCGGACCCGACGGCGACCGGGGGTCGACGGGCATCGGCCGCGACGTGCGCACCACTGCCCGGTCTCAAGCGCGGCGGGCCGCTTCACCGGCCGGTGTCGGGAGCACCCACCGGCCGGTGGCTCTCCGGGGCAGCCATGCAGTGGCTCTGCTCGCCGGAGCCCTGCCGGAAGGAAGGGCCGAAACGGGCGGGCCGATTGCCGAGCTTCCCGGAGAGGGATGGGCGGCCCACCGGTTCAACGACTTCAGTAACTCCAATGAATGAACTGCCATCAACCCCTGTGCCAATCAATCACCCGATCGGCCCAGTCCGAAATGCGCTCCGAGAGCAGGGTACGGCCGGCGGCCGCTGCCGCCGTGATCGCAGCAGTCACGTCGAGATCATTTCACCGCAATCAGCCGTTACTGGATAATTGCCAGGTGCGCGCCATTTCTTTCCGGCCGCGACACCCTGACGGCAAACTGTCGCGAATCCGACTTCACGGCCCGGTGGGGCCGAATTCATGGAGCCTGTCGAGAGGAAGGGCCAACCGTTCAGTGCATTACGCCATACGGGTGAACTATCGGCGGTCTCATTGCGAGATTATTCAGCTCCGTGGGATAACCGTTTTGAATCCAACCGGTGGGCTGCCCTCCTCTCCGGGGAGCGCGGCAAGCGACGATCCGCCGCAGGACTGGCCAGCCAGTTGTGAGCAGCATCGAGATCGTTCGTCGCAATGAGCGCCCCTCGGCAAGGAAGAGGCGGCTCGCATCACCTCGTCAAGGGGCACCATGCGAGTTCCCTGTGCTGTCCAATCCGTCATCGGGGTCTGTCTCCTGACATCACGACCGGCCATCGTCCCGACGGCCGCCCGCGCCCGGACCCCCGCGCTGCGCCCTGAGGCCGCGTCGGCCGGCGCGGCCACGACGGCTGCGGCACCGTGGCGTTCACGCCGTTCCGTACGCGAGGCCGGCCGCCGATACCGTCCGCGCCGCCCTTGGGCCGGCTCTCCCGCACGCCGGAGAGTGACGCGCCGCGCATGGGATTCCTGGACCAGTTGCGCGGTTCGTGACACTCACCGTTCTGTGGTGGAAGCATCTTTCGGCTGTACTCAAGACGGCGTGAAAACAATCGAGCCGACGCCTCCGCTGATAGATCAGCGCTGATCCTCCCGACTGGAGAGCGCTATGCCTCAAGCGATTCGCGTAATGCTCAGCGGGGGGCCGGAGGGCTCGCCGTCGACCTGGGAAGTGAAATCACTGGACAGCGAAACAAGAGTGACGGTTCCTCGCTGGAACGGCTATGAGCATTTCGAGTTCGCGGATCACTACGCCGAACTGCTGCCCATTTACCGCTGGATCTACCGCACATATATTGCCGAATAGAGCCGTGCTCGAATCCGGCCACTGCGGAATCTCTTCCTCAACAGCACACAGCCGTTTACGTGCGGGTGCTACCAACTGATCCGGAGGGGATCGAAATGACGACTACTCTGTTGCCCGTAGGTGTGTCGTGAGCGGGGCGGCCCCCCTCTCGGGAGGCGGCCGGCACACGCGGGATGCCATGGTCACCGGTATCGGGTTCTGCCTTCCCGGTGACGGGCGGCCCGTCTTCACCGCGGACGACCTGTGGAACATCGCCTCCCGGGGGGCCTCCTGCCTCAGGCAGAGCAATGCCTACTACGGCTCCGTAGACCTCTCGGACGCAATGTTCGACGAACGCCTCCCCGATATCGCCCCGTTCTTCTCACGCCACTACACCGCAGCGCATCGGTTCGGCCTGGTGTCCATGGCGCAGGCATGCTTGGACGCCGAGCTGGATCCCCTCACGGGCGACCTGGCAGACGCGGCGATCCTGGCCGGACGCGGTGGCGTCGACGCGAACATCGACAGTTACCTCGCCGTCCTGCGAGCCGACCCCGAGACCATTCGCGTGACGGAGGCGATGGAACTGTTCGTCGCGGCGGAACAAGCCGTCACTCCCTCCGACGTCGCCCTGGTCCAAGGCGCACTGTCCCGCTCGAAAGGCCCCAACTTCACGGTGTCGTGCGGCTGCGCGTCATCCGCGGTACAGATCGGCAACGCCCGACGCCTGATCGCCGACGGCGAGATCGACGTCGCCGTCGTGACCGGCGTCGACGTCTTCAGCGTCAAACTGATCCGCAACATCCAGCGCCTGCTGCAGGGCGCGCAGAAGACATACGAAATCATCCGGTCCAACGACATGCCCGCCCTTCTGCCGTCCTTCGGCTCCCTCATGCGCCCCTACGACCGGCGCGCCGACTGCATCAACCACGGTGAGGGATCGGTGACCGTCATCATGGAGAGCCGCGAGCACGCCACCCGGCGCGGGGCCCACCTGTACGGTCAGGTGCTCGCCCAGGCCACGACCCGCGACGGGCTGACCAATCCTCTGGCATCCGACGAGACGGGCCGCGAACTGGTGAGCGCCGTCCGCCGATGTCTCAAAGACCGCTGGGAGACCGGCCAGGTGCCCTACGTTCACGGCGGCAGCGACGGCAACGTGGTGGTCACTGCCTTCGAGGCGAACGCGATCAAGGAACTGTACGGATCTGCCGCACAGGACCTGCTGATGACGTCCCAGGAAGGCTGCTTCGGCCACAACGGCGCGCCCGCGGGCTGTCTCGGCGTCGCTCTGACACTGCTCATGATGGAGCGCGGCGAGGTATGTCCCACCGCGAACTGCGAACAGCCGGCGGACAACCTCACCTTCGACCCCGTTCCCGGCACACGCACCCGCCCTCTCGACTTCGACTACGCGCTGAGTTTCAACTACCAGGTCGGCGGGGTGAAGAGCGCGATCCTCCTGGGCAGCCCCGACGTCTGAGGCCCGTCCCGGTAACCCCCAGCCCTCCACGGCCCCCCCCGCCCGACCCGGCCGATTCCGGCACGCATGCACGCCGCCGCCCCCGGGCGGCGAACCGTCAACAGAGCCGGGGGGTTTCCCGCCGCCTGCGCAGCCAATCGACAAGGAGAACTCCCGTGGGCCGACACAGGCATTCCTTCAACAACGCGACGGATTCTCTCGCCGTGATCGGCATGGGGTGCAGGCTCCCCGGCGACATCGACTCTCCCGCGGCCCTGTGGCGGCTGCTCGCCAAAGGGCAAGAGGCAGTCGGGAATCCGCCGCCGGGACGCGAGACACTCTGGGCACAAGGGGGCGCTGAACCAACCCTCGGCTCACCCCCGCCTCCTCAGCCAGGCGGGTACCTGAGCGACGTGTCAGGGTTCGACGCGGACTTCTTCGGAGTCTCCGGCCGCGAGGCGGACGTACTCGACCCGCAGCACCGGCTGCTGCTGGAGGTGGCCTGGGAAGCGCTGGAAAACGCCGGGCTGCCGCCGGACCGGCTGACCGGCTCCCCCACGGGGGTCTTCGCCGGTCTCAGCTACAACGACTACATGGATCAGCTCGCCGGACAGCCCCAGGAACTCGAGGGCTCCATCCTGACGAACGGGCACTGCGTAGCCGCAGGCCGTATCTCCTACCTCCTGGGCCTGCACGGCCCCTGCGTGGCACTCGACACGGCCTGCTCGTCCTCACTCGTCGCGTTCCACCTGGCCTGCCGGGCACTGCTCCACAACGAATGCGATCTCGCCCTCGCCGCCGGTGTCACGCTCATGCTCCGACCCAGAACAACCCTGTCCTTCGCCCGGATGGGAATGCTGTCACCGACAGGACGCTGCCACACCTTCGACGCCGCCGCGGACGGCTTCGTCCGCGGTGAAGGCTGCGGCGCCGTCGTACTCAAACGCCTGGCCGACGCCGAACGGGACGGCGACCGCATCCTCGCCGTCGTCCGCGGCACCGCCGTGAACCAGGACGGCCGGTCCGACGGCCTGGCCGCTCCCTCGCCCACCGCCCAGCGGGCCCTGTTCCACAAGGCACTCACCAACGCCGGCATCGACCCGCAGGACATGGGAATGATCGAGGCTCACGGAACGGGAACCCCGATCGGTGACCCGATCGAGTTCGCCAGCCTGGCACAGGTGTACGGCACCGGTCACGGCCGGTGCGCCCTGGGATCGGTCAAGACCAACCTCGGCCACCTGGAACCCGCCGCCGGGATCACCGGACTGATCAAGACCGTCCTGTGCCTCCAGCACGGACTCATCCCGCCCAACGTGAACTTCACCCGCTGGAATCCGGCCATCGCCGCAGACAAGACCCGCTTCTTCGTGCCCACCGAGCTGACCCCGTGGCCCGTACAGGCGCCGACCAGACTGGCCGCGGTCTCCTCCTTCGGATTCTCCGGCACCAACGCCCACGTAATCCTGGAACAACCCCCACAGGACAGCCGAACGGCCCTGCCACGTCGGCGGCAGACTCCTCCCGCCGCACCCGAAGTGGTCCTGGTTCCGGCCGGATCCCCGGCCGTGCTCCCGGCCGCGGCACTGCGTCTGGCCGACTGGCTGGAGGGCGACGGCGCGAACGTACCGCTGCGCGACGTCGCGCACACCCTGGCCCTGCGACGCAGCGCAGGGCGAGGACGCCTCGGAGTCGTGGCTCGCTCAACACCCGACGCGGTCGGCGCACTGAGGTCGTTCGCGGCGGGCCGGGCACACCCGGCCGTGGTGTCGGGACCGACAAGTGTCACCGTCTCCCGGCAGCCGGTATGGGTGTTCTCCGGGCAGGGCTCGCAGTGGCCGGGCATGGGGCGCGGGCTGCTGCAGCAGGAACCGGCCTTCGCGGTGGCCCTGGCCGAAGCCGACTCCCACATCTGCGCCGAGGCCGGGTTCTCGGTACTGGACGTGGTACGCACCGGTGAACCGGTGACGGAATGTTCCAAGGTGCAGCCGGTGCTGTTCGCCCTGCAGATCGCGCTGGCCGCCACCTGGCGCGCCCACGGAGTCGAGCCGGCCGGTGTCATCGGCCACTCCATGGGAGAAGTCGCGGCCGCTGTCGTGGCCGGGGCACTGTCACTGAAGGACGGCGCCCGGGTGATCTGCCGGCGCTCCGCGCTGCTCACCCGGATCGCGGGAGCCGGCGCCATGGCGACCGTAGGACTGGACCGGGCCGCGGTGGAGGCCGAACTCACCGCGAACAACACCCAGTCCGTCTCCGTAGCGGTCCTCGCCGCGCCGAACTCCACCGTCGTGGCCGGCGACACCACCCAGGTGGCAAGGCTCGTCGCCGCCTGGAAGGACCGCGCAATTCCCACACTGACCGTCGCGGTGGACGTCGCCTCCCACAGCCCGCAAGTTGACCCGCTGCTCGCCGAACTCCGCACCGCCCTCTGCGACCTGACTCCTCAGCGCCCCAAGATCCCCTTCTACTCCACCGTGCTGCCAGACCCCCACGAGGTGCCGGCCTTCGACGCCGCCTACTGGTGCGCCAACCTGCGCAACCCGGTCCGCTTCTCCCCGGCGGTGGCCACGGCCGCCGCAGACCGGAACCTGGTGTATGTAGAAATCTCCCCGCACCCAGTGGTCACGCACGCCATCGCGGAAAGCCTCGAAGACCTGGCCGGCGAACCCGTCGTGCTGCCCACGCTACGCCGCGCAGAGGACGAGCCCACCACGTTCCGCACCCACCTTGCGGCCCTGCACTGCGCCGGTGTGAAAGTCGACTGGTCGCCGCTGTACGCGCAGGCTGGCCTCGCGGACGTCCCCACCATCACCTTCGACCGCAAGCACCACTGGACGGATGCCGCCCGGCCGGCCACCCCCGGCGAACAGAACGCCGCACAGTCGGCCGTCGCCCTGCCGGGCAGCCACACCGAGGTACCCGGCGAACGGATGCGCCACTGCTGGCAGGGAGACGCAGGAACCACGGGACTGCCCTGGCTGACCGATCACCGAGTGCACGGCACCCCGGTACTGCCCGGCGCCGCCCACTACGCCATCGCACTGACCACCGCCTGCGAGGTGTTCGACGCTGCCCCCACCGACGTAGAGATCACCGACGTCTCATTCCGGGAGATGCTGCGCCTGACCGGGCGCACCGGCCTCAGCACGACCGTCACCATGACCGCCCCGGATCACGCCACATGCGAGATCTTCGGACGCGGCGACGACGGCCAGTGGACAACGTATGCCTCCGCCGTGCTGCGCCGGCTCTCCCTGCCCCCGCGCACCCGCACCGTCTCCGTCAGCACCTTGGCCCAAAGGCACCCGGTCACCGTCGACTCCGCAGCCCTCTACTCACGACTTCATTCCCGGGGACTGGAACACGGTCCGGCGTTCGCCGGAATCACGCAGCTGCGCGCCTCCCGCAGCCGCGAGAGTTTCTGGGCCCGTGTGGAGGTCCCGGAGCCCGCACGGACCCCGGAGCACTCCTTGCGAGTCCACCCCGTCCTCGTCGACCTCTGCCTGCAACTCCTGGTCGCAGGGCCGGTCGAGGACGCCGGCCAGGGACTGATCCTCCCCGTCCAGATGCAGGCCGTACGGATTCTGGGTGATCCCGCGACCGCTGCGTACTGCCACGCACGGATCGTCGAGACCACGGCCGACAGCGCCGTAGGACATGCCCGCCTGCTGAACGAGGCGGGCAATTTGGTGATGGCCCTCGACGGAGTGAAGTTCGCACGCCGAAGCCCGCAGAACGCCGGCACGGCCGACAAGTGGTTCCTCGAGGCCGGCTGGCATCCGGTCCCGCGGCCGCAGGCCACCTCGAAGATCCCGCCCGGAAACTGGCTCGTCATCGGGGAGGGCCACACCGACGCCGAGGCACTGGCCGGCATCCTGCGCGAGGCCGGGGCCCGGGCCGAGGTGTGGGACACCCCGCTGGGAGACGAGCGGCTCGGACCGTTCGGCGACTTTGTCAGCACACGCCTGGAGGCCATCGGCTCCGCCTCGCGCGCCGTGGTGATGCTGTGCGGCACCTCGCCCACCACCACGGACGATCCCACCGTGGGCGCCCAGCGGCGTGCCCGACGAATTCTCGGCATCGCCCAGGCAGCCGCCCGCAGTTCCACCCCTCCTCGCCTGTACGCGGTCACCCGCGCCGCCCGTGCGGTAGCGGCCGGCGAGACCGTGGACCTCGAGCAAAGCGCCCTGCGCGGAGTGATCCGCGTCCTGGCGTTCGAGCACCCGCACATGCGCGCCACCCTGGTGGACACGGACCACGGCGACCCAGGCCTGCGGAGCCTGGCCGAGGAACTGCTCGCCGACGGCCACGAGGACGAGATCGCCCTACGAGGCGCCACCCGGTACATCGCCCGGCTCGATCACGCCCCCCTGGCCGCCTCCGAACAGGTCACGGCCGCCACCCGCACCGTGCGCTACGCAGTGGACGGATTCCGCCTCCGCGCGGGACGGCTCGGGGACCTCGGCAGTCTGGAACTCGCCGCGACCGGGCGGCGGACTCCAGGACCGGGCGAGGTGGAGCTGCGCGTCCAGGCGGCGGGCCTCAACTTCCGTGACGTACTCACGGCCATGGGCCTCCTGCCCGGCGAGCAGGACATCCAGTACCGGATCGGCTTCGAGTGCGCAGGCGTGGTGACCGAAACAGGGCCCGGCGTCGAGCACCTGCGCACCGGCGACCCGGTACTCGCCGTTCACCTCGAAGGCGGCGCCTTCGCCTCCTTCATCACTGTGCCCGCGACCGCGGTCGCCCCGATCCCGGCCACGCTCGATCCTGTCGCCGCGGCCGGAATGCCCACGGCCTTCCTCACCGCCTGGTACGCCTTGCGCCACGTTGCCCGGCTACGCGCGGGGGAACGCGTCCTGATCCATTCGGCCAGCGGGGGCACCGGCATGGCGGCGGTCGCCGTCGCCCGGCTGCTCGGCGCCGAGGTGCTGGCAACAGCCGGCAACGAAGAGAAGCGACAATACTTACGGGGCAGCGGCATCAGCCATGTGATGGACTCCCGGTCCCTGGACTTCGCCGAGCAGACCCGCAACGCCACCCACGGCCTGGGCGTGGATGTCGTCCTCAACTCGCTCTCCGGTGCGGCAATCCGCGCAGGGCTGGAGACCCTGCGGCCCTTCGGCCGCTTCGTCGAACTGGGAGTGCGCGACATCCTGTCCGACGCCCCTGTCGGGCTGGCCCCGTTCCGGCACAACATCACCCTGAGTACCGTTGACCTCATCGAACTCCAGCGGACCCGTCCCGATATGTTCGCGACCGTGCTGCGTGAGGTCATCGCCGAGTTCACCGAAGGCCGCCTGAAGCCACTGCTCTGCACCACGCACCCGCTCGGCGAAGCCACCGACGCCTTCCGCCTGATGGCCCGCGCGGGCCACATCGGCAAGCTGGTCCTGACCATCCCGGACCGGGGGGAGACCACTGCGGTCCTTCCCCAGGGGCCGCGCGTCGTTCACGCCGACGGCGCCTACATCATCACGGGCGGCCTGCGCGGCCTCGGCCTGGCAACCGCGCACTGGCTGGCCGAGCAGGGTGCGAGCCACATCGTCCTCAACGGTCGCACACCTCCCTCCCTCGCCGCCGCACGCGCGATCAGGAAGCTGTCCGCCGACGGTACCCGGATCACTGTCGTACTGAGCGACATCGCCAAACCCGATACCGCCGAACGCCTGGTGGCCACCGCCACCGAAGACGGGGCACCTCTGCGCGGTGTCATGCACTGCGCCATGGTCCTCGAGGACGCCGCGATCACCAACATCCGCGACCCCCAGCTGAAGCGCGTATGGGACCCCAAAGTCACCGGCGCATGGAAACTGCACAACGCCACTACGGCGCACACACTGGACTGGTTCGTCGTCTTCTCCTCCATGGCCTCGTTGCTGGGCAACCCCGGGCAGGGCGTGTACGCCGCCGCCAACTCCTGGCTCGACGCCTTCGCCGCCTGGCGGACCCGCGAAGGCATGCCCACGCTCGCCGTCAACTGGGGGCCGTGGGGCGAGACCGGTGTCGCAACCGACTTCAGCAGCCGGGGCTACGAGACGATCCCGACCGGCAAGGGGCTGCTGGCGCTCCACGCGCTCCTGGCACACGGACGCGTCCAGACCGGAGTGATTCCCGGGGAGCCGAGCACCTGGATCCCCCTCGCCGGACGGCAGTCCTCGTTCTTCAGCCTCCTCGCCCCGGGCAACGAACACGCGGCCGGCGTACTGGAGAACTCCCCTGACATCCAAACCCGTCTCACGGGCCTCGCACCAGGCACCGCCCGGCGCGAGGCACTCGAGACCTACCTGGCCGATCACATTCGCGGAGTTCTCCGGCTGGGCAGCACCACCCTTGACCCGCAGACACCCCTGAAGGCGCTGGGCTTCGATTCACTGCTGTCCATGGAATTGCGGGTCCGTCTGGAATCCGACCTCGGGGTCGAGCTTGCCGGCAACTTCGTCTGGCAGCACCCGACGCTGTCGGCACTCGCCGCCGGCCTCGCCCAGCGCATGGGCCTGGAACTGCAGAGCACCGATCAGCCGACGTCGAGCAGGTGATGGCGCAGGGGGACTCGAGAGCCGGACGGCTCCGGAGTCCGCACGTCCTCGCCGGCGCCCTGCACCGGCGTTTGGCGGTGAGGCCGTCCGCCCGGGCAACCCGCAGCCGTCGGGCGCCGATCAGCGGATACACAGCTCTCGGCCGGCAGTGCCGGCGTCCGTCTCGTCCGCACGCGCCGCCGCGAGCAGAGCGGCCGGCCCGGGCCGAGCCACCGAAGCCTCGTGGTGCACTTGCGTGCCCGGTCGGTTCAATGACCGGCCTGAGGCGGTGTCATGCGCCGGCGCCGTGGCGCGGCCTTGACAGTGGACGAATGCACTGCAGATCTCGTTCATAGACATCGCCCAGGACGTCGGTGACCTGGATTCTGATGTCGAGCACGGCCAGGCGCTCAAGAGCCTTCGAGCCCAGAGCCAGCAGTTCCACACCATCTCGGCCGACGTTCGTCATCGGTATGGCTGCACCGGAACCGAGGTGCAGGAGGAAGAAGTCCTGGTCCCGGTCGAGCCCGAGTGCCGCAAGCGAGTCGATGGCGTCGCGCCAGGACATCCAGCCGGAGGAGAAGGCAGCGCCGTCCGCGTATGGCCCGGATGCCCGGATCCGGTAGGTGACGGAGCGCACCACGGATCGTCCCCCGCCGGCATTGACGAGGGAGACCGTTCGCAGTGAGTCCGTCAGTTCGCGACTGCGTCCCGCGAACCCGGACCAACTCAATACGGGCTGCATGGTCTGAGACAGTTGGGACCGGGTCACAATGATGCCGGTCAGCAGAGCGACCACGGCTGCGCATGTGGACGTGTCGAGCACCGTGAGCCGCCACGGCCAGTCTCCGCGGACATGGCTACTCAGATTGGCCTTGACGATCTCCCAGGTCAGATCGACGAGGGCGAAAGAGAGCAACGCCCTCGGAAATCGCAGTGTCTTGCTGCTGGTCGAGACCTGCCGCTGAATCCACCGTGACTCTTCCACATGCTCTCCCAAGCCTTCGTACCCGCGTGGTCTCACCATGCAGCGCGTCGCGTCATGGGAGCAATAGCCTCAGGTCTGGCCGGCCCGCGGCTGACCGGCGACGCTGACCTGGTGCAGCGCGTATTCCACAACGTTCGACCTTCGCCGACCACTGACGCCGCGAGCGGCGCGGTCTGTGGGGGCGGCCTCCAGCGCGCCGTGGTCGTCCTCAGCGGGCTCGCCGCCCCGGCCGAGGTTGCTCAGTCCTGGCGGCCG
This sequence comes from Streptomyces sp. NPDC037301, assembly GCF_055602785.1. Lineage (NCBI taxonomy): Bacteria > Bacillati > Actinomycetota > Actinomycetes > Kitasatosporales > Streptomycetaceae > Streptomyces > Streptomyces sp. NPDC037301. The sequence goes on from NZ_JBVJWD010000048.1 coordinate 36,040, forward strand.
ACCCGCAGGGCCTTCTCAAGGAGCGTGAACGACTTGGGTGCACCGCCCGGCTGCGGCTTGCCCGCCTTGTGGCCGACGAGCCGGTAGCCGTCGTCCAAGTAGTAGGCGTTCAGGCGCGCATTGCCGGCCAGGCAGTCCAGACGTATGAACGCCCGCCCCGCCGCGGCCACGCGGTGCTCCGCAGCTCGCAGCAGCAGCCGCCCCGTCCCCGGCCGGGCGCTGCTGCGGTCCACCATCAGCCGGTGCACATAGCCGGCCACTGGCGGCTGCGGTCCCCAGGCGTCCTCGTCCGCCCACCACAGCTCCCAGGCGCCGGCCGCGCGGCCGGCGGCCTCGGCGAGCCAGACCTCGCCACTCGCCATGATCCGGCGGAAGTGGTCCTCGCCCAGCTCGCCGGGCTGCCACTGGCCGGTAATGCCCTGGGCGAGCATCCAGCGGGCAGCTTCGTCGCGCAGACGAACGAGAGTGGCGAGGTCGGCGTCGTCGGCGAGGCGGAAGTGCAGATCGTTCACGTCGCGATCCTCGCACGGGCGCTCGACGCTGTGCCTACCGACTGAACGGGGACGCCGACCGCCCACGCTCCTCCCTCCAGCCACAGTCCGGTGATGGTTTGCCAGGTGTGGCCAACCAGGAACCGGAATGGCTTTCCTGTGCCATCGAATGCTGAGCGCGTGCCATCGAAGACTGAGTGGCGTGGATCACTGAAGTGATGGACGTCGCGCGACGAAGACGAACTCCCGGCCTGGTCGGTCAGGCGCGTCGCGAACGTCCTCCACCGCATAGCCGTGCGCGACCAAGTCCCTCTCGACCTCCTGCCGCTCACGGAAGCGCAACGTCGAGTCCGACGTCAGCACCTGGCCGTCCGCAGCGAATACGTAAGTCCACCGGAACGCCACCAGCGGCCAACTCACGTCGATCAGCTGGACCCAGCTCTCGACGGCGCCGACGTTTGGAATCTCCGTCACGCTGTAGGAGCTCTCGCGGTTCCACTCCTCCCAAGCGCGCCTCGCCGGGTCCCGGGTCTCGAACACCAGGTGCCCGTCGGGCCACAGCGCTTCGTAGGCCCCCTGCAGCGTCTTCTGCCATGTCTGCGGATCAACGATGGCCTGGGCAACGTTCGCTGTCATCGTCGCGAGGTCAACCTGCAGAGGCGGGAGTGCCGTCGCATCACCGCAGATCCAGCGCGCTCGCTCACTGCCCGGTTTGGCCCGAGCGACATCGATGGACGCCCGGGCGGGATCGATGCCGACGACGTCGATCCCGCGATCAGCCAGTAGGAGGCCGAACACTCCTGTCCCGCAGCCGATGTCCAGCACTCGATGCGCCCTGAACTCCTCCGTCATCCGGACGTATGCATCGAGATCGCTGCGATCAGGGTCGAGCGGGTCGTAGATCGCGGCGAGTCGTGGATGCCCGAAGCACTCGTCAGTCATGCTGCCGAACGTATGCGGAGCTGGCCCCGGACAACTACCCAGTTTCTCGAGCGCTCGGGGGCGTTGGATGAAGACCTGGCGTCTCAGTCAACTCGCGGCACCTCGGCTGTGAACTTCCCTGCTTCACCTTCAGCGAGACGTGTCGTCGAGCCGGACGATGCCTCGCCCTGTCGATGATGAGGTCGTGCCATGCCTGAACGGCCGTCATGCCTGCTCGTAGTAGGTGGCAAGTTGGGAATAGCGCTCCTGCGACAGCACGAATTGGCGCACGGGTGTGCGGTCGGGGAAGTACCGACGTCGTGGCGGTCCAGTTCCGCGCGGAGCGAGGGGACGAGGACGAAGCGGGGGTGTGGTACTTCGTGGCGGTCTTCCCGCCCGGGGTGCGGCAGGCGCTGCCGGCAGGTGCGTCACAGTTCGGGCAGTCGTAATGTTCTACCGCCAATGCGGCCTGATCGGGCGTGAAATCCATGCCGGAAGCCTCTCGGAGCCCCGTCGAACAACATGCGGGTTTTGAGGGGACTTCTGCGAGCGGCCACCTGCGGAAACGGGTCGGCTCCCGGATCTCTCGCAGAACTCTCACAGATGGTCGTTTGCGAGAGGGCAGAAGCGGAATCGGCGCTATTGCCAACTGCTGCCCCGTTGGTCCCCATCCCGGACATGCGGATCAGAGGTCCCTCCTCCGTCAGCACCGCCTCGCCGATAAGCCGCAGGGCCGCATCCCCGTCGCCGCCGAGGCGCCGGGCGGCCCACGCCACTGTGTGATGGTTACCGGGGAAGTCGAGAACCGTGCACCTGCGTACGGCAGGCTCGGCAGACGCCGCAGCCGGTCCCATCGCCACCAGCGCATCGACTGCGTACAGCGAGTACCGGGCGTCGTCCAGCAGGGCCACCACCTTCGGCAGCGCGGGAGCTGCGGCCGGCCCCACGCTTTCAGGACGCGAAGGAAGGGGCAGGTCAGCGAGAAGCACACGCCGTCGTCCCGGAGCAGTTGCCGCACCGCGGGCAGCAGGACCTCCGCGTGCGCCCGCAGCGGGGTCAGGACGTCCTCGACCTCCGGCAGGTGCGGGTCGCCCATGGTGTACCCGCGGGAGTACCAGCCTCGGTACGGCGCGTACAGCCGGTCCCTTTGTGACACCGGACTTGGACTCCCTCGCCACCGCACTGTATGTGAGGACCGACGACCTGCTGAAGGACTCATCACATCAAGCACCGCGGACGCCTGCCGTAGGGATCGCCCCGCAGCTCGCCGAGGAGCTGGTCACATTGGCGATGATGCAGGCCATGCTCGGCTTCACCTCCGAGGCCAAATGGCCCGACACGCCCGCGCTGGGCGGCCCGGCCGTCGTGGTCGTTGCGCTGATCCACCGGCCGCGTCAACGCGTGGACCGGGCGCCCGGACAGAGGTTCCGTCCGGGCGCCCGGTCCGTAGTGATCAGTGGCGCAGGTCGAGACGGTGCACGCCGCCGTCGACGGTGCCGACGTAGAGCGTGCGGCCGTCGGGGCTCGCGGCCAGTTTGGTGGTGTCGGTGTTCTGCAGGCCGGTTGAGATGTTCTGCCAGCTCAGACCGTGGTCGGTGCTGCGCAGTACGCCGCGGCCGCCTTGCAGGAGGCCGCTGGCCCCGGACCTGGTGGTGGCCGCGTAGAGCGTGTCCTTGACCCGGAGCAGGTCGGAGACATGGATCGCGAGAGCGCCGGTGTCCGCGGTGCGGAAGGTCCGGCCGCCGTCGGTGCTGACGCGGACGCTCTCGCCGCCGACGACGAGTCGCCGTCCGTCGAGGTCGATCGCGCTCACCGGGCCGTCGGCGACTTTGGTGACGGTCACTCCGCCGTCGTCAGACCGGTAGAGACCGGCGGTGTTGCCGAGCCACAGGCGCAGCGGATTTGCGGGGTCGCCCGCGATGGTGTCGAAGGAGCGCTCGTGGTAGAGGTTCTTCCACGTCGCACCGCCGTCGCTGGTGGCGAACAGCCCCTGGCCCAGAAGGCTTCGGAAGCTGACCATGACCCGGTTCGGGTCGGCGGGGTGGACCAGGAGCGCCGTCGGCACCTCCGCCGAACTGCCCCTCTTCTCCCAGGTGGCACCGCCGTCGCCGCTGCGCTCGACGGTGAATGAGCCGAACGCGGTGCGCCGCACCTTCCAGATCACCTTCGGATCCTTGGCCGACACGGCAAGTTGCGGGACGGTGACGCCCCTTCTGCCCTCGCCGCCCGACTGGCCCCACTCCGGGCTCGCGACGGGAAGGGCGGTGCGGTAGACCGCGCTGTCGGTGGCGGCGAGCAGATGGCCGTCACTGACCGCGAGATCGTTCACGGTCAGTCCCTGGACGCCGATCCGCCGATATCCGGTGCCGTCCGCGGCACCTCGGTAGAGACCGTCCTGCTCGCTGGAGACGGTGACGGAACCGTCGGCCCAACGGTCGTAGTCCATCGGTAGCGCTGCGCGCGACGGCGCGGCGACCGTGGTCCACGTCCGACCGTGGTCGCGGCTGAGACGGCCGCTGCCGGACAGCGTGCTCAGGTACAGGTCGTCACCCGAGATGGTCAGGCGGAGGCCGCCGTCCGTCATGGACAGCAGGGTGGTCCAGGTCTTCCCGCCGTCACGGGAACCGACAACTCCCCGGCCCGGGACATACACCGCCACGACCGAGGAGTCGGCGGCCAGCCCGCCGACGCCCCCGCCGGACGGGGCGAAGAGCAGGCGTGCCTCGCCGGGGTTGCCCGAGCCGATGCCGGAGCGGGCCCAGACACCGTGATACGTCGTCATGTAGAGGGTGTCACCGGTGACGGCGGCGGCGGTGATGGCGCCGGTCACACCGGTCGGATACGTCGTCCAGTGGTCACCCGCGTCCGTGCTGACCAGCAGTGCGTCCGAGGTGACCGCGGCGAGGGTGCGGGTCCGTTCATCGGCGGCGAGCGCCGCGATGCGGGTGTCCGGGACGTCGAGCGTGCGCCAGGTCCGCCCGTTGTCATCGGTGCGCAGGATGGCGCCCCGGCGACTGCCGTCGTGAACGCTGTTCACGGCGTACCACCAGCGGTCGGGATTCTTCGCGTCCACCACGAGCGGACCCGTGCCGTCCGCGACGGGCAGTCGGCCCAACTGGCGCCAGGAGGCACCGTTGTCGGTGGTCAGCCAGGGAGCCGCCTTCTGGTACTGGGTGAGGACGGCCTGCTTCGGCCGGCTCGGCGAGAGGGCGACCGAACCGGCCTCGCTGTTGGGGCCGACCGGCTCCCAGCGGTCCCCGCGGCTGTCGACCGGGGTGACCTCGAAGGCGCCGGCTCCGGTGAGCCGCTGCCCGGTGCCGGCGGTGCCGTGTACCGAGACCCGGTAGGCGCCGGCCACGCTGCCGGTCACCTCGGCCCGGTAGTAGCCGCTGGCGGGATCGAGCGTGGAAGTGACGTCGACGGCCTTGCCGCGAGGCGGGGTGACGGTGACGACCGGCGGTGCGGCCAGCCGGGTCGGCGGGGCGATGTGCACGGTCGAGTGACCGTCGCTCGGGTCGGGTGCGGCCTGGACGGCCAGATACCGGACTGCGAGCAGGTAGGGCACCCCGATCGCCGGTCCCCGGTCGGGAGTCGCCGTGAGACGGCCGCTGATCTCGGTGTCGGCCCCTGGTCGGGCGACGCGCAGCGAGACCGTTACGGTCGCGGTCCCCCCGGCCGGTACGGTGACCCGCTTCGCCGAGACCGTGGCCGGACCGTCGGTCCGCAGCGAGGTCGCGACCGGCCGCTTGCCGGAGTTCCGCAGTGTCACCTTCGCGCTGCCGCCGACGTGACGCCGGGACAGATCGGCGAGTCCGAACGACACCGACGCCGGCGAGGCGCTGACCGTGGCCGAGGCGGCCGCGGCCACATCGAGCCGGCCCGAGCCCTGCGTCGTGGGCCCGCTGCCGCTCAGCGGCTTCGCGGTGCCGACCAACGCGGCCTTGATCTCGGCAGGCGCCCGGCCGGGATACAGCTGGCGCAGCAGGGCCGCGGCGCCGGCGACGTGCGGGGCTGCCATCGACGTGCCCGACATGCGGTACTGGCCGGGCCCGTACAGCGACTTGGGCACAGTGGAGCGGATCTCCACGCCCGGCGCGACCAGATCGGGCTTCAGACCGAAGCCCTGTGTGGGACCGCGTGAGGAGAACGAGGCGATCCGGTCGGTCGTGTCGGTGCCCCGCAGCGTCACCGAGACCTTCCCGGCGGAGAGCCGGGAGCTCAACTCCGTGTACTGGGTCGAGTCGATGCCCATGACCACCAGGTGGTCCATGCGCAGCGAGTCGCCGGAGGCATCGATCCGCGCGGGCGATGACGGCACCTGGGCCACTCCCGGCTCAGGGTTCACCTCCGGCGGCCGGACCTCTCCCGGTGCCCCGGCGACGAACACCGGGCCGTCGTTGGAGGGCAGGCCGGCCAGCACGGCGATCGCGCCGCGCTTCTCCGCCTCCTGCGCCCACTCCACGGCGCTCGCCGTCAGGTACCGGGCGTCGGAGGCGATGAGCATCTGCGCCCGTACGATCTTTCCGCGTACGTCGCCGACCCGCTTCCAGTCCTCGGCGGTGCCCTCGCCGACATCGACGAGCGGCGCCGTGACGGGGTGCTCCGGCGGGTTCGCGGACAGGATGCCGCGGTAGGTCTGGATCAACTCGGGTTTCCTGCCGGCCAGATAGGCGCTGGGCAGCCGCAGATTGCTTGTCGACGCGCCGACCGCGACCACGCCGTCGGCCGTTGCGGGACTGCTGACCGTACCCGTGCCCGGTCCGTCGTTGCCGGCCGCGGCGACCACGACCACACCGGCTTGTACAGCCGCGGTCGCGGCGCGGCCCAGCGGGTCGGTGCCGTCGTCGGGGCCGCCGAGGCTCATGTTGATGACATCGGCGCGGTGCGGGTTGGCCGGATCGGAGGCCGCCTCGATTCCGGCGATGATGTCCGACGTGTAGCCGGAGCCGTCGGCGTCCATCACCTTGTAGGCCAGCAGATTCGCGCCGGGAGCCACGCCGGTGACGCCGCCCTTCTCAGCCGCCTTGCCCGCGATGATGCCGGCGACGTGGGTGCCGTGGCCGTTGTCGTCCATCGGGTCCTCGTCACCGTTGACGAAGTCGTGCCCGCCTACGACCTTGTGCCCCTTGCCGAGTCCGCCGCCCAGGTCGGGGTGGGTGTAGTCCACGCCGCTGTCCAGGATCGCGACGGTGGTCCCCTTGCCGGTGACGCGGCTTCCGGCCGGGTCCTTGCGCTGCCAGACGCCGGGTGCGCCGATCAGCGGCACGCTCACGTCCGTCTTCGTCAGCACCCGGGTGTCGGGGCGGACGGCGGTGACGCCCGGCAGCGAGGACAGCCGCCCCACCTCGGACGCGGGCACCGTCATTGCCACGGCATCGATGAGCAGACCCAGTTTGCGGGTCGCCGAAGGGTGCAGCCCGGCGCTCTTCGCCGAGCCGAGGAACGTCTCCTGCCGCGCGTCGAGCGCGCGGCGGGCGGCGCCTACGCCGCGGGCGGCCTCGGCGGACAGCAGCGACCCACCGGGCGCGGCGGTGACCGCTGGGTTCCCGGACAGTTCGACGAGCACTCGTTGCGACGGGTCGGGCGTGGACGCGTTGGCGGCACCCGGTGTCGCCGCCAACGTGCCGGCGAGAACAACGGCGGCGAGGGCGGCATGACGCGATCTTCGTGACTTCATTGCCATGCGTAAAAGTCCTAGTGGTGAGGGCACTTGCCGCACAACTGATCTTCGTGGCCCATTGCTGCCGCTGGCACAATTGGGCCACCATCCGTCCATGACTCCCGAGACACCGCAACTCACGGCGGCAGGCATCGATCCGTTCGACGAGAGCGTCTACCGCGCCGTCCTGACCCGGCGGACGGCGGCGCCTGCCGAACTCACCGCGGATCTCGACTGTTCGGCCGAGCGCGTCGCCAGGGCGCTGGACCGGCTCCGCGACCACGGGCTGGTCGGCCGGCTCGCCGGCTCCCGCCGCCGGTACGCCGCGATCGAGCCGGGCGCCGCCGTCGAGGCGCTGGTGCGGGCCAGAAGCAATGAGCTGGAGCGGGTCCGTTCGGCGGCCGACGAGTTGTCCCGGCTGTTCGCCGCCGCGCGCACCGGCGCGACCTATGAGGACGAGGTGGAGATCACCACCGGCAGCGAGGCGCTCGGCCGCTGGTTCGTCCGCCTTCAGCAGGAGGCCCACGAAGACGTGATGACCCTGGATCGGCCGCCGTACGCCCTGACCACCTCCAACCCGGTGGAGGCGACGGCGCTCGGCCGCGGCGTACGGTACCGCGCGGTCTACGCCCCCGAGGCCCTGGAATGGCCGGGCGTCCTCGACGACATTCGCGAGCTGGTCCGGCACGGCGAACAGGCCCGCGTCCTGCCCGGCCTGGGCATCAAACTCGCCATCGCCGACCGCAAGCTCGCCCTGATGCCGCTCTCCCTCGACCTCAACGACGTCCGCGCCGCGGTGATCCGCCCGTCCACTCTGCTCGATGCCCTCACCGGCTACTGGGAAATGTGCTGGAAGCAGGCCCTGCCCCTCAACGCCCCCGCCGAGGATCCCCTCGGCGAGGAGGACCGACTCGTCCTCACCCTCCTGGTCAGCGGCCTCAAGGACGAGGCGATAGCCCGCCAGCTCGGCTGGTCCGTCCGTACCATGCGCCGCCGCATCAGCCGCCTGCACGACCTCCTCGGCGCCGCCAACCGCTTCCAGGCCGGAGTGATCGCGGCCCGCCGCGGCTGGTTGTGAGACAGCACGCCGGCAGCAGGTGGGGCGGCAATGAGTGGATGTGGTCTCGGCGTGCGTTCCATGCCTGCACAATTCGCGCAGGACGGCGGCCACCAGGTGGGCCTCGTCCGCCTCGAGCGCTGACCGCTGGAGCACACCCTGCGCACATTTGGCTCTCCTTCGCAGACCCCACGCTCGTTTCCATCGCGCGGGTACTGCGCACCCGGAGCCTCCGGGTCAAGGTCAGCGAGATGTCAGGAGTCGTACTCGCTCGGGGCATCGTTCGCCTGACGTACTTCGCCGACGACAGATGGCACCGAGCATGGCGGAGCTCCTTGTGACGTCTGACAGACAGGGGATGGCGCATAAACTACCACCAGGGCACTTTGGAGAGCTGAGTGACGGGCGACCCGCCACCCGCGGACCACTACGCACAGTCAACAAAGCACCTCTGCTCGGCTCCGCCCTACCCTGGACGCGAGCATCCTGTGGCTCGGCGCAGAGTCAGGACTGGAGCGCCGGCCACTTCGCCAGGATCAGCCATGGGTTTCCCGGCCAGAGGTCATTCGTCTCCTCCAGTGAGAGGAGGCCAACGGACCGGTAGAACGCTCTGGTTCACGCGTAGCCGCGATCCGGGTGCGCCGCTCCCGGCGTCTTGACCTGGAGCGACCGGTAGCCGACCGCTGCCGCGTCCGTCGACGGAGCTGGCCGAACCTAGGAGAGGTCCTGCGCATCAAGGTGCACATCGTTTCGTAGCAGCATGACGACCCATCTGGGGCTTGCTCGTTCGACGAGTCCGGCTGACGGTCGAAGGTGACATAGCCCAGTCGTTCGTAGAGCGCCCGAGCCCCGGGGGTTGTTCTCCTCCACGCCGAGCTCGGCCTGCCACAGACCGCGGTTCCTGATGCGTTGCTCCGCTGCGTCGACAAGGAACGTGCCGATCCCGCAGGACTGCAATGCGGGATGGACTGCAGGCTGCCACAGAGTGCCGACACCCTCCTTGACGCGGTAGTCGATCCCACCCTTCGCCACGGGAATTCCGGTTGCAGAGCAAACCGCAAGCCAGACGACCTCTCCGAGCCGGGCGCGCTCCAACTGCTCCGCGACGCTGGCCAAGTGCTGTTCAGACCGTGACCACCCGCACGACGTCAGGTCCGCATGCACCAGATCGCGCGCAGACACTTTCATTACGAGAACGAACATCCTCACCGCCTCAGGCCAGCCGGCATCCAGGCCGGTCACCAGGGAACCAATGCCATTTCTCATCTGCGCTCCTGGATGGTCACGATGCCAGGCCCAATGGCATACACAGCCCTCGGCTGCTGGGCGTGTGTCGAAAGTGGATCAAGTGGTCGCCGGCTCAGCGGATGATGGGGCAACGCGTACTCTCAGGGACCTGATCGCTGCGCTTGGAGAATTCGTATGAGCTTGAATCCGGTACCCATCGACCGTGAGTCGGCCGCCGGTGCTGTCCTGCTGACCGGCATCCCCGGGAGTGGGAAGTCCACGGTGGCTGCTGCGCTGGCCGGCCGGCTCCGGATGTCGGCCCATATTGAGGTGGACGCACTCCAGCAGATGATCGTCAGCGGTGGGCAATGGCCCTCATCGGCTGAAAACGCGGAAGCCGACCGGCAAATCTTCCTGCGGGCTCGCAACGCGTGCCTTCTGGCGGACAGCTTCGCGCGGGCCAGTTTCATCCCCGTGCTCGATGATGTCGTGGTCCGCCATGCCCACCTTGACTTCTACCGCACGACGCTGGCGGCAGTGCCGCTCCATATCGTCATCCTGGCTCCCGGCCCGGTGGTCGCGTGGCAGCGCAACCAGGCGCGGGCGAAGGTCTTGACCATGGACTGGTCGCCCCTGGATGAGGCGATGCGCTCCGAGCTCGGGCAGCAGGGAACCTGGATCGACAACACTACGCTGACGGTTGAAGAGACAGTCGAGGCGATCCTGTCCGTGACCGGTCTGGCGTCCGTCCCCGAAGTCGATCAACCTCTGCGGTGATCGCCAAGCAGTGCGTGGAGATCTGACGGGCATCCAGTGGGCCCGGTTGGCGCCGTTGTTGCCCGGGGGCAAGAAGCTGGGACGTTCTACTGATATGGACGAGGCGGCAGCTGATCGACGGCATACGGTTTCGGACCCGCACTGGCGTCCCGTGGCGGGACGTCCCGGAGCGGTACGGCCCCTGGGGCCGGGTGTACGACTTGTTCCGCCGGTGGCAACGGGACGGCATCTGGCAGAGGATCTTCATCGAACTGCAGGCCCGGGCGGATGCCAAGGAACTCATCAGCTTGGACATCAACGTCGACTCCACCGTGTGCCGAGGCTCACCAGCACGCCGCCGGAGCGCGGAAAAAGGGGATCTTCAGAAGGAGCCGCCCGGCGGCGTCGGCACCGAGCCGGACGACCGCGGCCTCGGACGCTCTCGTGGTGCCCTGACGACCAAGCTGCTTCTGGCCGTTGAGCAAGGCCAGAAGCCGATGTCGATCGTGATCACTGCCGGGCAGCGGGGGACTCTCCACGGTTCGAACCCGTCCTGCAGAGGATCCGCGTCTCCCGTCCCGGTCCGGGCAGGCCGCGTACCCGTCCGGACCGGGGCCGCGTGCGGCGAACAGTGAGGTGGTGCCGGCGCGAACGTAGTCGTGGGTGGCCCACGCGGGAACCCCGGGCATCATCGGCAGCACGGGCTGGGACCGGTCAAGGGGTTGGATCTGCGACTTCTCATCCACGCATAACACCAAGGCCCGTTCGGGCGGGTCCAGGTAGAGGCCGACGACATCGTGGACCTTGTCGACGAAGTACGGATCGGTCGACAGCTTGAACGTCTCCGAGCGGTGCGGCTGCAGGCCGAACGCCCGCCAGATCCGTGACACCGACGACTGCGACAGGCCTATCTCCTTGGCCATCGACCGTGTCGACCAGTGTGTTGCGTTCGCCGGAGTGGATTCCAGTGTCCTGGTGACCACCGCCGTGACCTGCTCGTCCGTCACCGTCCTGGGGCCACCCGGACGCGGCATGTCACCCAGACCGGCGATCCGGTACTGCACGAACCGGACCCGTCAACGGCCCACCGCCTGTGGTGTGGAGCCGGGTTGAGCAGCCACGTCCTTGTTCGAGGCACCCTCGGCGCAAGCCAGGATGATCCGGCATCTCAGCGCCCACGCTGTGGCGTGGAACGATGCCGCACCCACTCCTCAAGTGCGGCCCGCTCCTCGTCCGGCGACGTCAACTCGGCCTTCGGCCGCCCCATCCGCGCCATGGAGCAAGCCTACAGATATGCACGGAATTCCCGACTCAGGACACTAGCTCGGGTTGCGGTTCCGGTTGCCGCGCTGGTGCGGCCTCCGTTTCCCACAGTTCGATGGTCCGTACGTAGCAGTAAACCACTGAGGTCATCGCCAGGATGAGAAGTGGTCCAAACACCCACGGATGTTTGGCCATCTCCATCGGCAGATAGCGATACGACACCAAGAGCGCAGCGAAGACCGTTGCACCGTAGGTGACCAGCTGGATTCCTGACCGGTCCCAGCCACGTTCGAGCGAGCGCAGAGCTGCCTCGATCGTGAGCGTAAACACCACGCCGGCAACGATATCCGCGCCGTAGTGGTAGCCGAAGCCCAGCGTTGCGCCGAGCGTAGCAATCAGCCAGAACGCGCCTGCGAATTGCAGAATCCGTGGGCCCTTGCGGGAATGAATGAATATCGCGGTAGCCCACGCTGTGTGCAGGCTGGGCATGCAGTTGCGTGGGGTGATCTCGTCGAATGGCATCTGATGCGGGACATTGACCGGCGGCGGCGTGTCCGGCCACAGGTTGGCCACCGCCCAGTGTCCGCCGTCGGCGCCGTAGGCGAAGATCGGTCCGACCACCGGGAAGATCATGTAGATGCCGGGCCCGAGGAGGCCGATGGCCAGGAAGGTGCGTATCAGATGATGGCTCGGGAAGCGGCGCTCGACCGCCACGTTACGCAGCTGGTACAGCGCGACGATGACCGCGGCCACCGCAAGCTGAGTGTAGACGTAGTCGAGAAAATGGGCGCCGACCGAGCCGGTGGCCGCGACAATCCGGCCTACCAGCCACGACGGGTTGCCCAGCGCGTGATCGGCGGTTGCCACGTACTGGTCGAGCACCGCCGGGCGGGTCTTCGACGTGATGAGTAGCCAGGTATCGCCAGTCTTGCGGCCGGCCACCAGCAGCAGGCCCAGCCCGACGCCCTTCAGCAGCAGGACACGTTCCCGGCCTGTGCGGCGCGTGATAGCGATGACCGCATAGCCCAAAATCACCCACAACGCGCCGTTGCCGAAGGGGTGGCCGTCGGTCACCTTGGCGTCGGCCGCCCACCGCACCAGCAAGAAGATGACGTCGATGCCGATCGCGGCGCCGGCCGCGATGAACCGTTGCCGCCAGGTGAGCACCACCATCATCAACGCCATGCTGGCGTACAGGAGGAAACCTGATTTGGGGGCGAATACCACCTCTTGCACCTGGGTGGTGATCGGCCCCGGCAGACCGTAGCGACGTGCGGCGATCTCCAGCGCGATGAGGAATCCGAGGGCCGCGATACCCGCCGTGGCCCACAGCATCGCCCGCGGTTGACGCCACGCGGCGAACGTAATTCTGTAGTTTCTTCGCGAAAACGCCCGCGATATTATAGATATCAATTGTTTGGCCGATTTGTTAGATTTTGGTTGCATGAGTCACTCTTTGTGCCGGATAGCATGGCTTTCCGGCGAAGGACGGGCGATGAGGGTGCTCGTCGCGAGTTCGAACATGCTATCGGGGTGGTGCGGGTGGGTTCGCAGGTTACGGGTGGTGCGAAGGTCAGTCGACCCTGGCTCGATGGTCCAGCGTCTCGCGAATGGCCATGAAACCCTCGATGCCTGGCGGGCATCGAGGGCGGCACGGGTTACCCGGTGGCTCTGAAGCGTGTGCAGAAGGCCGTGAACTGGCAGCCTGGGCGGGCGTGTTGGCACACCGCCAACACCCCGAATACAGCGATTAGTTCTCTCTTGGTGGCGAAGCCTGGGACAACGGTCACGTCGACTGGGACCGTCGGCATGTTCGCCCTCGGCCAGAACGCCCATCTGTCCGGCCCCGACGGGCAGCGAAAGCCGAGAATGTCTGGTCCCCGACGGGACGCACGCGGACCGGGACCATCGTGACGAACAGCCCGACGAGGTCCTGGACCGCCCTGTCCGACCGCCGGTCGACGGGCACCCCGATGACGACGTCTGCCCCGGCTGCGGCGTCGAGGCGAGCGAGGACGCCGGCCCACACGGCGAAGAGAACCATGAACGGTGTCGCGTACACCTCGGCCGCAACCGCGCGCAGCCGGTCCGTCAGCTCTGCGGCGAGGTCGACGGTGGTCTCGGCGGCGATGCCCCACTCGTTCGTCGACGGGAGCAGCAGCCCTGGGTCGATGCCGCTCCGAACACCTTTGAGGTGGGCGGCCCAGTGGGCGCGCGAGACCTCCAGGTCTCCCGCGGCGATCAGCTTCTGCTGCCACAGTGCGGCATCGGCGTACTGCACCTCCAGGGGCGGAGGCTTTTCGCTGGTGTCGTCTCCGGTCCGGCGTCGGTAGGCACGGTCGAGGTCGCGCAGCAGCACCGCGCTCGAGGCGGCGTCGGACACCAGGTGGTGAGTGCCTATGACGAGGATCGTCTCGTCGTCGGACACCCGGACAATTCCGCACCGCGTCGGCGGCGAGGCCGTGAGCTCGTACGGGTCGAGCTGGTAGCGATCGACGATGGACCGTGCACGCGCGGCGGGGTCGTCCTCGGCGCTCACGTCGTGAATGGTGACGCGGACGGCAGCTGATTCGTGCACCGCCTGGTGCGGTTCACCATCTTCCCCCGCTGGAAAGCTCGTCCGGAGGACCTCGTGGTGCTCCGGCCCTTCCCTGCGACGCTTCCCCGCGTCACCCCACGCCCTCTGGTCCAAGCCGCGGCCGCTGCCGAAGCCGCCAGCCATCGGCCTGCTGCACCGCCGGAGGAGTCTGTAAAGTTAACGGCCCTGTCTCACATTCGGTGGTGACACTGAGTGGCGTCGGTGTCGTTGACATTACGTGCGAGATGTCAACGAGGTTGTGGACGTGGTGTTTTCGGGGCTGTCCCCGCTGGTCGTCGAAGAGGTGGTCGACAAGGGGCAGCGGATCCTGGTGCGTCACACCGCCCTGCGCACCCTGCCGCGTCCGAGGGCGCCCCGAGTGACCGGTATCGACACCTTCGCCCTGCGTCGGCGTCACCGCTGTGCCGCTGTGTCGCTGTCGTGATCGATGCCGGGACCCACGAGAGGATCGGCGTCCTGCCCGACCGGAAGTCGAAGGCGCTCGAAGTATGGCTGCGCGACCACCCCGGCATCGAGACCGTGTGCCGCGACGTATCCGCATTGTCTGCCGAGGCGATCCGCCGCGCCCTGCCCGAGGCTACGCAGGTCAGCGACCGCTGGCATGTGTGGAACGGCCTGGCACGGGCGGTGGAGAAGGCGATAGCGGCCCACAGCGGCTGCTGGGCGAAAGCCGGCCCGAAGCGGCAGACACTGACCCGCGAGCGCACCACCCTGGAACGCAGGCATGCCGTCCACGACCTGATCGACAACGGTGTCGGCCTCCTCGACTGCGCACGACGGCTCAACCTGGCGCTCAACACGGTCAAACGCTACGCTCGCGCGCCCGAGCCTGACCGGCTGCGTCGCCCGCCCCAGTGCCGGACCTGCCTGGTCGACCCCCACCGCGAGCACCTGCGCCGACGCCGTACTCGAGGAGTCCGGGGTCCCGGTCAAGCACCTCTTCGAGGAGATCCGTGCTCTCGGCTGCACCGGCAGTCTCAACCTCCTGCACAAGTATCTCAACCAGGGCTGCCACGAGAGCGACCGGATCACGCCCTCCCCGCGCCGCCTCACCTCCTGGATCACGACCCGGCCCGGGAACCTGTCCGACAAACGGCGTGAGCATCTGGGTGAACTCATCGCGGCCTGCCCCGAGATGACCGACCTGGCCCGACTCGTGCACGACTTCGCCCAGCTCATGGGCGAGCGCCGCGGAGGCGACGTCGACGCCTGGATCGCCGACGTCCGGAAGGCCCAGCCACCCGAGCCGGCGCCCTTCCTCACCGGCTTCGAGCAGGACCACGACGCGGCCGTGGCGGGGCTCACGCTTCCGTACAACAACGGTCCGACCGAGGGTGTGAACGCCAAAACGAAGCTGATCGCGAGGCAGCAGGGGTGCGGGAGGGGCGGTGCGGGCCGGGTGTGCCCGGTGGTGGTGCGCGTTGTGCCTGGCTGTGCGTGTAACAGGGATGTATTAGGGGGTGCTTGGGCGGAATGGTTCGCCGGGCCGGGCGGGTCTTGGTGATCAGAAACGCTCGCTCGTACCGACTCGTACCGAGCAGCCGGCACCCCCAACCGATACTGAGGAAGAAACGATGCGCGTTCACAAGCTCACCTTCGCCGCCCTGGCCGTTGCCGCGGGTCTCTCGCTCACGGCCTGCCAGAACGACGATGACGGCATGGGACAGAGCGACCCGTCGTCCGCGTCCGCTGTGTCTTCCTCGGGCGGCGGTTCGGGCTCGGGCGGTTCGGATCAGGGCGGCGGGAAGGACTCCGCCGGGAAGAGCTCCGGCGGACAGGGCGCGGCCGCCGGGACCGGCTCCAGCGAGAACGGCAAGGTCGGCAAGTGCCGCACCGACGAGCTGGAGATCACGGCGACGGACAACACCATCGACGGCGACCCCGATGGGACCGTCGCGGTGGAGCTGAAGAACGGCGGCGGCCGGGACTGCGTGCTCTCCGGGTACGCGGGCGTCGACCTGAAGACCAGCTCGGGGTCGCTGTCCGCGAAGCGCACGGGTGAGAAGGCCACCCCGATGACCCTCAAGGACGGGAAGTCGGTGTACTTCGGCATCAACTACCCGATCAACACGTCGGGCGGCTCCGGCGTCCGCGTCACGGGGCTGGTGGTGACCCCGCCGGACGAGACGAAGTCGGTCACCCTCGACTGGCCGGGCGCCGACACGCTGCCCGTCACGGATGGTGCCGGCTCCGTGGTGAAGGTCGGCCCGGTCGGGAGCGCCGGGCAGGGCGGCTGACCCGCACGTCCCAGGGTGCTCAGGCCGCACCGCGCCGCTGCCCGAGCACCCGCCAGTGCGGAATGCAAAGCCCCCTCCAACCCCCAACACGCTGAACTTGACAGAGAAGTCGTCGCTGACCGCGCCGCGCAGGGCGTCCAGGGACTGGACCTGCGAGGCGGGCCAGGTTCCGGCCAGCGTGCTCTTCCCGGCACCGGATGCGCGGATGAGGACCACGAGGCAGCGTTCCGGCAACTGGGGGTGGGTCGGCAGGGTCATTCGGGATCTCCTTGCGGGTCCAGGGCGCGGGCAGCCCAGGTCAGGCGAGGCCCGGCGTTGTCGGTGAGCAGGGCGGCGGCCTCGTGCAGCGGCAGGAGGCGTCGCCGTCGCGGTCGGGCTCGATCTGCTCAGCCCGTCGCGCGGCGGTGGTGACCAGCTGCGCCAGGGCCGGAAGGAGGCCGCCGGGCACGTCGATGTCCTACTGGAGCTCGCGCAGGATCGCGGCGAGCTCCGCCTGGTCGACGTCGTCGGTCAGGTCGTCCGCGATCTGCTGGAGGGCGAGTTGGGCGATGCCGACCGAGGCGCGGACACGGTCCAGGGGCGTGCGGGGCCGACCGGTCACCGGGTCGTGGCCTTGGTGGTGGCGATGAGCGCGGCGACCGTCTCCCAGGCGTGGTGCCAGGCGGAGTCCAGGTGGAAGGCACCTTCTCTGAACTAGTACTCCAGCCGGACTTCTTCATTCGTGCTGGTCAACGGCTTGGGAGTGGAGAGTGTAGCGGGCTGGAGTGGGGGTGGGGCGGTCCTTGCTGGGCCGTC